>NZ_JAVQLT010000003.1:0-223647 GCF_051188035.1 Mycolicibacterium sp. Y3 | reverse complement strand
TTGAGTATTGTTGTTAGGCAACGGTTTTCGTGTTGTGGAGTTGGGTTGGATGGCCTGCGGCCATCACTCGCACTCGCTTTATTGTTGTGCTGCAACGGTTTTGGTATTCGTTGGTGGTGATGGCTTCGCCATTGTTCATGATTTCAATCTTACTGTATTGCAGTCGTTTTCGGCTACCATGTCTCGGCTTCGCCTCGACTGCGGTGAGTTCGTCGCGAATGCCGGCCGGCGGATCCGACTCGAGGGTTGTTGCCCGACTTGGCATCTCGACTCCCGTTCCGGCTACGCCCTACTTTACCATACTCGTTGCGTATCAACATGATTCGATATTCGATCAATCGCGCCTGCGGCGCTACACCCCCGCCCGGACCGTACCAGAACCGCCCCGACTCACACCCGGGCACTCTCCCACCCATCCGTTGCCCATCATCCTACCGACCGTAATACCTGAGGGTCAGCGTTCCCCATGAACCCCGGTGCTTCGATCAACCCCCAGCGCGGTCACCCACCGACCAGTGACGTCACCCCCAACAAGCCCAGCTCCGCCGGCCAACCCCGGCCCAGACAACCGCCGGCACCCTCAGCACAGCGCCGCGTCTCGGCCCCCTGGGCGCTAGCTGCCATGCTGAAGAACCCCACCAGCGCACAGGAACGCCACACCACCATGACCGAACCACGACACGTCAAACTCTCCGAAGTCGCCCACACCACCGGCATCCCCACCGACACCCTCAAACTCATGGCCGCCGACAACCTCCTCCCCGGCATGACACGCGGCCGAGGCGGACACACCTACCTCCACGAAGACCAGATCCCCACCTGGAACGACTGCATTCAACTACTCCAAGAACAACGCGACCGACACCTGCGACGCGCAGCATCAGCACTACGTCGCCTGGAGACCGAGTTGGAGGCGGTGCGCAACGACATCAACGAAGCCCGCGAGCACCCCCGAGACGCCCTGGGCATCGACATGATGAGCTTCGGCCACTGGCCTCACGACCGAATTCAGTCTTCGTTGCGCGGCCAACCACTCGTCACCGCCGTCCTGGAGCAATTCGCGATCGAGCGCATGTCGATCATCCGCTACCACGACGCCTACCTCGACGCCCTGGCCTCCGAAAGCAAGCTCCCGCCCACCGACGACTGACCTTCGACTTGCAGGCGCTGATGCTGCAGTTCGTTAGAAGAACGCCGGCTGACGCGCGCCACGGCCTTGTACCGCCCATCTGGGCCACGGTCTAGCGATCGTCGCTGCCTGCGCTCAACTCCCGTGTCCCCGCGCAAGTAGCTGGTCTGAACCCGAGCCGCCCACCATCGACCATCCGAACCTTCTACACCTGCGTAGGCCATATGTGGCCTGACCTGGCCACTACAGGGTGAAGCCCCGCACTGAGTCCCGCCCACAGCCTGTCGAATCGACGAGAACCAACGGGGAATATACGGACCACATCTCAATCGGGCACACCACGTGGTCAGCACCTCAGCTTGCCCGTCAGGAGCGTCCTCATGGACGACATCATGATCGTTTTGGTGGCCGCCATCATCGTCCCGTGCGTCACCGCCGCCTACATCGTCACCCAGACCGGATCCACCGACGGCATCGCCGAGATCCTCCGAGCCCTGGCCGACATCCTGCGAGCACTCTCCCCCTGGGGTGACAACAGCTAGCGGCCTCGGCCTCTGCGCAGCCGTACTCAAGCCGAGCCGGCGGCGCTGGCGGTCGCACTGGGTCGGGGAAGGACTCATGCCAACTGGGTTGTCATGAGTCCTTCCCCGTAAGCATGTTGATCACCCGGCCAACTCGTCCAGTAGTGCTCTCAGATTGACCAGATTCCGACAAGGCGGACGCAGCCTTGCGCACATCGGCCGCTTGTGCAGCCGGCCAGAACGGGGAATTCGGATCATCGGTGCCAATCTTCGAGTCCGCGTCCAGTCCTGCTGCACGCCTGTCCCAGTAGCGCTCCCTGCGCGAGGGCGGCTCGTCCCATATCCTCATCATTCGCTTCAGATCGTCTCTGCGCGCCTGCAGTGCAGCGACCTCAGAGGCCGAGCGCTCTGCCCTTGTGCGGGTATCTCCGCTGCATCGCTGCGGTCCACCAGGTTCGGCACTCGATTTGCACATTGTTCCTCCATCGTGCAGACACCTTCAATGAAGTAGTACCGGCGCAAGTCGCGGATTCCGTCGGTCAGGGCACCGACGAAATCAACTTCCTCAACCGGAGTCCACAGCACTGCCGGTAACCCGGCAGCGGTGTCAGGTGCGCCGGTGCTGGCGATCGCGTCCGACGCGCATGCGCAGTATCGAGTTCACCCACCACACGGGCCCCGATTCTCGGGAGAGCGCCTCCATCTGATCGTCTGTCAGGCCGGCGGGGCGACCGGCGTTCTGACCGGTAACCAAAGCAATACCGCGCAACAGTGGGACGGTGCGAGCAGAGAAGCCCGATACAGCCAGCAGGTTCAACGTGGCCATCCGGTTCACCGCGAGGTTCCCGGAACCAGCGCCGAACCAGAACACAAGCCCATCAGCAGTGGTGACTGACTCCGCCGCGGCTCCGACGTGTACTTCCACGACATCGCGGGTGATGTGGACCAGGCGCATGGTCTCGTCCGCTGGCATCAGGAGACCGACTGGGACTTGCGCTTCCAGGAGTTCGACGTCTTCGGGGCTCAGGTCGCTCACGCGGCGGCCCTCATCGGTGGGGGCGCCGCACGGTATAGCTGGTCCAGTCGGTGACCTCATGCATGAGGACTGGCTCGCGGCCGGCGACGGTGCAGAGCACCTGCAGCACGTCCTCACCGGCGACCACAGCGCCGACGCCGACACCGGCCGGCACGTAACGGGTGGCGGAGATGATCTCGGTGTGGTCAGCGTCCAGCTGGACCTCGACGCTGCCGGCGCCGGCGAGCTGGCACTCGCGGTAGTAGTCGATAGGCATCTCTTCCAGGGCCCCAGGCACGGGGTGGTTGAAGATGAGCAGCTTCGTCGTGTGCGCAGTGATAGCAGTCATCGGGGTAGGTCCTCTCATCGGTTCCGCGACCGGGCGTCCGGATGGTCCTACGGTACGAAACGAGGGTGCACGCTTGGCTACACCAGGGCTCTGAAGTGCAGCGATGGGTCTTTTGAACTCGGGGGGTGGCCTATTGGCGGACTCTAGGTCGATGGGATTCGATCCAATGTCGCACACGTGCCCGATCGCGAATTGCGGGGAACCGGTCGAGGAACTCCACGCGAGCCGATGCGTCGTTCTGGTGGACGGTGACATCGATCTGGCCGTGCTGCACGACAACGAGCGTGGCGAACTCGACTTCCGCGCCATCAAGCCAGAGCGGATCATCGCGATCCAGGACGTTGATGGCGTGCGTGTCGATGCGGTGAGCCGCTGCGTCCAGCTCCGGGAAGTGCTCGTGGAAGTAGGCGTCGGCGGCCGGGGGGGTCCTTGTGGACGGTCACGTTGATCTGGTCGTCGTGCAAGACGGCCAGAGTGGCGAACTGCACGACGGGAGACTCGCTGCCGCCACCGGCGCGCACGAACGTCGCTTGCCCTTGATGGGGCTCCTCGGGTAACCGCTCCCCGATCTGGGTGCCGATGATCGCGAACGTGTCAGCTTGCGCCTGTAGCCACTCAGCGGCGTAGTTGCAACCCTGCTGTGGGAGTTCGCCGTGGCCGGGTTCGGTGCGGGTGCCAGCGCGACGGACGGTGTCGGCGGCTGCTGCGTACGCGTCCGTTAACAGCGCGATGGCTTCCATCGTTGCCGGACGGGTCGACCATGCGGGATCTGAAAGTTCGAGTCGGAAGAGTTCGGCCAACCGGGAGAACATCGGCGCCGCCTCACGGTCGTTGCGCCCCGCCCAGGCTTGCGCGTTCTGCGCGGCGTGATCAAACGCCGCGGCGGCAAGAATCAGGTGCAGTGGTTCGCTCGGCGCCGGCCGATCATCGAAGGACATCGATTTCCTTTCCAGGTAGTTGCTATCTCCCCCGACCGTCCGTTCTTGACGGCCCATGCCGCCCTAGCGGTGTTGGGCGCCGAAGAACTCGGATGCTGGAACGGTGCGTTCCATCACGCACCACAGTCCCCACAGGTGCGGCTGTACATGCAGGATCGAGGTGTCCATCATGTTCGCGAAGCGAACGGCAACCTCGACGAACTCTCCTGGCCGAGCAGCCTTGAGATCGGCCTCCGCCCTTTTTGCACCGTCAGCAGAGTTATCGGCCAGCGCGTACACCAAGAGTTCGTTCGTCTTCGCGGTCGTTCCCTGCAGGGCCAATGCCCACATGTTGACCACGTCGGGGTAACTCTGCGTCATGTCGTCTCCTTATCTCGGCTGACGGTCGTGAAGGTATGGATCTCATATTCGGACGTCTGGGTGACGACGGAGTGAGCGGTGGTCGTCACGCTCCGTCCGTTGCGTCGATGACTTCGAACTTGCTCGGTCGGGTGATCACCGTTTGGTCGACTTCGTTGTAGGTGTCATGCGCCTTGACTGTTGCCGCGCCGATCGTGAAGCGCTGGCCTACCTCGACGTCGAGCGCTTTGTGGGCCTTCCACACCAAGGTGTGGCCGTCGTCGGCGATCGCGACGAGGAAGGTGGTGGTGCCCCAGTCACCGTCCTGATAGACGACGGTCTTCGCGGTGGCAGTGATGTCCTTGACGCGCTCGCCGACGTCGCCGAGGAACCCGGCGACCACGGGGTGGGCCTTGCGCTCGACTTCGATCTGCTGCTGGCGGGCATACACCTTGACCAGTGAGCCGAGGATCCCGACGTTCTTGCCGCTGACGCTCTCCCCCGCAAGCAGCACGCGCAGGTTGCGGCCGTAGTCGCTGTCCTTGGCAGTCTCGGTCACAGAGGCCTTGATGGCCGCGAGCAGCTCGGGGTCGGCCAGGTGGCCGGCCGCTTCGCCGGCCTTGGCGCGGTAGTACTCCCGGTCGGCTTCCCTGAGTTTGTCGATGTCGAAGAACAGGCTGGTGCGCACCCTGCTGACGGTGGAGGTTTCGGAGTACATGCCCGACGGGATGTAGGCGCGGCCCCGGTCGGAGTGGGCGAATGCGTAGGCCAACACCAGGTCGACCGATGCGCCGTAGTGCTTCGGACCGAACCCGCCCTCGACGTCATTGCTAGTGAAATCCGCCAGCTCCTCATCAAACGTCAATGCCCACAGTCCTTTTGGGCTCACGCCGGTATAGAGCTCGATGCAGGAGTGCCCCAGCTGGATGATCGATCCGTCTCGATCATCACGCACCAAGTACAACCGCATCCGGCTGCGCTCAACCTGGCAGTGATCGCAGGAGTTGTCACCGCGAGGGCTATACCCGCCGAGTTCCTGCCCCGGAGCGGAATGCACGGTCATACCGGCTTCTTCGGGCACCAGGCGCGCGACGAAGGTGAAGTGACCGTGCCGCAAGGTCAGCGGGCCCGTCAGCGTCGCGCGCACCCACGGCTCGTAGACGTAGACCGGCGCGTGATTGCTGACCACCGCGTGGTCAACGCGGGCAACGTTCTTCTTCACCTCGAAGTCCTCGTAGGAGACCTCGAACCGAGCATCGAGACCCGCCTTGGCTAGCCGCTTGTTGGCTTGGGCGATCTTTGCCTGGAACGCGCCGAGCTTGTAGGAGGGGATCTCCCATTCATGTGTCTCAACGGTCTGCAGACTCATGGCAATCATGCTTTCCCCCTGGGGAATTCGGTGACCTGACGCGCACGCCCGGCCGTTGGTATGTATACGACTATACACTTTTGTGGTGCGTTTTCGCTAGCGGTGCTTCCCCCAGCCGTGCCCGCAGTATCCACCACTCCACCGACACCAGCGCCGGCCGCCATGCTCGATTCCGCAACGCGTCGTTCGGCGGCCCGTCGTGCCAACGCGCTGCGGAACAGCGACTTTGCAGCGGCGCGGCCTTCCGGTGTGCTCGCAACTCTGCTGTTCGGCGACTGATCTGCAGCGACAGTCCCGGTGGGTACGTGTTCCTTACGAGCGGACGGTCCTCCACCGGCCACTGATGCAGCGGGCTTCGCAATTCGCCGCAGGCGGGCGGCCAGGAATGCGCCTGGGCGTTCGATTCGATCTGGCCAGCTCCAGCCAGTGATGCGCATGTCGGCGTTGAGAGCCTTGATGATCTCGGTCGACGTCCAAGCATCAATGTCCAACCCAGAGCGGGTCAGCGCGTCGCAGATGTGCCCAGGATGGACGCTGTCGAGGCCTCGGCTGCCTGCGATGATGCCGGCCGCGAGCTTCTGGACTGCTAGCGGGCGCGGCGCGGAGCGTCCGCGCTGCGCCGGTTTGGTTGTCGAGGAATTCTTCGTCGGCGGCCGTGTGCGGCCGCTTGGTGATTTTTTACCAACAGGACCTAACCGCCTATCACTACGTGATGGCGGTAGGCGGCAAACGCCCGCGTTATCCACAGGTTCCCGCCTGCTCACGAGATGCCATACCGAGGCTCGTCTGCCGTATCCGGGTGTGGCCGTGGACCCCGTGCCGCGGCGCGCTTCGACGGCCAACTGTGCTTGGCGTAGCACACCGCGCACTGTTCGCACGGTGCGAACCGAGCAGTTAGCTGCTTGCGCTGCAGCGGCATTGGTAAGCGCACAGTTGCGCCCGGTTCGGTGGTCGGCGCGCGCGGCCAGTGCCGCGGCTACGCGCAGCACCATGGCGTGGCTGATGTTGACCTTGGCCCGTTCAGCTCGACCGGTGTCACCGTCCGACCAGGCGGCGAGTTCGTCGAGCCAGCCCTCGCGGCTAGTCCACATCGGCAAGCTCGTCGGCGATGCGCCTGCGCCAACAATCCACGTGCGACGCGCGCGCCGGAACTGGGCGCGAGCAACTCTCGACGGCGAGCCGTCGAGAGAAGAAATATCACGATTTAGCTCACGGAATAGCGCGTCATCTGGCCCTGCAGATGGGTATGCGCTACCGTGGCACCTGTCGGCCTTCAAAATCGACAGATCCCTTCAGGGATTGGGTGAGAACCCACCGAACCGAGCGCCAACTCGGTTCGAAAACTTCAGACGAAGCCCTCGGTTCCCGCCGGGGGCTTCGTGTTTCAGAAGCCGGTAGATCTCACCTGCTATTCAGATGTCAGGTCACAACTCGGTGATTGGACCCTCGTATGGGATCCATCCCCGTGGAGTTGCGTGGTCACATCGCCAGCGGCAACCCCTCCCCCAGCGGCAGCTCATGCTTGCGGTCAAGTTCGACAACGAGTTCGGGGCAGCCGACGTGAAGAGCCAGCACGTCGGCGACGTACTGGCTCACAGAGGAGACGCCGCTCTCACTCTTCAAGCGGTGAATGTCGTTCCACACTGGTCGGTAGAGGCGTGTCTGCACCAGCGGGCGGGCAGCGCCAGCCGTTGCGCCCACCGGTCGTGCTGGCGGATCGACGAATGGCAACTCATCGGTGCGACCCAGTTCGACCGCAAGATGTGGTTGGCCGACGTGCACAGCGAGCACGTCGGCGATGTACTGACTGAGCGAGGAGATTCGGAGCCTGCGTCGACGCTGGTCCACCCGCCCGGCCACGTCGGGGTGCGGGCGCGTCTGTAGGAGAAGCCGATCTCCCTTGTGTTTACGACCCATGGCGCTCAACCTTCTCATCTGTATCGGGGAATCTGATTCGACACGCCGACGCAATTTATAACATGGCGGACGAACAGAGCGTTTCCCGCATATTAAGGGCTTTTCCGGTCTAACGGCTGCCCTCCGGCGGTGTTTTTACCGCTACTGGTAGATATTGGACGGCCTGTGGAGCGGTCTGGCCGGTCTAGCGGTGCACCTCCTCCGAGCGCTTGCCGCGTCCTCCTACAACGCAAGTACCGCGACCTGGCACCAATTCCGTCAGGGGCAGGCCGACCGTGTCTGGGCAGCCTTCAGCGCCGAATGTGTTCAGGCGGGGTCTTACCAACGGCGCCCGGAAGGCGGCTGGACCGGATGTTCCCAGCGGCCGGCGGTCCTATGGCTATCTGAGGATGCCGGTGTGCAGCGGCATCGGAGGGAGCTGGTTATAGCGTGAAGCGGCGGCCGCGTTCCCGCGGTGTGAATCCCATTCGACCTCCCGAATCCGATTTACTTATCCGGGCGGAATCGTCGCACGCCAATGCGCGGTTAATCGCGCAACACGCCGCGCGATTAACCGCGGATTCTGGATCCGCCTACGAGCGGATCAGCTGGCCAACTCCTTCGTCGAATCGAGCTCCTTGAGCGCTTCGGCCAAGTCGCGCTCCACGCGATCCAGGATCAACTGCTGTGCGTTCTTAAAGCCCAGTCGCACGGCGTACGCATTGAGGGCCTGAACCTGATCCGAAGTTTCGAACCGGACGCCGACCAACCCATTGAGCCGGCGCTTGTTCGTTCCGCTGCGACCCTGCTTGGTAGAACCGGCGCCGTTCGATGTGTTCGCCATGCGGTTCCCTCCAGTCGATGCAGCCTACGAACTGCGCAGATGTACCAATAGATACCTTGAGTAGAGGGTAAAGCGCACGATCGCGCAGTCAACGGATTGAAGACGGCGTGTTGGAGCATTAATGGCACATCACTGCACGTAAACGACGTCATCACCAACGCCCCCGTCGCGTTATGATGAGACACCGCCGACCCCACTCCCCCGCCGGATGTGCCAATGACCATCGAGATCCGCCCCGAACAGGGCCGCTCGGTGATGACTGCCCGCGAGGCGGCCCGGTACCTCCGAAAAGACCCGCGCACCGTCCGGCGAATGATTGAGTCAGGGCAGCTGGCGGGCTTCACGGACAACACAGGTGAGCGTCGTCGCTGGTACGTCTACACCGATCAACTCGGCCCTGACGGACCCCTCGTCGTCGAGCACAAAACTGCCGGGCGTCAGCGCACGGCAGGTGCCACCGACCTGCACGTCGAGAACGTCCGACTACGCCAGGAAAACAGCGACTTACGCGCACAACTGGCCAGCACAGAAGACGCGTATCGGACCGTACTGGCCCAACAGGCCACAATGCAGGAAGCCCTCGCCGAATACCAGCAGTCCGTCGATCAGCTGCTCGCGGGCACAAGTAGCTACCGCGACGCCGCTCAACAATTCCAGGGTGCCGCGACGAGCCTGCAGGCCAGCAACACCAAACTCACCGCCGTCCTCGGCACCTATCAGGGCGCACTGCATCAACACCTGATCCCCGGCCACGCCGGCGAGCTGTTCGCGCATCCAGAACAGCCGTAGAACTGATTTCCGGCCCCGGATGCCGCATCCCTTCCGGCTCACCCCACCCGCTGCATTGGGGCAGAAGCCCAGGCCTGGGCCCGACCTAGTCTTGAAACCAGCCGGATCAGAACCCACCCGATCTCCGTCGAGTCGACAATGCCCAGCGACTACCGCACCCACAGCAAGAAGATATACGCTCTGACCTGCTAAATACGGGTGAAAAACGGGTATAGCGCGGACTATCGCACGGTCAAGTACCCGCCCTAAGCACGGCCGATCAACGGATTTGCGTGCGGATTAAACCCGGTAGATCACCGGTTGTAAGTACGCCCATCAATACGGACGAAAAGCGGGTGTATGACGGCCAGCCGTACGGATGACCAGCGCTAAGACGCCGGTCGAATACCCGTCAAAACTACTGTGGAAGACCGCTCAAATCCCGGCCAATAAACAGGCCGAATAGCGGATATACCACGCGCGTATGCACGTCCGTTTCCCCGTGCGATTGACGAGCAAATGGCGCTCAATGACACATCCGTTGCACCGTCTGTATGCACGGACCGCCAAACGTCGGGATCACTGCCCGTGTAGACGCACTCACCGACTGCCCGGTGCCCGTCCGCCGATACCAACGGGGCACAGACCAAATCAACGCCAGAGAAGACGACCGAGGCATCGTCGGTGTGGACGAACGTTCTATCCGGCGTTGGGTAGACCGTTCGACGGGCAGTGCCCACATGCGATGGACTGGACGTGATGACCGCCGTGGTGCCGCCCGCGACCCAGGCGGGGTCCACTGGTGGATCACCGCACGGTGGCCCGCCCGAACACCAGCCGTGGGCACGTCCTCGCAGTGAGCTGTGTAACGGTTCGGATTCACGCCCGTGCGCCGCGCGGATAACCGCGCACCGTGGCGGTACGTTGCCGCGCATGACGATGAACGGACCAGCCAGGGCCATCCTCGTGGCCAACCAAAAAGGCGGGGTAGGGAAGTCGACCACCGTGGCCGCCGTCGCCGAGATGATCGCTGCCGGCGGCCGCCGAGGCTACCGGGTGCTGGTGATCGATGGCGACCAGCAGGCCAACCTCACCGTCGAAGACCTCGGCGTCGACGGCGACAACGGTCGCTCCCTTGCACAGACACTGCAATTCGGGGCCCCACTGAGCCCGGTGCGCAACGTGCGACCCAACCTCGACATCATCCCGGGCGGCGCGCAACTTGCGGTCGTCGGCGCCAGCGCTCACCTGATGTCTGAAAACGGCATCAATATGACGGCGAACCTGCGGACGCAACTGGAGGCCCTCTGCGCATCCGAGAACTACGACGTCGTCGTCATCGATTCAGGTCCGGGTGACGTGCCCCTGTTGGACACCTACCTGTCGGTCGCTAACTACCTGCTCATTCCCACCCGAGACGACCAAGCCAGCATTGGCGGCGTCGAGCGCCTGGCGAAACGCTTCTGGCGTGCGCGCAAGCGGGGTGCACTCATCGAGCTCCTCGGCGTTCTCCTCTTCGACGTCAACCCTCGCGCGACAAAGCGCAACCAGGAAGTGTTTGACCAGATCAACGAAATGCTCGAAGGCAGTGGGACCACGCCCTTCGACATCACCATTCGGTCAGCGCCGGCTGCCGCCGTCGACATGAGGAACCACCACAAGACGGCCGGCGAGCTGGTCGCATTGGCCGAAGACGATCGCCGTGAGCGGTTGTCGCGCCTCAAGGACAAGCAGACCCCCGGGCGAGGGTTGTGGACCAGCGACCCCACCGGTCTCGCTGCGGACTATCAAGAGCTGGTCCGACAGATCGTCAAGCGCCTGGGCCGGTTCGAAGCCATCGCCGCCACTCAGGCTCAGGAGCGCGTCGGATGAACCCGCAACGTCAGAAGCGCAAGCCCGTTTTCAATCCCCACGCCATCGATGACGACCTCGACGATCTGCTGCAGTCGGGCCCACCTCAACCGCCGCGGCCGCAGGTTGTTCCCTCGCCGGTAACACCCTCTACGCCAACGGAAGTCGCGACGACACCGCACTCCGATGCCAGCCGCAGCCACAATCAGCTGCCGGCACCCGCACCCGAGATCAGCAGCGCGGCGCCGGTCGAGCCGGCGTCGCCGCCGCCATCTGCTGCGGTAGCAGGGCCCCCGCCGCCCCCTCAGCGGACTCCTGAACGCTCGCCGCTGCGCAGCGTGCCGTCTTCAGCCATCGACGCGCGGACACGTCACCGGCCGCCGGAAGTGAACCTCGCCGCCGAGGTCTACGACGCGCTCTACCAACTCCAAATTGCGGAGAAGAAAGCCCGCAAAGGACTTGCGCGCCCGATGGGCACCATCGTGCTCGACGCGATCGAGAAGCACGCCTCCACGCTGCAGGGCACCTGGGCTGCAACCGAAGAGACAGTGGGGGAGGGCGGCCTGTTCGTCCGGCCGTCCACCAGCGCGGTACCACGGCGCCGCCGGCACGTTGTCGCCCCACGTACGGTCGTGCTCTCCGGAGTCAATGCCGCCAACGGTCAGCGGCTCGACGCCCTCGTCGATGCCTGGGGCGCCGGCACACGCAGCGCACTCGTCGAACAGGCCCTCCGGTACGAGTTCAACCTGACCTAACACTGTTCAGCCAGCCCTGGCGGCATATTCGTCACAGTGACGGATATGCCCTCTTGGAAGGCCGCCCGACTGCGGGCGTCGAAGGGAGGGGCTACACCGCGTGGTGTCAGCAGTCCCCTTTCGGCTGCCAGCATGCATGTCACGCGGACCGGGAAGGACATGCCGCGCGGACCGCGCGCATAGGCACATCGTGCTCACGGCGCCGCGACCCGTTTATCGCGCGCCTCGCTGCGATTCGGGGGATGGCTCCGCGTCCGCTAGATGTGGGGGAGGGGAGCAGATGAACTCCCTCAGCGTGGTACTGCGATAGGCGCGCAACTCTGCGCGGGCCCGCGCAGCCACCTCGGTCAGGTCGGACTGAGCCGCGCCCCGGCTGCCGAGCCACTGGTGATACACGCGGCTGGGCTCCAGGACCCGGCTCTGCGCTGTGGTGTACGCGGAGTTCCAGATCTGGCGATCCGCCAGGAGGCCTTCGATCGCGGGAATGAGGTTGCTGTCAAACCAGGATCCGTATTGATCGAGCATCGCCGCCGGTCGCTGCCCACTGGCCATCGCCGAGCGGAGGTCGCGCGCAGATGCGCGGAGCGCGTCTGCAGCCGCGCGGACGTGCGCGACGTCGAGATCGAATGAGACAGCAAGCCCTCCAGCTGAAAGCAATAACGCCTCGGACAGAACGCGGTGGTCGGTGTCGGTCGCGGCCCCGACCTGTGCTGGCATGCCTGGCACGTGCCGGTCCGGGTGCCTGGCAGTGACCTGAAATGTGGGTACAAACTCGTCGACGTCGAGCCCCATGATCGCCAGCTCCGTGCGACGGGCGAGGGTCGCCGCGTTATCGGCATATCCGAGAAGCGCCTCGACCGTGCGCATGAGTTCCTCGCCGGCATCCTCACAGACGTAGGAGAGCTGCAGCGCTCGGGAGTTCAGTCGATGACAGAACAGCAGAGTGGCGGAATCGGTCGCTGGCGCACCCGTTCGCAGGCGCAGGCGAAAGCCCAGGCCAGAGATGACACTCGCAGCGCCAGTCACACGTTCGGCGATCTGCCGAGTCGCAGTGAGGTCCAGCTGTAGGGTGGGGGCCATGTCACTGATCATGCCTTGTTCGGAAGGGAAACTGGCTGCTCCCAACCCTCCAACCTGCATGAATCGGCGTGCACAATGCATTCACAAACATCGCACAAAGCATCCTCGAACCAGTGACAATTGCTACATATGACCATCACATGCGACTCATGTCGTAGTCACAAATGGTGCGTATGGATGGCGCGTAACGATCACGTGTGTGTTATAGACCATTAACGCGACTTCGATGTGATCGTATCGTTGTCAACATATTGAGCTATCGATCAATCGATAGTGCATCAGCGTGACATTTCCGTGATCCTGATGCCGACATATTGAGACGCAGGCATGCCGACATCGTTGTCATCACATCCAGTCATTGATGTATCGATGACGAAGTGTCATGACCGATCACGTGCTGCTGATGCAACCCCGCACATTCCAGTCACGGAATGCTAACAATGGAGCGAGGGCGGGGAAGCTGCTGCTGCTCGCCACCACATGTCATCGTCGCCGCCGCCGCCGCCGCGACTGGGGTGGTGGGTGGGTTGCTCGTCGCTCGGGTGGGTCCTACCGGGGAGACGTTGGTCCTGGCCGCCCTCATGTTGCGTGTGTATCGGCTGGGCGACACCCGACAGGCGGTGGTGGCGGGACAAGGGTGCCGCTCATAACTGATTCACAAACCCTCAACAATCGACCATGGGCTGATATCAGGCTCACGTGAGTTACATGCCAGAGCGGGCACGGCCGATGGCGCGACCACGATGAATTCTCCGCCGAATGATCGTGAAACCATCTCACAATCGTGTCACGGTCAATGTGTGCTGTGGCGGCATTGTTACCACCGCCTAGCTGCTGAAATAGTGCGAGATGCGCTTAGCTAGACGCCAACGGCTGCGCCGTGCTGCCGCCTAAGCGCCGCGCTGGACGATCCGAGAGCCGTCGGGGGTGTCGTTGTATAGGCGGAGCCCGTTTCGGGCGCCTACGGAGCTCTCAGGGCCCTACTTTCTCCGGGCTCCGCGGCCACGCGCATGCGACACCGTCGGCGGACCGTCGAAAAGCGGCGCGCGGGATGGCGCTCAAACAGGCCTTTGACCTGCGGCGGCGGCGGCGCGGTCGTCAGCGGGGCGATCGCCGCGAGAGGATCTCGCGAATCTTGCGTCGAGCTTCCATACGCGCGGCCGATGGCGGTTCGTCCGCACGGGGTACGGCCAGCCCCGGAGGTGGCTCTGCCCGGTGGTCGTCGCGCGAAGCGACCGGCATTGATCTGGCGGATTCCGGCCGGGCGGGGAGGTGGCGCAGCCGGTGGGCGAGGAAGGGGCCAGGTCGTGCAATGTGATCGGGCCAGGTGAGGCCGCGAATCTTCATGTCGATGTTGAGGGCCTCGACGAGTCGGGGGCCGGTCCAGGCAGGGAGATCGAGGTGGCTGGCCTGCAGAACGTCACAGAGTTGGCCTGCCACGTGGTGGCCTGTCCGTGCACCGAGGCCCGTGGCGTTCGACGCCAGCCAGCCTGCGAGCCGCTGGGTGTGCAGCGGCCGCGGTGCGGTCGGCCGTTTCGGCCGCCGCGAATGCGCCTTTTTCGGGGATGAATCTCTCGGCGAGGCGCCGTGCGCCTCGTTTGGGGGAGTGGAACCTACAAGTACAGACCCCGTAACCCTCCGGGAACGGGGTAGGTCGCAAATTTGGGGTTTATCCACAGGCGTGCGCCGCGACGTCAAGTGCCACACCGACGGCCGACGCCGGTGAACCGGGGTTATCGCCGAGCCTGTGCCACGGCGCACTTCAACGGCGAACTGGGCTTCGGCAAGGACTGCACGCACCGTGGTCACGGTCCGGGGGCTGCAACCTGCCGACGCGGCGACCCGGGAGTTGGTGACCGCGCAGTGTCGGCCGCTCGATCCATCGGCGAACCGCGCCAGGGCGGCGCTAACCCGGGAGAAGAGTGAGCGGGTCACGTGAACGCGCCGCAGGACCTGTTGACCTGTGGCGCCGGCGGCCCAAGAGGCGACTTCGCAAGTCCAGGATGTGCGCGAGGTCCACATCGGCGTAGTGGCAGGTACGGCGCCCGCGGTAACGATCCAGTCCCGCCGCTGCGCCCGGTAGGTGGCTTGGACGACTCGAGTCGACGTCGGTCCATCAGCCTGCGTGGCGAAGCTGAATCCGTGACCGTCTCGTGACGGCGCGGACATGGTTTCGTCGCACAGAACGTTTGCCAAACGTGCTGGTCGCACGCTAAAATGGCGGTGTCGCCAAGACATCCGCTTCCCTTCGGGGGAGCCCGCCGGTTGGTAGTGCCAGCTACCAGCCGGTTTTTGGTTTTATGGGTGTTCTATTCAGTTGGCCGGGCACTGCCAGGTGCCCGATGAGCGCAAATCGTGCCACGCTTTACCGCCACAGGCAATGTTTGCGTATGCAACACCAGCGGCGCGGACCCCAGGCCGCGACCGAATCTGATGTGCCTGACCAGGACTTTTTTATTGCCGTGACAGAAGTGAAATCGCCCCGCTCCGGCGTGTTGCGCCGCGTCGGCTCCTGTGTCGGGAACATTTGGCCGGTTATAGTTCAAGGGCCATCGCTGAGATCATCGGGTCAGGAAGGGAGGCGCACTCATGCGTTCCACGCCGGCAGCCATGCCCGGGGTCTTCAAGTACCGCAGGATGCTGGACCTCGCCAAGAAGCAGGGACTGAGTAACCGTTCACTGGCCGCGGCAGTCCACGTCAACCAGGGCACCGTCACCCGCTGGGCAAAGGGCGAGGCAGCGCCGTCGCCGAGATTCATCGCGCGCCTGGCTCAGGTGCTCGACGTTGATCCCAGCGAGCTCTACGTCGTCACCGAAACTGCCCGTAACCTCGCCTACTACCGCGTCCTGGCTGGCTTCAGCCTCGCCCAGCTGGCGCCGCTGATTGGGACTAGCCCCGTGCACCTGGGTCGCATGGAAGCCGGTCGCAGCTCCATCCCCCCGCAGGTACGCGACAAGCTCATGGAGTACCTCAACCTCGATGAGGAGCGGCTGGCAAAGGCCGTTCGACGGTCGCAGACGAACCGGCGCCGTCCGGTGGCCCGGCCCTACGAGCTGCTACCCATTGCCACGCCGGCGACCCACCAGCTCATCGGCGCCTAACGGGCGAACGCCTCACCACCGGCCGCGGCGAGACAACCTCTCGCCGCGGTCTTTCGGTGCGCGCACGCTGAGCTACTCGCCCGGCTAAGACCTGATGCTCGGGCGGGCCTCGATCATCGCCGTGTCATTCCCGGCGACGGGATTCCCCATTGGCGGTGAACTCTGGAGGACCCGTCTCGCACACTCGAACACATGTACGATAAGTGGCGTGGAGCTGCGGCGGACCCACCACGGCTGGGCCGAACCTCAACCCACCCACTGCAAAGCCTGCGGAGCCGCCCTCGGGCCCAACCGCGTGCTGGTGGGCACGGTGCAATGCGCAGCATGCCCGACGTCGCACAGAACGCACACCTGCACCACATGCTGGTCGACCAGCTACACACCACCCCCAACCGAGCGATGCGACCTGCGCGCCCTGGGCAACAGGGAAGGAGTCGACGGTGGCTGACAATTGGCCAGAGACCGAACACCCGGTGGTGTTCCACCTCGACCGGCCAGTCATGGTTGACATGACGCGCGTATTTCCCGGCTTGGGTAGCCTCGCCCGACGCCAAGATGAGCTGCCACTGTGGGTGCGCTCCTTCGGGTTGCGCCTGGATGCGTGGATGCCCGCCCGTCAGACGGCCTGGGTCAGGCGCAGCGACGGGGGCTGGTTGGCCGTGTTGCAGTGCACGGCCACCAGCACCAACGGTCATACAAAGCTGACCATGAGCCTCTGGCTGGAGCCGGAGGCCATCACCACTGATCTCATGGCTGGCCGTTGATCTCAGCCCAAATCCTTCATTCCTCAGCAGGGTTATCAGCGTCCGGCGGCCGGCTCGAAGCTCCGGTTCCGCGGAGTCAACCTCACGGCCACGTTTCGGCGGACCTCGTCAATCATCGATATCGGGACGGCCGTGGTGTTCAACAGGATTGGCCCCTCATCCGCGAAGTGCGGCGCAAGTCAACAGTTGCCCGACGGCGGCCAGAGTGGTGTGACCAACGCTGTCCCGTGTGGTTAGTGGGTTGCTGGCGGGTCGTCGAAGGTAACCACCCATACCGGCAGTCTCAGTGCGCGCAGAGGCCAATCGTGCTCGTAGATTTCGATGCTGATGGGCCTGAGGACTCGCCCACGGTCGTCTTCTGTTTCAAGAACTCCGGCTTGCCGCTCATCTAGGTCGTTCCAGATCACTACCGTTCCGTCGGGCATGGCCGCTACCTGCTCCAGGGTGGACAACCGATGCCAGCCCGTCGGATCGCCGGTGAACACCTGTGCGTCCAGTAGGGGTTCGGGCAGGGTGTCCTCGCGGTGGGCATCGGTCACCTCGCTCGCCGAGGATGACCCAGGCATCCCATCTGGATATGTCATGGCCTACCTACCTCACGCCTTGCCTTCGCGCGTGCTCGCGGGGGAGTCAGTATGGTCTGTGCTCGGCGACATAGGCCGCCGCCGGCGAGGTCTCGCCGTCTGGGTAGTGGTGGACGGTTCGCCGATCCTGTTCGCGAGCCTCGGACACGGCTGCAGCGTTCGGCCAGAACGTGTGGTCGGTGTCGGCGTGCGCGACGCGGCCGCAGACAAAGCAATTCTGTGGCGCGAGATGTGCGGGTGTCGTCATGGCCTTGATCGAAGACTCAGGGCACTGTGGGTGCTCATCGGGACGCCTCAGCAATAAGGTCGACGGTCCGGGCGGACTTGTCCCGTCCGTCGATCACCGCCCCTATGACCGACGAGCGATCACGCGCGGCCCGGTCAGCCACGGCGCCGCGGTAAGCCCACGCCGAAAGCACTTGGCCGGCCTCGCCGAGGCGGACATTGAAGACGTTGTCCCCCTTAGTCCATACGCGCTCTCTGGACGGGATGTCGATCGCGCGGTAGTCGACCTCGACCCAGCCGTAGAGCGACGCGGCGGCCACAACGCGTTCCTGCCCTGAGCCGCGCTCGGTGTCGCGCTTCGTGACGTTCATCGGTCCCTCCATATCCCTCGGGCCTGGTGGCTAGCCACCACATTACGGCGGTCGTTGTCAGGTGGCAAGCCACCGTGCGATGATCTCGCTATGCCGTCCCAGCACCGCTACCCGGCGATTACGCCGCGCCCCGATCCGGAGTTGCGCGAGCGCGCCAAGCAGGCCGTGGCCGAAGTGGACTCGACCCTCAACGGACACATCATTGCCTTCCTTCGCTGGCTGGTGGGAGACACCGACGAGCTGCCCCGGCGCCCCGGCCAACGCGTGCCCGATGGGCCGACTACGCCTACGTAGTCGACAACCGCGGTCAAGACTGCGGCCACAGCGATCTGCACCGCAACCACCGACGTACGCGAGGTGGTGCTACGCCGGGCGCGGCCGCGAGAACCGTCACGCAGCGCGGTGCCCGATGATGCTGATCGATGACACCGCGAAGTCTTTGAGATCGCCCGTCTTTGGTGTGTCCGAGACGATGACACCGCCTTGGCCGGGAACGTTGCGGGTGTCGGCTACCGGACCGGTGGGGGTGCCGAACTCGGTGATCGTGATGGTCATCGCCGATGCCAAGACGGGCGGCTGAACGGGCGTGACCACCTCATCGCGGATGTTGTTGGTCTGCTGGGTCAGGCGCGTCTCGTCGGGATCATTGAACTGGTACTCCACCGTCGCGGCGGTCTTGTGCTTGAGCCACTCATCGGAACCATCCGGGTTTACCCGATTCCATCCGGGCACGATCGAGACGCCGGTGACGACGTACCAATTGTCGAATTCGACGCGCAGAACCGTGCCCGGAACACCGTAGGCCGGTACGCACATCCACGCGGTGTTGACGTCGTTGTCGAACGCTTGCATCGGATCAGTCGACCCAGCGGTGCAGCGGCTGTCCGCACGCTTGATACCAATGGGACCGTCAGCTCCGGCACCGGCGACGGGGCTTCCCGGAGCAGGAGAGGACGGCGGCGATTGGGTCATCGTGGGCACCGTGTACGCCGGAGTCGTGGCCGCTGTGGACGATGACTTGTCGTCGCCGCCGCCGGGCAGGACCAGGACCACGACGACTAGAACTATCACGACGGCAGCTGCGATCGCGCCCACACGGTGCGAGCGCCGACGCCCGTCGAACCACCCGAGACGCCACCACGGGCCGCCGCTGTGCGCGCCCAAAACATCGACGACATCGGCACCGCGATCATCAACGACGTCGGGCTCGGTGACGTCATCGTCGTCACGGTGTACGTACGCTCCGCGGCCAGTCCCAGCGAGCAGAGCATGATCCGGAGGCCCGGTCATCACACGGCCGAGCTCGTCGAGGTCTGCGCGTTCTTCATCGGTCAGGGCGCGATCACTGCGGTCGACCGGGTCATAGGAGGAGGGTCCATCGAACTCGGCAGCCGCGTCACCATCGCCGTCGCCGTCATCGCCGCTGGGCATCCACTCGCCGTAACCCTCGTCAGAATTTGACGCGAACTCCGCACTCACTGGCTCGAATAGATCGGGATCGGCCGTCAAACCATCGGCGATCGCATCGGCATGCTGGTGGTACAGATCGGACATGTCGACATCACTTTCCGAGGAGGGCATCGGGCGCCGCTCTGAGTCGCGAGCATTACCGCTATTGGTAAATTTTATCCCGCCCGGGCCGGCGGAGGCGCTCACGCGGCGGCACCATTCTTGCCAACAGCTGCGGGTCGACTGGTTCCGTCTCGAAGTGCCCACCGCGCGTCAACGCACGCACGGTAAAGGTCCTCGGAATCAGAGGCGACAGCGTCCCGGAGCCGCGCCATCGCACGGCGAAGACGGGACTCGAGTTTGTTCTCGGTGACACCCATGATGGCCGCCACTTCGCGCACCGGACGGGCGCTGCTGCCGCCGTAGCGCAGGACCAACGCGCGGTGATCCTGCTCGACAATCACGCCGCGCTCCAGTGCCCAATTCATCACCGCATCGGCGGTCACATAACTGTCGGCATCGGCGTGGACATCAGCGCCGGCGACGTCGTCGAAGGATGCCTCCTCGGTATCGCAGAGCGGAGCTTCGTGGAGCTTGGTGACCGTTCGTAATGTCACCCAGTACAACTGCGCGTCGGCGTACTCGTGGCTTGGCTTCACGGCCGGCAAGGCGTGAGTCAGGAACGCGTCCACGGTGACCTGAAACTTCTCCTTGGCGGTGTCACCGGGGGCATGGCGGGCAACCGATGCCAGCATCACCGTCTTGGCGCCAAGGAGCAGTGTCGACGCCAGAGTGACACCGCGGCGGAACTCACTCAGTAGAAGAGCCGTCGATTCGGCATCACGGCCAGCGAGCGCCTCGAAGAGTTGCTCGACGGTCGAGGCGTTCGTGACGCGTAGCCACGCAGACACGTGCGCGTGGTGTGAACGCATGCCCGCGCAGCGCAGCGCGTAGTCGCGGAGCGCAGCGGCGGGTCGCCGGAACTCAGATGCCGGGCGCTGATGCGCGCCACCATCAGGGCGGGGGAGGGATAGGGGCTGAGTGGTCATGGCCGGTCTCCTGGAGGAGTCGTGGGCGCCAGTGCGGCGCAGCTGATGACCTCAGCCTCGGAACGGGTTGTGAGCTAACCGTCAGCGACGACGTGACGGACCCCGTGAGAGCGTGCCGAAACCTCCTTTCACGACTGTGATCTGTGACTCAATATGAGTCATCACACGCCTGCGACCTGCGCGCAAGCATTGCCTGAGGGGTGTGCAACCACCAGATTCGGTTTTCACGCGACGGAAAAAGCGCAGCCCGCCTCTCACGCGCACAGCACACTGATGAGGCGTGTGCGCGGGATGTGCGCGGCCGCCGGCGCTCGATGTGCGCCTGGGCATGCGCGAGATGTGCGCGGACCGTGCGCGGTGCCGCCGATAGCTGATCACGCGCCCTGTGCGCGGGCCGTGAGCGAGTGCGCACATTTCATGTGCGCAACCTGCGCAGACGCTATTGGCGGGGATTGTGAGGTCACATTCACACGGTTGACCTGCGAAAATAGCGCCAGCAAAGTACGATCGGGAGAGTAACGCTGACCTTATCGCTCCGCTGCACGGCCAGCGTACCCCCCCTGTCAAGGGGGGTATAGCAAATCAGATACTTGTAGACAGTTGTCTGGACACGCGTCCAGGGGACGCGCTATCGGCGATAGCGGTTAGCTGCCCAACCGCCCACCTCAAAATCGATTGGCGCACGCGCGACGGAAACGGGACTTCTGGCCGGTACTTCAAGGGATAGAGGCGGCATTCAGGCCGCCCCCTCCTAAGAAGGACTCACCACCATGGCGCCCTCCGCATCAGCCCAGTCGCGCAACCTCGACATCAGCCCAGCCATCGCGGCGGCGCGCATCTACGCGCGCGAAGTGAAGATCGCCTGCGACGAACTCCACGACGATCCCTTCGACCTCAACGCGCGCGCCGCGCTACTGAAACTGATCGTCGATGACAGCCCCGAAGCCGACGCCTCATTCACCTCATTCACCCGTGCGCTCACCGAGAACGGCGCAGGGACTGTGGGAGACTGATTTACCGTGACAGGTAAACTTCCCGCCCAAAGGAAGCGCTTCGACGAGCTCGTGAAGCCCGTCGACAAACAGCTCCTCGCACACCGCGCCATGAACACCCTCGGCATCATCGGCGGACTCTTCGCGATCATCACCTTGCTTTCGACGCTGTGGACCGACCCCGATCACGCTGACCCCACACCCGGCAACAACTCGATCCCGGCATCAACCTTGGTGACTGGATTCGCCCGCGACTACGTCACCACCTACCTCACCGCCAAGGCCGGCGACGAAGAGAAACTCGCGCGCTACGTCACCGCCAAGGACGTCAAACTTCCCCCGGTCGCCGGCGAATTCACCGACACCGATATCGCCTTCGCCAAGCAGATCACCACAACCGACGATGGCGTCGCTATCTGGACGGTGACTGTGTCCGGACTCGTCAACGGCGCCACCGCCGCTACACCCCAGCGCACCTACTACCGCGTGCCCATCACGGTCCTCGACGGTGCGCCGCGCGCAACGGCGCTGCCCATGCAAGTGGCGGGACCGGGGGTCGGCGTGGACTTCCGCCTGGGCTACCGCAACACGGTGTCCATGGATTCGCCGCTGGGGTCCGCCGCCGCCGGATTCGTCCGGTCCTACCTCACCGGCGGCGCCGACTTCAACCGCTACGTCACTTCGGACTCGACTGACAAACCGATCCAGCCCGCGCCATACGCGAAGGTCGACACCATCACGATCCAGGCCAACGTCAACGACGACGGCAAAACAGCCAACGCCGCCGAGGTGTACATCACCGTCGCCGCCCGCACGAAGAACTACACACTCACTCAGCTGGCCTACCCGCTGTCGTTGCGATCCGTCGAAGGGCAATGGCAGGTCGTCTCCATCGCTGCCGTGCCGCTACTGCAGACCCGCCCCGAGGACCCCAGCCAGGGCAGTCCGACCACCACCACATCGACGACGCCACCGCCACCACCCACCCGCGGCTGATAGCGCCACACCCAACCATTTCGAAAGGAACGCCAGAGCCATGACCGACATAGAGGTACTGCTCAACAATTTTCAAGTATTGGCCGTCCGAGCGGGATCCTCCCTACTCGGCATCTGGGCGGTCTACTACTTCTTCCGCAACCTGTTCGGCGAGGCCGGTCGCAACCCCGTCAAGATCGTCGTGTCGATCATCTGCATCGCGGGTGCCGCCGCCGCCTTCACCCTGATTCCGAGGGCGATCAGCACAGGTAGCAATACCGGTGAGCAGGTCGGCGGAGGCGGTGGGTATTCGATGCCAGCGCCCGTGGGACTTCAGGGGCAATCTGCCGATCCGATCTCTGCTCCGGAGGCGGCATGAGTGACATCCGGTGGGTGCGCGTGGCGACGTCTGGCCGACGCTTCCGCACCTATGTTGGCCGCCTTCCTGGGGGCCGCAGGATCCCTGGGGGAGCGCGCCCCATTGAACAGGTCGTCGGATTCACCGCCGTGCTGATCGCCGCGGTTTTCGCCACGCGCCTCCTACCGTTCAACGCGGTCGCCGTCTTCGGAACCGGACTGCTCCTAGCGATCGCCGTCACCGCCGGGCTGAGCTTCATCAAGTACGACGGCGTGCCTGTACTCGGCAAGACCGCGCGCACCGCCGGCTTGATCCTCGATCGCAAGCCGACCGTGATCGCGCGGGAAGAGTTGGGCCGCCAGTCCGCCGCTAACCCCCACGCCTTCGTCGTCGACGAAATCCCGGTCGACACCGAAGCGGACTGACCTACCCCCAACATCTCCTTCTATGCGAGAGGACTGCAGCGCACCGTGAAGCTCCGACAGCCAACCGCCGCTCGCCGCCGCCACCTCCAGTGGACCCACCATGGCGCTGTCTTCGCGACCTATTTCGTTGAGGCACTCGACTACGGCTTGCGTCAGCCCGAGGACAAGGCCGGTGTGGCTGATGCACACGAGTCGCTGATTCTGAACTGCCCCGAGGACACGTTGCTGTTGAGCCTGCAGGCGCCCCTTGACCTCGTCGACGTCATGAACCGCTCGCTCGATCAGGTCGATCTGCAGCGGACCCCCGATTACATCAAGGAGACCCTGGACGGCTATCGACGCATTGCCGAGATCGCCCCTTTGACCCGGATCTACACGATCACATTCCCAATCGGGAAGAGCCAGCTCAACGGTGAGCCTTCCGCGCGGGAGGTCGCAACGCAGATGGCCGCAGCCGACGAACTGTTGAGAATGGTCGACCCCGAAGCCAACTTCAAGCTGCAGCCCGTCCCCGAGGGGCTATTGCCGTTCATCTGGAACCACAACCTCATGCGTGGGTCAGCCCTCGAACACGCCCCCCACAACCCGGCGAGCGCTTCGCCGAGCACTGCGCCGCCGGTCACTCCGTTCTTCCAGCCCGGTGTGCTCGACGAGGGGGCCCGCACGGAGAAGTCCTTCAGGCGCAGCTTCGACCCCATGCTTAAAGCGATGGTTCGGCTCGACGACGGCCACGTCATCAACAGCTATCAGGCCATGCTGACGCCGATGTCGTTTCCGCCGTCGATGGCCTTCCCGGGGCACTCCGAGTTCCTCTCCGTACTCGACGGCATCCCCGACGTCACCGTCGACTGGGCGATGCGTGTGCGACGCCGTGACCGCGAGTCGGCCACTCAACTCAACGAGAAGGTCCTCGGCAAGCTCGGCGTACAGCTCGGCGAGCGCGACACCGATATCGGCTTCCACAACCAAGAGCTACGCCGCAAGGTCGAAACGCTGGCCGCCTACAACGACAGCCTCGCCACCAACGAAAACGCCGAGGAGGTCGAATTCACCACCGTCTTGGCGGTCGGAGCCCCCACCGAGGCCGACCTCACCCGCAGCGTCGGCACTCTCAAAGCCAAGTTCCGCCGGCTCGGCATCCGCCTGGACGCCCCCCGCGGGGCCCAACGACGGTTCTGGATGATGCTCAACCCGGGAGCACCCGCCGACAGCGTCTACACCGACTACCAGCACATCACCGCCACCCCAGACTGGGCTGGCTTCGTCCCCTTCACCACCGCTCGACTGCTCGACGACACCGGACCGATCATCGGCGTCAACCTGCTCTCCGGACTCTTCGAGCCCCTGCACTTCAACTTCTTGAACAAGGTGCTCTCCGACATCAGCCCCGCCATCGCCATCGCCGGCGAACTGGGCTCGGGTAAGAGCTACTTCACCAAGACACTGATCAGCATCATCGCCGACCTACTCGGCCAGTTCCTGGTCATCGACCGCTCGCCCGGCGGCGAGTACGTACCCCTGCTCGAACTGATTCCTGGCTCGGTGCTGATCAGCCTCGACGACCCGCGCTTCACCCTGGACCCGTTGCGGATCTTCGCCGACCCCCACCGAGCCCGCAGCATCACCCTCGACACGATCCTGCCCCTGCTCAACATCCCGGTCGTTTCCGCGCCGGGCGTACTTCTCGCCGAAATCCTCCAACCCGAGTACCGCGCCGCCCACCAGCTGCGCTCGCTGGCCGACGTCCGCGACTTCCTAGCCCACGGAGCCGCCGGCAGCCAAGGCCGCGACGCCGACGACCAACACGCCCTGGTGCGCGCCATGGACGCGGTCGAAGCGCCGGTGCTCTTCGACCGCGCACTGCCGCCCATGCCTCTGACCGCCACTGCCACCGTCGTGCGCACCCACACCCTGGCGCTACCGACCGTCGATGAACTGACCCTGAGCCACGCCTACGAGAACCTGCCCTGGCGAAAGCGGTTGGGACACGCGCTTTACGAACTCGTCGGCCTGCTCGCGCGCGAACAATTTCTCAAGCCCGGACGATTCGGCGCGCTGGTGGTCGACGAGGCCTACCACTTCACCGCCACCACCGTCGGCAAGCAGATCGTCGAAGAGTTCGTCCGCGACGGAAGAAAGCACTCAGCCGGCATCATCCTCGCCTCGCACGACCCCAAGGCCGACTACGCGACCGCAGCGCACAACCTCATCCCGAACCGGTTCGCCTTCCGTCAACGCAACGCCGTCACCGCCGCCAACACTCTGGAATGGCTAGGCGTCGACATCGAGCGCGACGCCTACTTGATCAAGGCGCTCCGCGAGAACACCTCGCCACCGATTGGTCGCAAGGAAACCGTTGCTCCGAACCGCCGAGGGGAATGTTTCATCGCCGACGGGCGCGGCCGAATCGGCCGGGGAAAGATCCTCGGGCCCGCCCGCGACGACCGGGCTCGCGCCGTTTCCACCACACCGCAGCACGCGAGCATCTGATGCTTGCCGCCGCGTTCTTCCCCGGCTGGGACCCCACGATGCCCACGCTGGGCCAGCTCTTCGCCCGCGGCTGGGCGCTGTCCACGGCCACCCGGCTGCGCCGCTTCACCATGCTGCCGATCTACCTGCAGCTATGCCTGTGCGTGGTGGCTCTGCTATTCCCCGCCGAGGTGCACGCCGCCTTCGGTCCCCAAAGCCCCATGCTCTACATGCTTGACGTCACCGACTCCTACGGTGTTCCGTTGTCGCGCTACGCCATATCCACCGATTACGGATCGGTCCTCGACGGCGGATCCCAAGCTGTGCTGGCAACCCTGTTCGAAGCCGAGGCCGGTCTGTTCGTCGTGATCGGCGGCGTCGCGATCTGGTTCCTGATGTACGTCATCAGCTTCGGATTCATGCCCGACTTGGTCCAGCCGATAGCCGAGGTCGCCCAGAGCTACGCCGGTCAGATCGTGCCCGGCGTCGCAGCGATCGCCGCGGTCATCGCCGCCATCTTCGTCGCAGTCAACATCCTGCGTGGAAACCTGCCGCGTGCAGCGTCACAGGCGGCTGTGGCGGTCCTCGTCGCAATGGTCGGCGGCGCGCTCACCTACTCGCCCGTCAGTTGGGTCATCTCCGACTCCGGCCCCCTGGCCCAGGGCCGCGACGTCGCCGTCAGCCTGGGCTCCAACTCCGTGGCCGGCGCCACCGACACCAAGGACACCCTCGCCCGGCTGGAAGGGACCCTGGCCACCTCCTTCGTACGCAGACCGCTGCAGACATGGAACTTCGCTGGTCAACCCGACGCCACCCCGAGCTGCGCAGCCGCCTGGAGCAACGGCGTCAACTCCGGGGACCCCGACAACATCAAGGACGGGATCCGCAGCTGCGGTGCCCCCGATTCCGCCGTCATGAAAGCCACCGCGGACAACCCCACCCCCGGGCAGCTGGGCACCGGCGTTCCCATGCTCATGTTCGAGAGCATCTTCGCCCTGTTCTGCGCGGTGCTCGGCTTCCACATCGTGCTCGAGTTCTTCAGAGCCGTAGGCAACGCGGTACGGCTCCTCTGGGGATTCGCCGTCGGCGTGATCCCCGGGGGGCCCCAAGCATCCTTGGTCGACACCTTCGTCGCGGTGCTGTTTTCCGGTGTCGCGATGTTCGCCTACATCACCTTGACCATCTTCATCGGCGAAATCGTGACCGCCATATTCCGCAAGCAGGGCAACGGGATCGTGGCGATGCTCTCAGCCCTGATCCTGATGGTGGCCGCGATCCGGCTCATCTTCACGGTCACCAAGAAGCTCAAGCAATCCAGCGCCAACGTCGCGGCCGGAATACTCAACAGCGTCGGCGCAACCCCGCCGCCGCCGACCACGAACATCCTTCACGACAAGGCTGGCGGCTTTCTACGCGACACCAGCGTCGTCGCCCTGGGCCTCGGCTCGACCATGGTCGGCGGCGCGCTGGCTGCACGGTCACCGTCGGCCACACACGCCCTACACGTCGTAGCACCCTTCGTGCGGGGTGGGCGCAGCTCCATCGTCAGACACCTGGATCGCGGCGCCGACATCTACGAACGCAACCAGGAGCAAGCCGAACGCGCCGCCGAAAAGGCCAGGAAGCAAGCCGAAAAGGAGCAGGCCAAGCAAAACAAGGCGCAGGGGAATGGCCAGCAGCCCGCCAGCACACCACCCACGGTGAGCATGCCCGAGGCGCCCGCGTCGACGTCGCCTCCCTCGACGTCGACCCCGTCAGCACACCGCGACGCCGAGGGGACCCCGAGCCCTCAGCCGTCACGCTCAGCGCCGCCTACAACGCAGTTCAGCGCTGCACCCGACAACACGGCCACTGCTGCGGGCCAGTCCATCTCGGCAACCGACCTGCAGACCACGCCGTCGCAGGCCTTCGACAACCCCGCCCAAAGGCGCTCCGCTGCCCCAGATCTGCCGCCGGCGCCCAAGACGGGGTTAGGAGCTGCGCTTCCCGAGATACAACCGTCTGTGACCAGCAACAACGACACGTCCCCGACCGCTGGGGGCGCGCCGCTCGCGGGGCCCGCCGACGCAGGCGCCGCGCCGCCGTCGCCGTTCGAGCACGAACCCGGCCAGCATGGGCCGGTGCCTTCGACGAACCCGCCGAAGCCCCCGTCCACCGGTGCCGCACGGCCGCTGCCACCTCCTCCGCCCCGCGATGACCAGGACCGATCATGACTCAGCCGTCCCCACAACCACCCCGGCAGTCAGCGATGAAGTCGCTGCTGGGCGCAGCTGCGGTCCAGGGCGCCCGCAAAGCGGCCGCCTCCGCGGGATCCGCTGTCGTCGGCGCCCTGGGCTGGCCGGTGATCCTGGCGATCGCCGCCGTCATGGTGGCACTGGTGCTCGTCCTGCTCATCACCGCCATCGTCGCGTTGAGTCGCATGTCCGATCAGCGCGCCGACTTCAACTACCAGTGCGAATCTCGACTCGGGTACTCCGTCGGCAACACCGCGGCCTTCACGGCCGTACCCCGACTGGCCACCTCGGTGCCGTTGGAGGACACGCCGCCGGCGACGACCTGGGAGACGACCCTGCTGCAACCTGCTACCACGACACCCCCCACAACGACCACACCCACCACCACCGTGACTGCTACCCCCACGACGACCACCAGCGCAAATAGCACGTCCCCGACGAACCCGTACGCGTCGCTGACCGCCCCGCCCACCGCTGACGCCAAGACGGCGGCATGCGCCAACGCCGTCCGTACCGGCGACATCGTGGGAGCGCCCCTCAAGACACCAGGCGATGAGACCGGCCGCCGAGCCGCGGCCCTCGCCAATCAGCAGGTCGGCCTGCTGGCAACCGACTCCGATGGAAGCACCGCTGGACCGTCGAACAACGCCTTTTCGGCAGCCAACTTGATCAGATTCGCCTACTACCAGGCCACCGGGGGAGAGGTCACCTTGCCGAAGGACATCGCAGACCAGATCGACATCGGCGATCGGGTGGACCCCACCGCGATCAGCGCCGGCGACTTGGTCTTCTTCAACTTCACCCCCGACAACGGGCCCACCGCCGTCATGCTCGCCATCACACCCACCCTCGGCATCGACGCCACCACGTTGAACCAGCCCATCGCCGTCGGCGTCCTGCCGACCGGCAACGTCATCGTCAAAAGGCCACGCCTGCAAGCTGATCAGGAGGTGCCGACCCCATGAGCGAAGACCAGCTCGCCGACACCGCGGCGCCCCCGTTGCCGCCCGGGCTCGGAACCTCGACCCCGGACACAAGTCACCGCGACAACCAGCGCCGCCCGGTCCTGCCGATATTTCCGCGGGTCCCTGGCAGCCCCGCGCCGCAGCAACAGGCTGCACCGTCTACGTCCGCGTCGCCGGCTCAACAGCCAGCCGCTCCGGCGGCCAATCCCGCATCCGCTCCGACGCCAGCGACGCCCCCAGCAACCCCGGCTGCAGCAGCTCCGCCCTCTACCGCACCTGCTGCCGCACCAGCAAGTCCCGGTGCCGAGCCCGCCAGCACACCATCGGGCGAATCCGGTGACTCAGGCGGGGACAGCCCATCTGCGCCGAAGGAGGCAGCCGACGCCGCGGCCAAGTCCGCCATCAACCCCCAAGACGCGATCGGCATGCTCACGGGCCTGGCCCAACCGCTGTCCAGCCTGCCGTCGGCCCTGATGGGTATCGGCTCGGGGTTGCTGGCGCCGTTCGGGCAGATCCTCAACCAGTTCGGCCAGGGCAACCCAGCGATGCCCTCCTCCAGCGGCTTCCCCGAAGGGGTGCTCGACCGGCTCGGCAACACCGACGTCAGCAGCGGCATCACCGGAGAGGCGGGAGACGCCTACCAATCCGACGTCGACAAGCAGGCCAACCAAGCCCGCGCCATGGACAACTTGGAGCGCAAACTCCGCACCTCCCTTCAAGATTCAGCGGCCAACTCCACCATGGGCCGAGACAAGATCGAACAGATCATCAACCAGGTCAAGTCCGCGCTGCAGGCCATGGGGCCGATCGCCAACACCCCCATGGGCCAGCTCGGTGTGCTGACCACCATCGCCCAAGGCCTACAGCAGGCCGGCGCCGTCCTGAGTGACGCCGTCGGCAAGGACTCGCTCAACGCAGGCACCGTCAAGGCGATGTCGGCGGATTACCTCAAAGACCTCAACGCCGGCGGACCCGATAGCGAGGAACAGAAGCACCTCCTGGCCGCCGGCGGCCCCAAGGCATGGGCGATCAAAGCGTTGGCCGCCAACGGAATCACCGACCCCCGCGCCGTCGCGAACTGGCTGCCTGGCCTCATGACCATGGGACAACGTGAATCGGGCAACAACCCGCGGGCCATTAACGGGTCAGATTCCAACGCCGCCAGGGGAACCCCGTCCAAAGGGTGGATGCAAACCATCGAGCCAACCTTCGCCGCTCACTGGCGCCCTGGAACGTCACGTGACATCTTCGACCCCGTCGCCAATGCCGCGGCCGCCATCCACTACGTCATGACCCGCTACCAGGTATCCGCCGACGGATCAGACCTCATGCACAAAGTGCAGCAAGCCAACCCCTACGCGGCGCCGAAGGGATACTGACGTGGCCAAAACCGATACCCAACAACGCAACCCAGCACTGGCCGCTATCGTCGCCGTCCCCGTGGTCCTGGGTGCGCTGTGGCTGAAATTCGCCGCGACCGCCACGTCCTGGGCTCTGCGCCAGGGCTACTTCACCACCTCCGGACCCCTGTTCACCCTCCCCGGCGCCAACCCCAACACCGCCGGACCCACCCTGCTCACCGTCACCGCCCTGGTGGCGATCGCACTCGGCATCGCGGCTGCGGTGATGATCGGGATCCGGATGGCCGCACCGGTACAACACGACCCCGACGACCGCCGCCCCGTGCCCCCGGTTGCCGCGCCGGTGCTGGCGGCCACCGCCCTGACCGGCGGCCTACTCATCCTGGCGCTCATTCCGTTCGTCCCCGACCTCATCGCCGCGGCCATCGGCATCATCGCGGCCTACGGCCTGGCCGACGTGCTCACCGAAAAACTGCGCGAACGAAGCGAACGCGCCCGCTACCTCAACGAAATCGAATGGGCCCTCTACCCCTACCTGGGCTACGACGAGCTGCCGCGCAGCCGGGTCGTGGCCATCACCGAATGGGATGAGGAAGTCGAGGGCCAACCCGACAAGCCCAAGACCGTCCTGCTGGCCTATCGCGGACGCCGCGAGGAACTCAAACCACAACTCAACCAGCGCCTCGATGATGCTGTGGGCGGGCACTTCTCGCTGTCCTTCGCCACGACCGACCAACTCATCACCGCCACACTGGCCAGTCCCAGCAGCGAGTCCGACCTGGTCCGGGGACTGCGGGAACACATCGCTTCCAAGGCGCTCTTCGACTCAGGGGCCACGGTCATCATCGACCCCGAGCACGACTACAGCGGCAACGGCGACCTGATCAGGTTCACCGTGCGCCACAAGATCGGAAGCGCTCTCGCCGGCACTGACCGTCTACGCGTGATTGCCCGCAAGATCAGCGATCTCGGACTTCCAGGCCGCTGGCGCTGCGTCCGGAACGACAACCTGAGCGGCACAGCGACATTCGAAATGCGCACGGAGCTGCCCACCCGTGTCTATCCACCGGTCAGGCCAGCCGTCACCAGCGTCGAGGAAGCCTGCCAACGCTACGAACGAGCAACCATTCCGCTCGCCGTCGACGAAGAGGGAACCCTCATCGAGTGGAACCTCAAGATCAACCCGCACATGCTGCTCATGGGGCCGACCGGCACCGGCAAGACCGCCCTCATCCACAATTCGCTCGTCAACGGAGCACGCCTGGGCTGCCAGATCTTCATCATCGACTTCAAAGGTGGTGAGTTCACTGCCTTCCGCGATTACCCCCAGGTTGTAGCAGTCATCACCGAACCGCACGAAGCCGCCGCACTGGTGGCAACCCTGCACAAGGAGATGCGCCGCCGCTACAACCTCTACAAGCGCAACAAGCGGTCACTGGCCAACGAAGTGCCCTTCATGATCATCTTCGACGAATACGCCGAGTTCCAAGAAGCCATGAAGTCCCTCTACGCCAGCACCGGCGGCAAGGGAGCCTGCCCGACGATCCAGAAGTTCTCGTCCATCCTGCGCCTGGCCCGCACCGCCCGCCTGCACTGCGTGGCCGCCCTGCAGCGCGCCGACCAGAAGTTCCTCGAAGGCGAAGCCAAGGACAACTTCACAATGAGAGTGTCTCTGGGCAAGCTCAGTTCCGTTGCGGCACAGATGATCCACAGTGACGCCAACGCCGGGAGAACCATTCCCATCGGGATCCGCGGCCGCGGCACCGCACTCAACAGCGCCGGCATCCCCACCGAAGTCCAGACCTTCTACGTCCCCGACCTCGACGACCCGGGCAGCGAGGAAGAGCAGCGGATCGTCGACGAACTGCGCCCGCCGGTCGCGCTCTACGAACGCGGCGTCATCATGCCGCCGGAAACCGACCCAATCACCGACCCAGAGGACTACGTCACCTACGAGGCGCTGCCCCTGCTCAAGGCCGCCGACTACCCACACTTCGATCCGGCCTCGCCCGACTACGACCCACCACGGTGGCTCGCGCTCGTCGACGACGGCGTCGACTCCATCTTCGGATCCGCCCCCGGCGGCCCGCGCACCGCCAGCTCCGCAGAAGACCTCGTCTCCACCTATGCCGCCACCGACCTCGACAGCCGCCGCGTGCCTCTCGCCGAGCTCGAAATCGGCGACTACCTGTGCCACCCAGAGACCGGCGGCTGGATGATCCTCGACGACGAACCGAGCCCCGGAGACACCCCAGACACGACCGTGCTGATCCTGCGCGACGTCTACTCGGGAGAACGGGAAGAAACCGAGGTGGCCAGCGATGCCCTCGTCGACGTCCGCGACCTCGCAGAAACCCACCTGGCCTCGGTATGAACCCACATATGTCATCGGCGAATCCAACCATCAAACAAACACGCCTTGACGTGCGGATAATTGCTGTCGATCGCCAATAATGGAAACATCAAGTCCAACGAAAGGACCCTCACCGGTGGCTAAGAAGAACGACTTCACCAAACGCGCCAACGACTTCCTCTCGTCGCGTCTGGGCCCGGTCCAACGCCTCGGAGAGCTGCTCGACGCCAAAGCCGAGAAGGAGGCCGAACTCAAGGATTGCGAGGCCGACATCGAAAAGGCCGTGCTGGAGTGCATCGAAGCAGGCTGGAAGCCCGCCGAACTCACCGAACTCGGTGTCCCCAGGACCGCACTGCCCCGCCGGCAACAGCGCTCGGCAACCTTGGAACCCCGCAACCCCGGTGGCGCCGCCGACAACGGCATCACCAACTCCGACAGCGGGCACGACGGCGGCAACCAGGACGGCCCCGCACCGGAGCCCTCGCCGTAGATGACGACAGGCGGCGCTACACGTGACGAGATCACGGCGATCCTCAACCAACTCCGAGGGCTCCTCGGAGAGGGCACACCAGTGACTGCGCCGCTTCCGTCGACCATCCCCGACACCATCAGCCAGCGCCTGGAGGCGCTGCCCGACGGCCTGGGTGACTTCATCGAACACCTCGTCCTGTCCCGCAAGAGCCAAGCTCAGATCAGCGCGGCACTGGCCGAGGTGGACCCTTCCCTGGTTCCCGTGGTCGACGAGTCAGCCGCGAACGTGGCGGCCGGGCGCGCCGACATCGACGCCACCACCGACCAATACGTGAGCCGCGACGACGCCTTGGCGCCGGTGGAGAACACCCCGATGGGTGCGATGGCTTCCCTGCAGAACAAGGCCGACGCACTAGCCAACGGCAGCCGCGCCGTCCGCGCCCAACTCCCACCGGCCGACATGCGCCGCGTCCTGGTCGACGCATTGGCCCAGAAGTACTACCAGCAGGCCAAGGCCGCGGCCTCCGGCATGGGTGGTGGCGGCATGGGTGGTGGCGGGATGGGCGGTGGTTCAGGCGCCGGCGGCGGACCAGGCGGAGGCGGGAAAGGCGGCGGCAACCCGCTCAGCGCTCTATCGGGCCTGTCTTCCGCGCCGGCGAGCATGCTGTCCGGTCTCACCGCCGGCAAGGGTGGCAAAGGTGAGCCGGGTGCCGTCCTGGCTGCCCGTGCCACCCCGGAGGGAGCGCTGCCCCCTGAGATCGGATCCGAGAAGGGGCTGCAACGCAACACCATCCTGATCGCTCGCGCGATCAGCGCCGCCTTCCCCGAGATCAGGGACATCGGGGGAGTGCGCGCGGACTCACTGAAGTGGCATCCCAACGGCCTGGCGATCGACGTCATGATCCCAAACCCCAGCAGCGCCGAAGGTAAGGCGCTCGGCGACCGGGTCCTAGCCTTCGCCATGCAACACGCCTCCAAATACGGTCTCAATCACGCGATTTGGCGCCAAACGATGTACACCCAAGGCGCCGCACCTCGGGGCATGGAAGACCGAGGCGGGCCGACTGCCAACCATATGGATCACGTCCACATCGCCACCGACGGCGGCGGATATCCCACCGGAGGGGAAACGTACTCGCTATGACAACCCCTCAACCGCAGACGCCCCCACTTACCCGAGTTCCCCACGGAGAGGCTGAAATCCGATGACCGACAGCGACGCCCGCAAGTTCGGAGACGCCACCACATGGCGCACCTGGGACGCCTCCCATGGTCAAGGCTGGCATACCCCGGGGTGGGCGCTGACCGACGACCCGTCCCGCTACATCAGCAAGGACGACCCCGCATGGACGGTCGTGAAGGCCAACGCTCAAACCGCATACGGCGACCCCAACATCCACTTCAATACCGACGACACCAGCTCCGAGCGGTTCCTGGTGTTCGGCGACGGGACGCGGCTGCCCAACGATGGCACCGTCGTCTACCACGACGCGGCCAGCGGCAAGAACTGGATCCAGAACACCGATGGCTCAGTCACCGTGGCAGACAAGAACTTCAAGCCGACGGGTCCCGCATTCGACCCCCTGGGCTACCGGCGCAGCGCCGACGGCAAGATGTACATGCCCGTCGATGCCCGCGGCACCCAGATCGGACCGCAGCAGGCCTTCCTGGCCCCCGGTACTCAGTTGCACGGCAACCCGGCCGACCCCAACGCCATCCTGACCCCGATCAACAAGAACGGGGACTACTACACGGTGGACCCGGCGACCGGGCGCACCGACTATTTCGACAAGAACGGCAAGCCGATCCCGGAGACCCAGTACGAGGCGGGCAAGGGAACCCCGCCGCCGAACGGTCAACCGCAGCAACCCACCCCACCGGGCGCACCCGGTCAGAAGGGACCGCTGCAAAGCACCAAGGTGGACATCCCGGACGGTATGACCACGCCGCAGTACCCCGAGTGGGCCACCGACGTCGACCCCGACGTCCCCAATCGGATGACCGGCGTCATCGCCAAGCTCTACGAACTGTTCGGCAGCGGCACACCCGCCACCAGTGATCTGCCCGAGTTTCCGTTCAGCACCGACACCGGCGACAAGTCGGGCATCGACGCCTACGACAAGGTCAAAGGCGACTTCAAGCGGATCGAATCCGAATTCGACGCGGCGGCACAGGCATTCAAGACCGCAGTGCAGAATTCGGCCAACGTCACCAAAGCCGGCCGCGACGCCATCAACAACGCCATCGGCACCTTCAACTCGACCGCCAAGACAATCGACGAGGGCGACTGGCACGGACTGCTGCAGGCAGAGTCCAAACTCCTCGACACCGTCAAGTCCGAGGTTGAGAGCGCCGCCAAGTCATCGCAGAACGTCCCGGCCAATCCATCCGGCGGCCCGGCGACCCCGATGACACCGCCGGCACCCGCAGCGGGCATGCCGCCCGGCGCAGCCGACCCCTCGTTGGCCTCCCCGCCCACCGACGACAAAAAGGATCTCAAGGACCTCCTGGGCGGCATGGGTTCACCGTTCGGCGGCATGCCGATGGGCGGCAACCCCCTGGGCGGCCTCGGTGGAATGAACCCACTCGGGGGCCTCGGCGGCGGGAACCCGATGGGCGGCGGGGGAGCCAACCCGCTCTCGCCGATCGCCGACGCGGTCAAGCCGCTGGCCAAGCTCTCCGGGGCTGACGACAAGCCCGATGACAAGAAGTCGCCGATCGCCCCACTGAACTCCGGCCCGCAGAACGGACCGCCACCCGCGTCGTCCAGCGCGGCCGGCGGCGGGACGCCCGCCGGGCCGGCCGCGGCCGCCGGAGCGCCCGGACCCGCTGGCACACCCGCTGCTCCCACGGCCACACCCGCGGGCAACGCGACCACCAAGCCGACGGTGACGCTGCCGGACGGCAAGGTGGTTGATGCGCCGAACAAGCAGGCCGCTGACGCGGCGCAGAACGCCCTCGACAAGGCGTCCCCTGGTGGCGATGCCGCGCAGAAGGCCTACAGCCCTGCCGGATTGGAGTTGCCCGGCGACGGCAAGAACCTTGGCGCCAAGGTCGACCCATCGGACATGCAGCCGGGGGACGTGCTGAAGTGGCAGGACAAGACCATGGTGGCCGTCGCGCCTGGATTGGTCGCCGACCCCAACCACCCTGGCGTCACCCACACGCTCGACGACGTCTTCAAGGACCAGAAGGGCTTCGAGGGCGTGTTCCGCCCCACCGCCACGGACCCGACCTTGTCGATGCACACCTCGGCGCCGCCCCTGACCGACCCCCAGGCGCCGCACCCCGCCGGCTCACCTCCGCCGGCGGCGCCACCATCGGCAGGTCAGCCCGCCCCGCCGCCGGCTGATCATCAGGCACCTGCCCCGCAGCCCCCGCAGCAGCAGCCGCCGGCGGCTCCGCCGACGACACCGGTGCCTGCCGAACCGCCGCCAGACAGCGTGCCGCTGTCCGGTCCGGGGCCTGCTGGCGCGCCGGCGCCCCAGCAGCCCAGTGCGACAGTGCCTCAGCCCGCGCCGCCGTCACCGTTCGAGGGTGCCGTGCCGCCTCCTGCGGCCCGATCCACCAGGCAAGAACGCATCGCGGCGGGCAAGGAATGACGCCGCCGATGACCACACTCGACGCACGGAGAACCCCATGACTACCTTCGACCTCGCGGATCTGGTCGACGTGGGACCCGGCCAGCTCGGCCCGCCCAACACCAAGGAGCTGCTGCCGGGACTGTTCATCCCCAATCCGGCCGCCAACGCGCTGCACCCGGGAGTCGTCAACGACAACAACGTGCGAATGCCGTTGTACGCCAGCGACATCAAGGTGCTTACCCCAGGTGCGCTCGGTCCCTACGGGTACATGGAGCTGGGCAGGAACACCGGGGTGTGGGTACCCAGCCCTCGGGGGAACGACTTCCGCCCCGGCTCCTACACCCCACCGGCCGGTGAGAAGCCCATCCAGATCGAGGACATCAAGTACCTCCGTCCCGGAGATCTCGGACCCCGCGGCTACATCCCCCTCGGCGACAGTGGCGTGTGGCTGCCCGGCCCGCAATCGAACCCTCTGTCCGTACACCCCTCGGGCCACACCACCGATGGCGACGCCCAGACGCCCGAGGGGGAGCCGGGTAAGGACGTGTTCGAGGTCAACTACCACCATTTGGAGGGGTTGGCGCAGGGTCATGACTCGCAGGCCGGGCAGGTGGCTCAGTGGGCTGATGCGGAGAAGGACTTCGCCGATCAGCTGCTGGCAACCCACGGCAAGGTGGCCTACGCGACGTATCTGAATGTGAAGGGCTTCAACGAGAGTCGCCAGGTCGAGGCGGGCGCGTACGCGCAGCGCAACGCAGACACTGCCCTCGGTTTGCGGGGGGCGATCGAGTCCACCCGGTCGACTGACGAGTCCTCCGCCGCGGCCTTCAAACCGACCACCAACTCAGGAAGGAGCGCGACCCTGTGACCACCCCGCAACCCACCCCGGAGCCGAACCCGCCACGCATCACCTACCCGGCTGGACCCCCCGAAGATCTCCAGCCCTTCCCGATGTATCCGGAAGTAGAACCCAACCCCGACGGCACCTTCCACACGCCGCAGTACCCGCCCTACATCCCCGAGCAACAATTCGACACGTCACAGGGCATGCCACGATCCACCCTCGACGGGATCCATGGCACCGGCGGCGATGATCCGATCCGCTGGTCTCCAAGCTTTCCCGGCGAGTTGCCGCCCTACGGGATGCACGATTACGTGCAGGACAAAAACGATCCAGATCTGTGGTGGCCCGACCATCGACCAGACGCCCCGGGGTCGACGCACCCCGCCGGCTACACAAAGTCCGCCCCCGAGGGGAAGTCGGGTAAGGACGTGTTCGAGGTCAACTACCACCATTTGGAGGGGTTGGCGCAGGGTCATGACTCGCAGGCCGGGCAGGTGGCTCAGTGGGCTGATGCGGAGAAGGACTTCGCCGATCAGCTGCTGGCAACCCACGGCAAGGTGGCCTACGCGACGTATCTGAATGTGAAGGGCTTCAACGAGAGTCGCCAGGTCGAGGCGGGCGCGTACGCGCAGCGCAACGCAGACACTGCCCTCGGTTTGCGGGGGGCGATCGAGTCCACCCGGTCGACTGACGAGTCCTCCGCCGCGGCCTTCAAACCGACCACCACCAGCATCTGACCGAAAGGATCTGAGACACGATGTCCGACAACGACGATTGGTTCACCGAACCGGGATGGCACGACTTCAACACGCCCGTGGACCCCGGCGGCGCCGCGGCCGGGCCCGGCGCCATCGGCCCCGTGCCGGCGAGCCTGGTCAGCAACGTCACCAACACCGCCGGCGGGGACCCCAACTACGACTGGCTGCACGACTTCAACGAGGGCAGCTTCGAGCCCGAACCCGTCGGACCGCCCGGCGCCGGCCCCGGGCCGGGCGTGTCCGGGGGAGTGGCGCCGGTGAGCAACACGACCGGCCCCGGGGCGCCGTTTGAGGTCAACTACGCCGAGCTGGAGAAGTTCGCCCAGGAGCACAACCTCAACGCCCAGGAACTCGCCGAGTGGGCCTCCGGCGACCCGGATTTCCCCGAGCGTTACCTGGCCACGCACGGCAAGGTGAACTTCGGCACCTACCTCAAGATCAAGGAGTTCCAAGCCAGCAAGCTGATGGCTGGTACGGCGTTCGCCGAACACAACACTCAAACCGCGACGGCGTTGTTCGCCTCCATTGCCTCCACAAAGGCCACCGAAGAAGCCAACGCCGCAGCCATCAACGCGACCAGAATGGTGTAGGAATCAACCATGTCCGTCATTCATCCCGACGTGAAAAACACGCTGCTGTACGCCGATGCGGTGTACGACCACCACATGGGATACATCGAAAAGATGAGAGGCGTTCTGGGCGAACGGCTTTCCGAAGATAAAGACATCGCCGTCAAGGTGGACATGTACGGCCAACTGGTCGACTTGTGGCTCAAGCCGGGCATTTTGGACCGCAAGACCCCTGCCGAGATCGCCAAGGAAATCACCCGACTCGTGATGACTGCCGGACAAGAGACAGCGGAGCAGATCGCCGCGCTCTATCAGGCCGCACACGACCTGCCCGACTTCGAGACCGTGATCGCCGAGCACGAAAACCACGCCGGCGCGGACCCCGAAACAGGCCCCCAGCCTCGATAGACTCACCCGTGTGAATGAGCAAGCCGCCAAGCTGACTCGGTGGCTGCTTGCTGGGAACGGGGCGCTGAAGAACGTCGCGCAGCTCCTGACCGACGCGTTCGGTCCCGCCGGTGCCGTCGCCGCGACCATCGACGCCGCGACGATCACCGCCTATCCAGCTGACCCCACCGCCGAGCCGGTGGGTCTGGAATGGACTCCAGCCCCGCAGGGGTGGTCACACCCTCTGCATTCCCAACTGCTGCCTCGCAGCACCTCAGCCCACCACCACGTGGTCGCAGGCATCACCTCCCGCAACGAAGTGCTGGTGGTCAACCTCGCAGCGGCCGCCTACCTCGGGATCGAAGGCGGCAACGCGGTCCTGATGATGCGGTCCTGGCTCATGCAGACCTTGTCGAAAACCCCGGAAGCATTCCTTGCTGTCACCGACTCCGCCCTGGCGATCGCCGGCGCCGAGCGACTGCTTCTCATCGACGACCCCGCGACCGCCCCGCATCAGGTGTCCCTGATCCTCACCACCGCCCACACCAGTGCACCTGCCGACGGCCAGGCCCATCCCATCCTGGTGTCCTCGCAGGCCGCCGGCGCCGCCAACGTCGTGTTGTGCAACGAGGCCGTCGCCGGCATCTACCTGGCCAACCGCTACTGGCCGATCTGGCGACGCATGGAGGTCGCCGACCCGCAGTGGACTCAGCTCAAGGACGTCCTGGCGCCGGCGGTCGCCGCCGGGCCCGCGGCCGCACAAGCCCTCGCCCCCGACCATCTCGAGCGTCCAGTCGCCGCAACCACCCACACAGGCCCCACGACCTCGGGTAATGACACGTCCCCCGGCCAGGCCTCCTCACCGCCAGCGGACCCCCAGCCCTCCAACGCCATGCCCGTGACCAGCGATAATGACACGTCCCCAGAGTCAGCGGGCCTCGTCGAGGAGACCCCGGCCGTCGACGCAGCGCCTGCTCCGGCCGCGACACCCGAGGCCCCCCATCTGCTGCCGACGCCCAACCCGCAACCAGCGCCCACCCACGAACCCACACCCCTACTGAGCGGCACATACGACACGTCCCGGGAGCCTGCGCCGGCCGCCGACCAGCCCCTAGGCCCGCCGCCGCTACTCACCCCTGACATCCCGACCCCTTTCGCGCAGACAGGCCACGACAGCGGCGCCGGCGCCGGCGACCTCACCCCGCTCCTTCCGGGCCGCCCCGCGGAGGAACCCACCGAACCGGGCCTCTACGTCCTCGGACAGGTGTACGCGCTCGGGCTCGACCCCGAGACCAAGGAGCCGGTCAAGCATTCCGCAGTGACCCGCCAAGGAGTCCGCAAGCCCGTCAAGGCCCTGATGGCACTGGCCACCTCCAACGGAGTCACCTCCACCGAGTGGGAAGAGAAGATTCTCCAGGTCACCCCCCAGAACCGGCGCCAGCTGCGCACGCAGATCCGCAAAATGATGGGCGGGATCGACCCCATCCGCAACGACGCCCGCGGCCTCCTCGTCGTCGACATGTTCTGCGACTGGAAGGAATTCAACCGCCTCATCGGCCACACCCCCGAAAGCGCCACCACCGAAGCGCTCACCGCCGCAGTACGACTCATCCGCGGCGCCCCCTTCGAAGACGTCCCCGACGAGGAGTACGCCTGGCGCTCGGTGCAGCTGCTCAAAGACGAACTCATCGACCGCTGCAGCACCGCCGCCGCCGAGTTGGCCCAACGCCAGCAGGCCGCCGGCGCCCACGAAGCGGCCTACCGCACCGCCCGGCTCGGCTTGAGCGTCTACGCCCAGCGTGAGGACCTCTGGCTGGTGGCCGCCAACTCCGTCACCGACGAGGAGCGCAGAGCCCTCATCTGGGACCTCAAACAGGCCATTCCCGTACCCACCCATCCCGCGCTGCGCCAGCTGCTAGCGGCAGCGCGCGCATCCTGAAGGAGAAGCCATGACATCAGCCGACTCGAACCCGCAGCAGCCCGACCGCTACGAGATCTTCAACCGCACCCGCACCATCGGCGTCTCGGCCACCGCCGGCGGCGCCGTCAACGGATTCTTCCTCCACGAAAGCGTCCGCCAGCTCAAAGAGCGCGCCCTGACCCGCGAGATCCTCGCCGTGGCCAGCGTGGCCTCCATGCGCGGACGCCTGGCCGTGCGCGAACGTATGGAAGCCGCAGCGGCCGCCAACGGCACCACTGTCCCACCCTCGGCGTACGACGTAATGCCCGACGCCCCCACCGCTGAGCAGTATGAACAGTTCAAACGCGAAACCTTGCGGTACTGACATGAAGCGCCTGCTCACCGCGCTGGCCGCCATGCTCATGGCCGCCGTCGCCGCACTGACCACCGCAAGCCCCGCCAACGCACTCGCGATCACCGCCGGCTTCATGATCACCAGCGGAGGCCGCTGGTGCACGGTTAGCTTCCCCGACCCCAAGATGCCCAACATCGTCTACACCGCCGGGCACTGCTACCACGACGGCATCACCGAGGTCAGCCTCGGCAACATTCAGATCGGCCAATTCATCCCCGAAATACACGACCCCACAACCGATCTGATCGCCATCCGGCTCTACTCGAACATCCCCAGCGAGTACAGCCTCATGTCACGCGAACCACTCCTGGACCCCTGGGTGCCCAGCAAGGGATCGACGGTCTGCAAATACGGAGCAACCACCCAAGAAACCTGCGGCACAGTACTTTCCGTCGACGACACCAAATTCGCCGTTCAAATGCCGGCCGACCACGGAGACAGCGGCGCGCCCATCTACGAACGACTCAACCCCACCAGCAAAGGCGTCCACGTCGTGGGCACCGTCATCTCCGAAGACCCCCGCCGCCCTGGCGTCATCTACTGCACCACCATCGGCGCCATCCGCAACTTCCTCTCCCAAACTTGGGGAACCGGCTGGGACATGGACTAACTTTGCTGTTGTTGTGGGCTTCTCAAGTTTAATGTCCATTTCTCAGGTGAAATGTCCAGTCGATGTCCAATTGGACATTTCGGTGAGAACTCGGGCCGCGATGGGATCACGGGCAAGCCGGTGGAGTCCGGGTCTCTCAGCTAATCTCTCACCTCATGGCTGACTACTGTGAGTGCAATCTTGTAGCTACGCAGTTGTGTGTCTCGTGCCGGAAACCAACGTGCAGAGAACCTGGGCCCCGCCATCTTGCCATCGTCAAGGACGTAGCGATGGGTCACGGGTTTGTCGTAGACGCAAAGGCTCAACCAAACCGCTGGGGTCGGGGAGACACGGTCTGCCCTACCTGTGCGCCTCACTTCGCGACTCGTGAGTTCACGGACCTGGTGCGTCCACACCAAACCTGGCAAGTGAGCAACGCCTTCGAGATGGCCTGTGTGGTCGCCTACAAGAACTCCGTGATCGTAAAGACAATGGGAAGCTCACGTGAGTCGCTACTGGACTGGGAGTTCGGCGAGTGGAAAGGCCCATACTTGAGGGGTCTTTCAGCGTCTGAGTTCGCGCGCGAGTTTGTGTCTGCGGCAGTTCGGCGTGGGAGAAAGCCAGATAGCGTTTTGAAACTCGGCATCTTGAAGAAGACCGACGCATATTTGATTGCCAACACAGACTCGGAGGGCTGGACGACGGACGTCCTCTGTGTCGCTGCTGATGGATCGACGACCTACTCGCCCCCCAAGGGGAATGAGAAATCGGCGCCTATGAATGGCGATGCTGTGCTGCAGATTCCAGCAGGTACGGCCGCTGCCCTAGGTATAAGGCCCTAACGATTCATGACCGATTACTGCGGCTGCGGGAACAAGGCCAACATGCTGTGCCGAGTTTGCAGGACCACTCCGACCTGCAATGTCGTGGCCATGGAGCACGCGGCTGTGCTCAACGTACCCATGCCTTTCGGATTCTCGTTCGACCTTCATGGGAGCCATACGGGCGCGAACGGCGTGTGCCCGGTCTGCATGCCGGGGCTTGTGCAGCGGGAGTACGAAGAACTGGTGCGCCCCGTTATCGGTGTCGAGGCGGCGTCAGTATTTGAGATGGCATGCGTCGCCGCAAGCCTGAGCGAGACGATGCCCGCAAGTGGCTGGATCCATGGCCAAGTCTTTCGGTCCGGTCGGCAGGGGCTCATTTCCTGGAAGGCGTATGACTGGCGAGGACCGCATCTGACGGGGATCTCGGTTCGGAACTTCGGCCGAGAGTTCGCGACTGCAGCTCATAATCGGCGGATGGGCCCGGGGTGGATCAAAGTGACTGCGGAAAAGGTGGACGAGACCGCCCAGCGCAGTTCTTCATTCTGGTCGAGGTCGCGCACCCCGCGCTACAGAGACGTTCACGTCTTCAAGGCGAAGGCCGATGTGCGGCATCTGGTGCCCGACGTGTTGAACCCGCAACTGTTTGTCTCAACCGACGGTTCCGGAGTGTTCTGCAGCAGCTACTCAGCTCAGTACGCATTCCCGATCCCGCTGGACTCGAAGGTGAACTTGTCGGCGGAGACTGCGACGTCACTGGCAATACCTGTCCCGTACAACTAGTTACGCGGATTGGGCGGCGGACGTAGCTTCCTCGCGCGCCGTCCGTCGCGGACGATCTCGCGGATCAGCTCTTCGATGTCGGTATCAAAGGTGAGCGTTGCTCCGGTCGCCAGGGTGTGCCGGGCGCGGCGCGATGTCAGTTTGCACCCCGAGGGAGTGGACAGAAAAGTGAGAATCCCGCGGCACTGCACCTGGCCCGCCACACCGCCTGAGCAACAGCTGACGTCGGTTCACTGCGCTCCGTCGGCGTCGACTCCAGCTGCCTCGCACCACGCCACGTAGGACTCCGGCAGCGGTAGCGGTAGCGGCACGATCACGCCGCCGGTCTGCCCGGCGTAAGTCGCAGCCTCATCCCGCTCATCGTCGGTGAAGACCTGCACCGCGGCGGGTTGGCGGGGCACACGCACCAATAACGTGAAGTCCCTGACCTCAACTTTCCCGTGTCGGCTGCGCGGGCTCTGTCGAACGTGGTGGCTGGGAACATCGCTCATGGTCACCATTGTGGCCGGGCGGTGCGACACCACTTCATTCGGCGAGCCCGGCTAAGAGCGCCGCCAGGTTGTCACCGCCGGTCATATAAGGCATCCTGCCGCCGAACGCGCCGTGCCGGAGCAACAACTACGAGGCGGCGGAGTCGAGGAAACCTGCAGTGGAGCGGGAGCGCCGCGCAGCGCCTGGGCGTACCGCGGCTCGAACCGGGGGGTCATCCTCGCTCCGGCTCAATCGATGGCCGCGGTGGGCGTGGCGCCGGTTACCGCACTGGCGATCCATCCGCGGCTTGCAGTTTGATACCAGCGGTCTCCAGGTCCGGATAGTTGCTCACCGCGCGGCGACACAGTGCCTCACCGCCGATGACTAGTCGGATATCGAGCTGTTTGCGTCGCAGGCCGGCGACGAGTTCGGCGACGAGTTCGTGCCGGAAGGCGTCACGCAGCTCTGCTGCAAGGCTAGCGGCGTGGTGAACCGTCAGAATCGAGCCCTCCGGTAGCTTCTCGACGAGTTCCCATACGTTGCTTGAGGTTTGACCGATGAATGGCCCAATGAGTTGTTCGAGGGTCACTTCAGCGTGTGGCGCTTCGGTTGACCGCGTGGCCGATAGGGCCTCGCGGTAGCCCATGCCGGTGCGGTTCTGGAGCTGGCGGGCGGCGGCCTTCTCCGCGTTGTTCTTCATATGCCGGCGATCTGTCATCGTTTAAGCCTCCTGTCGAAGTCGCGACCAACGTCCATTAGGTGCCACGCACACCCCCGCTGGCCGACCGTCGAACACGGAAGGAAACTGTCGCATCGCCCGAGGGGCGTTGCCCTAGTGAATACCCTCGGCGTGGTCGAGGAGGTCTAGGGAGCCGCTGCGAAAGCAGGCTGTTCAAGAGCTTAACCCGCGCCAGTGCACCTCCGGGAAGTAACGCGTGAAGGTAGCCGGGCATCGGCGGAAAGGAAGCCGCCAGCTGCAGCCGGTGCATCGCGCAGTGCCTTGGCATACCGGGGTTCGAATCGAGGGGTCATCTTCACCCCGGCCCAATAGCTGGACCCGGTGTGCGCGGCGCCGATGACTGCGCCGGCGATGCTGGCGATGGAATCGGAGTCGCCGTTGCTGGTCGCCGCCCACGCGAGCGCCTCGCGCCCGTTCAGGGGAGCGCGGCGGCGCCCGGGTGCGGTGGCCATGTCGGCCACCAGCAGTCCGAGTGCGGTCGCCGTGCCCGACTCCCAGCCCTCGCCGATCCCCACGCAGGGGTCGCCGTACTCCGCTGGCGTCAGAGTGGCGAGCTCCTGCTTGACGGCGTAGGCGTCCAGGAGCGCATCGAGCAGGACGTCCTTGACGCCGGCGGCCAGCAGTCCGGGAACGTCTGAGGTCATCGGTGAAAGGACCTGCAGCAGGTAATCGTCACGCAGCCAGGGGCTTTCACCCGTAATGATCGACATTGCAGCGCTGATGGCGTGTTCGAGAAAGTGCCCGCGCACTGTGGTCGCCGAGCGGATGGCGTTACTGAGCACCAGGGCGGAGGCGATCGCTCGCGGATGCTTGTGGGTCAGCACGGCCTGCAATGCGGTGATGCCCCGCCACACCGGCTCCGGGCATAGGGCCGCAGGCGCGAGCCGCATCACTGCCCCGCAGCCCGGCCGGGCCAGCGCGCCGGCGCCTTCGTACCAGTGCGCGCCGCGCCGCAGGCGTGACAGGGATCCCATGCAGGTGGTTCCTGGCGCGCGGGTGTTGTCGCGGTCGACCTGCCATTCGAGGAAGCGGTCGGTGATGGCCTTGGTCACGGCGTCGATGTCGTCGAGCTGGCCGGCGACGTCGACGAGGGCGTCGTGCAGGGCGAGCGTCATCTGGGTGTCGTCGGAGATCCGCCAGATCTTCTTGGGTGCCGGCACCGGGTAGGCGGGCATGTGGGCGTACTTGCGGAATTCGACCTGGTAGCCCCACGCGTCGCCGGCGGCCAACCCGATCAGGGCGTTGCGGTAGCGAGCCTTGGTAGCGGTTCGTGTCGTCATGGTGCACCTACCTTCCGTATGTCCATCACTATACACCAAACAGTATATCGGTATACATACGGTTGGGCCTGACTTGTAGGTGACGGGGACGACGCACACATCGAGGCGGAAAAAGGTCGGTCCAGCAGCGACGGAAAACGGGGTCCCCGCCGGTACTTCAAGAAGTAGGAACGCACACCAGCTCTCCTTTGCCGGGCTGGCGCTATTTCGATAGCGGTCCCCGCGTCCCACGCAGGAGGAGGTACTTCATCGTGTGCCGTGCTACGACCGACCCAGGAGGGCCACGTCGCTGCTCCGGGGACACCCGCGTCGCCTACAGTCACTCAGCCCACGCCGTCGAGGTCCTGGAAGAAGTCGAGTCCGTCCTGATGGCAGCCCTGGCCGATGCGGGCCACCCTGTGCCGGCACCGGCGGCCGCCGACGCGACACCACCCGATTTCGCGCCGGCACCCGCACCGGTGTCCAAGAAGGTCAGCTTCGCCGACAAGACGACCCGCATCGAGGACATCCGCCGTGAGATCGACGACGCGATCGCCAACCTCAACACCGGCGAGCAGTGGCAGGACTGGCTGCATTACGCCAGTCAGTTCCACCACTACTCGCTGCAGAACCAGCTGCTGGTGCGCATGCAGCGCCCGGATGCGACCTTCGTCGCCGGCCTGAAGAAGGTGTGGAACAAGAAGTTCAACCGCGAACTGATCGCCGGCTCGAAGGCGATTTGGATCCGCGCACCCCAGATCAAGAAGCGCAAGAAAGACGACGGCACCGAAGAAGACGTCATGACCGGCTGGCTGAGCGTCCCGGTCTACGACGTCTCCGACACCACCGGCCCACCGCTGCCGCAGCGACCCGAGGTGCCCTACACCCGAGAAACCGGTGTCGCACCACCTGAGATGCACACCGATCTCGAGAACCAGATCACCGCCCACGGCTACACCGTCGAACGGGTCGAGCTACCCGAGGACGGTCCCGAGGGCTACACCCAGGACAAGCCCACCAAGAAGGTCGTCGTCAGCACCCGCTACTCCGACGCCCACCAAGCCATGGTGCTCGCCCACGAATTGGCGCACATCGAGATGGGTCACATGGAACGCCACCACGACTACCACAACGGCCCCGGTGGTCAGCGCCCCACGATGGAGGTCGAGGCCGAAAGCGTCGCCTACGTCATCGGCCGCCACTACGGCCTCACCCCCGGAGGCAGCGCATTCGCCTACATCGACGGCTGGGCCAAGGGGGACCCGAAGAAGGTGCAGCAGACCGCCGATCGCGTCAACAAGGCCTGCAAGTCCATCATCGGCGCACTCCCACAGGCCACCCCGGCCGTCATGAAGTAGAAGGGCAACACCAGTGAGCAACCCCGATCACCCCGCCCCCGTCGAGATCGAGATCGAAGACCCAGACACCGGTGAACTGCACACCTTCACCGGGAACACCGAAGCAGCCGCCACCGCGGCCGCCGAGCAGTTCTTCGGCGTCGACGAAGCCCAGGAGCGAGACAATGACTGACACCATGACCCAGGAACCGACCCGCGAAGAACTCCTGCGCGAACTCAACAAGGTGCAGGCCAAGCTGGACAAAGCCCGCCGCCGCCGCGACGCCGACGCGATCGCCTACGCCTCCACCCCCGACGGCGCCGCCGAAACGTTCCGCCGCTTCGAGCTCACCCGCGACGAGCACGAACGCAAGGCCCTCAAGACCATCTACCTATCCGGACTGGCCATGGCCGTCGAGGAGTACGAAGAGCGACTCTCCCGCGGCAACGCCGGCGACACCGACGGCCCCCTGGCCGTCATCCCCGTCGGCTCCTTCCGCGACCCCCTGTCCAAGGCGCTCGTCGAACAACGCGTCATGGCCACCTTCCGCAACAGCCCGGCATCGGCAGACACCAACACCGTCACCATCACGCTGCTGCGGCTCATGCCCGACCTACAGACCCGCAAGCGGCTTCGCCTGGACGCCACCGCCGAGCTCGGCGTCCTAACCGACGACCTGGCCGACGTCATCGCCACCGCATGGGCAGACCCGGCCACCCAGAAGCGTCTGCGCGGCTTCCTCGACGATGCCGCCGAACCCATCGACGCAGCGATCCAGCAGCGGACCCCCCGATGAGTACCGACCTCGTCTTCCAAGAAGCCGGTGTCATCGAAACCCGCCAAGAACGCGCCCTGCGCCGAGCCCAGCTGCTACACAACGCCTTTCAGACGGCGTTCGAGGTCCTCGCCGAGATCTACCGCGACGAGGACTGGCGCTACATCAACGACGGCGCCGGCCGCCCCTACACCGGCTTCACCGCCTTCGTCCAAGACCAACTCGGATGCGCAGCCTCCAACGCCCGCCGCTACCAGCAGGGCATCGTCGGCCTGATCCTGCCCCTGCAGGAACTCACCGCCCCCGGAACCCGCATCCCGGTCACCTCCTCCGACGTCGCCCGCCTCGGTGTCACCGGCGCCCGCGTCGTCATCGAAGAAGCCCCTGGGGCACTGGAGGGACTCACCGACCCCGACGCCCAAACCGACGCTCTGCGCGACCTCATCGACACCGTCACCCAGCGCTCCACCGCTCCCGGCTTCGGCCCCCTGCACGAATCGCTATCCCCGCCGGCATCCCCACTGGGCGCCCTGGTCCCCGCGGAGATCCCCGACGACGTCGACGACGACGCACCGCCGTTCGACGTCACCAACCCGGGCGACCAGGAATCCGCATCCAGCGCCCCGCCATGGCGCGACGACAACAGCGCCGCTACCAGCACAGATGACACGTCCCCGACAGTGGGCGGCGCCGCGGCGGCCGCCCCGGCCGCCCCAGCCGGCATTCCCACCGAAAAGGCTGGGACCAGCGACGATGACACGTCCCCTCCGTCCGGCGCCACAGCGCAGGTCCTGCAGGATCTGGAGGCGGCGATCACCGCAGTCCTGGCCGCCGGCGATCCCACGACGCTCGCCGAGCAACTCTCCGATGGCCGAGGCGCCCACCTCGCCCCCAAATGTCTGGCGTCCGGCCAACGACTCGTACGCCTGGGCCAGCTCCTGCTTAGCCTCACTTAGAGGTGATCTCGGTCCCCATCCCGCGGACCGGTACCGACGCCACCAGTGACGCAGGGAGAGAGCCATGGCGAGGATCGCCCTCGACGAGTTCGTACATTCCCTCGACCCCGACCTGCCCACCATCGGCATGTTCGCGCCGTCGCTGCACCTGGAAACCGCCGACACCGTGTACGGCAGCTCCGCCACGGTGCTCTGGCGCGCCGACATCGTGATGACCCACCTCGAATCCCGGCTCGGGGACCCCGACGTCGTCATCGGCCGCCTGCACTTCATGATGGTCCGCACCGGCGTCGACGGCCTGGCCCAGGAGCTGCTCAACGGCGAGCAGTACCACAACCTGCGCACCGACCGGTTCGCCCCACTCTTCGACGATCACCGCATTGGACCCGAACTGGCACAACAGTTCTCCGACTGCGTAGAAGTCGTCATGCTGCCGCTGTGGCTCAACATCGACCCCGCACTGCAAGGCCACCGACTCGGCGCATGGGCACTATGTCAGTGCTTGACTTCCTCCCCACGGCTGAAGCCGGGGGATTCCAACCCTGTTCATGCTGCGGGTGCAGCGCTGGGTTGGAGCAGTAATTCCTCGCGGGTTCCTGCTAGTTCCTGCTTCGGTGACCGCGCTCGGCCCGCAGGCCTTGGCTGGTCTTCACAGGCGGTGACCGCAAGCCCTGCGGCCAGAATGTTCTTAGCGGCGTTGACATCCGCGTGCTCATGATGCGTGCAGTGGGTGCACCGGAATACCGCTTGGTTCTCACGGGATTTCGGGTCCACATGCGCACACGCTGAGCAGCGTTGCGATGTGTAGGCCGCCGGCACCTTTTCCACGGTGGTCCCGGTGTAGCGGGCCGCCGAGGCTAGTGCCAACGCGAACTGATGCCATCCTTTGGCCAGGATGGCGCGGTTGAGCCCGGACTTGGCTCTGACGTTGCGCGCGGGCGAGTCGAGGGTTCCTTTCGCTGATTTGGTCATCTGCTTGGTTTTGAGGGCTTCGAGCACCACCACCGCGTTGGCGGCCGCGAGCTGATGAGCGGTCTGAGCGGCGAAGTCCAGGCGCCGCCGGCGCTCGCGGGCCCGCACCGCTGCCAACGCGGCGCGGGTCTTGTCCCGATTCGCAGAGCGTCTCGCGCACCGCGACAGCTTGCGTTGCAATGCCACCGCCCGGCGGCGTTCCCCGACAGTCATAAACGCCCTGTCGATCAGCTCCCCGTGGCTGGTTGCGATCGCCACCGCGACACCACGGTCCACTCCCACTGCGCTGCCCGGCGAGGCATGGGTCGCGGGAGTCTGCTGGCCGTCGTCGACGAGCACCGAGATGAACCAATGCCGGCCCTGCCTGGTGAGGGTCGCTGAGCGGATGGTCTCACCGGTCAGAGGTCTGCTCATCCGCAGTTTCACCCACCCGAGTTTGGGCAGTTTGATCCGGCCGTGGCGGCGGTTGAGCTTCTCCACCGTCATTTTGTTGCCCTCGGGAAACCGGAACGACGGTGACCAGCGACGACTCGATCGCCACCGAACCTGCCACGTGCCATGCTCGCGGCACGCCCGGTCCAGGTCCATCAACGTCTGCTGCAGGCAGTGCCCGGGAACGTCTTTGAGCCAGGGATGCTCGGTCTTGGCTTCGGCCAACTCCTTGGCCTGGGGCTGGTAGTTCATCCAGGCGCCGCGGCGGCGGTACTCGCGGCGCTGCTCCAAACCGATGTTCCACACCACCCGGCATACTGCCCCGATCCGCTCGGCGAACTCGGCCTGCTCACCGGTGAACTCGACCCGAAACCGCCGCCCCGTCAACATGACTCAGCGTTCTTTCTGCGACTCGACATAACGCTTGATCACCGACAAGGGCGCGCCGCCGACAGTGGCCACGAAATACGAGTTCGTCCACAGAGACGGCAACCGCGATTTCAGCCACGGAAACTCCTCACGCAACACCCGCGACGAGCGGCCTTTGATGGCCTTCACCAGCTTGTGCACCCCGTACTGTGGATCCACCTCCACCAACAGGTGCACGTGATCAGGCATGGTCTCCATCTCGATCAACCAGGCCCCCTTCTCGGTGATCACCTCGGCGATGATCTCTTTGAGCCGCTCCTCCATACGGCCCCCGATCACCCGGCGCCGATACTTCGGACACCACACCACGTGATACGCACACTGAAACGCGAAATTCGCGTTCGCCCGCAACGTAACACCCACAGCCGACAACAGTAGACAGGTCACACCTACCTAACCGTTCGACACGCTAGCCAAAGGAACAGTGACCCTGTTAAGTGCGGAATTGACGCGCTCACCCCCAGGGTTAAAACCCGGGGTCCGCCGCGCTACCTACTTCCCGATCGAGGTGCCGCTGGACCCGCTGCGGCAGCGGATCCGCGACGGCGGCGACTTCCTCTGACCCACACCACCTCGGCCAGGTGTAGGAAAAGCCGCGCAATATTGCCGACCCGCCCCACGCCGACGACGCCGGTGGGGACGTGCCATCTTTCAAGGTGAACCGCTAGTTCGGTGTCCAGGATCGGCGATCGGGATCCCACGTGCCCGATGAAATCCGGCCATCGAGGACCGCGCCGACGAACCGGTCGGCCTCAGCCAGCGCAGCATCAGCGTCGCGCAGCTCGGCCGGCAAGCCAGCATCAGCCACTCGGGCTGGATAGCTGCGCCGCCACTGCTCAGAGGGCAGCGCTAGGGGAGTGGGCACCACGACCCCGCGGCGCTGCTCCTGCTGGCGCACCGCACCCCTCAACTCCTCGGCGTCGACCCGCGCGCACCGCGACAGGATCACGATGTCGGCCAGGTCATGCGAACGCGTCGACGGGGACGCACCACTGCTGCCATGCACCTCATACATCGCGGCGACCTTGTCGGCCAGGTGCGAGGCCACCGCATACGTGCGCACCCTCGACATCGGCCGCACATCATCGATCGGTACCACCGGATCAGGAACCAACGTGTCCGGCTCGAACGGAAACGCCCGTCCCGCAGCGACATCCAACTTCGCCACCGCGAACCGCGACCCACCCAGCATGTAGGTGATCTTCCCGGTGAACGCACCAGGACCACTACCGGGACTCACCGCCACCACGAACTCGCCGTGCTCCCCAGCCCGCCGGCTCGCCGCCGCAGTCAGCGCCTCCGTCAAGTCCTCCACCCCGCGGGTCACCGCCAGATCCAGATCCGCGGTCGCCCGCGCCTCCGTCGTCCGAAACTGCAGAGCCGTCCCGCCAGTCACCAACCACGACTCCGGATCACGATCGAACAATCGAGACACGAACTGCTGCAACGCAAACCGCCGCGCAACCTCAGCAGAATCGCTGCCGCCGCGCCGCGCGATATCGCGGATCCGCGCATTGAGCGCCGCCCGGAACGCCCCCTCCGAACCGTAGGTACGGCGCGCATCGAGCATCTCCTCGATCTCACGCTGGCGCTGCTCCAGCGCGGCAACCCGATCGTGGGACTCCTGCGCCCGCGCCCGCATGTCGGCCGAGCATCGCTTCGGCCCACCGGGCTGATTGCTGGCCTTGCACATGCTCCCGGGCTATACCGGTAGCCGCAACGCACGCCCCGCGTCCACCAGGAACCGCCGCGCCAACCCCACCCCGTCGGACTCACCCCACCGATGCGCGAACGGATCCAGGCGAGCACCCACCTCGTCGAGGGTCAACAAGCCCTCATCAAGAACGTCGGCGATCACCGTCCCCTGATGAGCACCATCGAGATCGTCACGGGCCAGGTCGGCGATGATCCGCCCCGGAGTGGACACCGGAAGACCCTTCACCACGTCCCAGTCGACGCCACGCGCACCGATATCGCGGCGATAGGCGTGCACCCGCACCGAGCGGGCGTGGATGCGGCGCGGCCCAGTCAAGTACAAGCCCCGGGCCACAATCGTGCCCAACTCCTGGATGACCGCCGCGCTGTCGTGACTGATGACGCAATCCGGATCAGCCCGCCGCTGCTCGATGTCCGCCTCCGGACGCAAGGCCAACCACTGCGCAGCCCAATCCTCGAACGCGAACATCGCCGCAGACTCCGCGGTGAACCCATACACACCGCGGTGGGCCCGAAACAGCTCCCCGGAGCCGATCCGGCTGGTTAGCTCGTAGGCGGCTACGCCAAGCTGGCGGGCCTGAGCCGCGGTGAACAGGCCGAACTGGCCGGCAGCCACCGCACGCAGCCGGCCCCACACCTGCCCGTCGGCCATGCAGCGATAGTAGCAACGCGGGGACGTGCGATTGGCCCAGCTCAACAGGTGTCGGTGCCGCCCCGCCGCGGTCATGACCCCTCCGTTCTCTTGCCCGACCGCGGCGCGCGGCCACCCAACCAGACGTCCAACGTCATCCGGGTGATCCCCAGCGTCTGGGCGATGTCGCGCTTGCTGCGGCCCTGCTCGAAATACCGACGCGCCAGCTGCTGAGCTGCTTTCTTCTCGTCGTCGAGCCGCGAGTCGGCCTGCATCAGGCGCCGTCCTTGCTGCGCCAAATCGTCCAACCCGCGGGCGTAGACATAGGGCGGCCCGACGAGCTCGGGCCCGGACTGTCGCATCGGCTCAGCCGCGGCCGCGGCGGCCAGGATCTCCTCATCGCTCGCCCCGCTGTCCACGTCGGGAAGGTCGTACTCGGCGACCAACTCCGCCGGCGTCCGAAGAATCACCCTCACGCTTGTCTCCTTCCTCCGTTCCGCACGCGGATGCGTGCGAGCTGCGCACGGGTCTGCACGCTGCACCACAGTGTCATGCGTTGCCGCGGAAACACCCGAACGGATATCACTATACCAATGAATGGCATAGTGCTATACACTCAGACGCAGACCCCGCCGCGCGACCCCCGCAGGAAGGAGAACGCCATGACCACCCACCCGCCCGCAGGCTGGTACCCAGACCCCATAGGCGCACCGCAGCAACGCTATTGGGACGGCCAACAATGGACCGAAGCGCTGGCCGCCCCCACCGTCATCGCAGTCCCCGTCGCCGCCCCACCCGCCAAGGACTGGGCGCAGCGCCATCCCGCCTGGACCACACTCATCGTGTTCTGGATCGCCTGCATGATCTGGCAGTGGGAATGGCTGGCCCCCACCCTGGCAGCGGCCGCCGCAACAGCCTGGGGCATCCGCTGGCTCCACCACCGCAACGCCCGACTCGCCGCCAACGCCGACCGAGAAAACGCCCTCGCCGCCGAAGGAGACGAACGCGGCATCTACGGCGACTACCCACCCGCCGACGCCCAACCCGACGCCGCCTAACCAGAGGAGGAAACCCCCATGCCCAGAACGACTTCCGTCCCCTTCAAAGCCGGCGACTACCTCTACGCCGGCCAAGCGATCGACGACGCCACCGGCCGCCTCGACCAATTCGACGACACCGCCAAGATCGTCGCCCACAACGCCATCATCGAACTCATCGACCTGGAAGGCGGCACCATCACCTGCCACCAAGTCGCCGTCATCTCCAGCGCCATCGCCAACGCCCTCCAGGGCAACACCTACGGAGAAACCCTCTAATGACCGACCTCACCACCATGACCCCACCCGACATCGACGCCATCCTCAACGACCTCAGCCACCAACGCGCCACACTCATCGCCCGCGCCGAAAGCCTGCGCACCGCAGCACATCACGCCCGAACCGGCCGATTCCCCGACGAGCAACGCGCAGCCCGCTTCGACGCCCAAGCCGACGAACACACCCCGCAAATCGCCGCGATCACCGATCAGATCAAGCCCTACAACGACGAATTCGAGCGCCGCGGCGGCTGGACACGGGCCTTCCTCGTCCAAAACAACGGCGGCCACGTCCACAGCAGCATGAACTGCTCCACCTGCTATCCCACCACCCGCTACGCATGGCTCACCGCCTACAGCGGCAAAGACGAAGAACAAATCGTCTACGCGGCCGGTGAAATCGCATGCACCACTTGCTATCCCAGCGCTCCGGCCGAAGTTCTCAACCGCGTCGGAGAGATCCGCCGACCAAGCGACCTCGAACGCGAACAGCGCGCCGCCGACAAGGCCACCAAGAACGCGCAGCGCGCCGCGGCCGCCGTGCTCAACCCCCACACCGGCAAGACGCTCTACAAGACCGAACGCGCCGCATCCAACGCGATCGCCACCGCCCTAGGGAACCTGCATTGGTACGGCGACGACCACCCCTCCGCCGCCGAATGGAAGCACACCGTCGACGCCGCGGTCACCGCCCTGGCCGCCAAACAGGGCATCGACAAGGACGCCGCCATGGCCGACTACCGCGAGCGGGCCGACAAGAAGTTCGCCGCCACCGCCCGCAAGACCCTGCGCGAACTCAAGCAGCAACGCGCCGACATCAACGTCGACGACCTCATGCCCGGACTGCAAGCCTGGATCCGCGACAACGGAATCCCCGCCTGACGCAGACCCCACCACCAAAGGCCAAGGAGAACAACAGTGAACGGCGACCACCGATGGCGCACCCTGTGCGTCAACCCCACCAGCTCACGTCCGTTCCTGGTGTGGCGAATCCGCAACGGCGCCACCGAGTATCACCGGTCAGCGCCCACAAACTACGCCCCGAACGGGCGAATCATCCGGTACGGCTACCAAGCCGCCCGCGACAAGGCCCGTGAACTCAACGCGCCGAGCAACGGCAACATCCTGGGCGATGGCAGTGCCCCGGACAATCCACATCGCGCGGGCCATGACATGTCGGCAGCCGGCGATACGGTGAAACGATGCCCACTCCGCCCAACGGACACCGAAACCTGAGTCGCACATGCCCTCCGTCGTGGTACTGACAGGCGCAGGCATCAGTGCCGAATCTGGACTGTCGACGTTTCGCGGCCCGGACGGCATGTGGGAGGGCCACAGAGTCCAAGACGTGGCCACCCCCCAGGGCTTCGCCGCCAACCCCGAATTGGTGCAGCAGTTCTACAACCGCTTGCGCCGGCAGACGAGCCAGGCCCAACCCAACGCGGCACATCACGCACTGGTCCGGCTCGAACGCGCCTTGGGTGACCAGATGCATCTCGTCACCCAAAATATCGACGACTTGCATCAGCGCGCTGGAACCCTCCGCATCACTGCCATGCACGGCGAATTGACAAAGATCCGCCATGTCGAGACAGGGCAAATACTGGACTGGCCTCACGACGTCGCTGAGGCTGACCGGGACTGGCGCCCCCACGTCGTGTGGTTCGGGGAGCCCACAATCGGCCTCGATCACGTCGCCGAGAAGCTCAATAGGGCCGACATCTTCGTCGCCGTCGGCACGTCCGGCACGGTGTACCCAGCCAACCAATTCGCCGCAATCGCCAAAGCCGCTGGTGCGATCACCATCGAAATCAACATCGAACCCGGTACCGGACCCTTCGATCAGGTTTGGCAGGCCTCAGCCGCCCAAGAAGTGCCGATGTTCGTCGACCACCTCATCGAAGAGTTCAGCCAATCGTCCCGATCATAGAGACACGTTCGGAGACAACGAAATTGCGCTACGACCGTGCACGGACAGCGCTTCGTCCCGCCAGAAAATCAGAGGCAATTCCGTTGAAGGACAACGCCTCAAGCGCAAACTTCGGGATCTAATCGCTACTTCCGCCGCACAGCCTACTGAGGCGCAGTGAAGGTGAAGTCGGTCGCCACGTCAGCTTCTCTAACCCGGCGGACGGGGTTCCACCGGCCGTGCGTGCGTAGCGTCGCGCGGCCATCTCCGAGGCCGAAGATCGCGGCGGTCGTCGCATTCATGAACGCGGCGTCGCCAGCCAACGCCGCCGACCGCGCCAGGCGATCGAGTAAGCGCCTGTCGGAAGGTGAGGCCTTCCAGGTGAGCTTGTGCTCCGGGGACGTGTCGTCGGCCCAGATCGACGACGGCGCGGCAGGGAAGCCCAGGACCACGTTCACTCCGGACGATCGTCCGATCCGTCCCCAGCGGCCCAAGGCCGCGGATCTGCCCCACTGTCCGTCCGGGTCCTCGATGAGCACGACCGTGGTGGGTACCTGGTGTCCGCGCTCACGGGCCTCTGCGACATCGCGCGCTTCGACCGAGCGCAGGAACTCGTGACGGGACCCCAAGACCTCGTCGACATGCCCGACCAGCTCGCCGGCGTCGACGCGCCGGTGCTCCACCGTCACCTGCGTGTCCTCGCCCGCGCAGAGCACCAACTCGAGATCCTCAGGTTTCTGGCCTGCTGCGAGGCCGGCGGCTATCACCGCCAGGAGAGCCGGCACCTCGGCGCCGGCGACCAAGCAGTGGGGCCCGGATCCGCCTTGGCTCTCCCACTCCAGATTCACCGACACGCTGGCACCGTCAGGGCCGGTTCCAAGGAGCGCCAACAGTGGGCGCCGCAGACCACCGTGGCTGACCTGGCGAAGGGCACGGGTGTAGGACGTCCCCGGATTGGCCGCCTGAAATTCGCGGGCAGCGCTCTTGCGGGATTCGTTGCTAGACATGGTGATTGCTCCCATCCAAAGTAGTTCCTCCGCGTCGCCCCACATCTGCGCGGAAGTGCCTTTGCTGGGTAGTGACACGGAACCCGGTGGGTCTTGTCCCGGTCTGAAATGACTGGCCGATGTGGGCGGCTGCAGTCGATGCCGAGATTCACGCCGCCGTGCGTGGCGATGGCCCAGTGTAAGCACGCAGAACCGCCTGCAGGCCTCGCCGACTGGGCTGAACATGTGATGCGCCCCGGCCGCAGGGGGGGTGAGGGCGACCGGGGCGCGGGAACGTCCTCAGGGGGGAGGAGGACGTCGAAATCCACGCTAGCAGCGCGCAACGACCCCCCTGCCGGCTCGTCACCTGTGAGATCTGCCCGAATCGAAGTGACGGAAACACCGGTCAGCGCAGGTACTTCATTGAATAGACGACCAAGAACCAACCCAAATGGAGGAGAAGGACCAACCTCCCGGCGGCATCGACGATCTCGCGCAGCAAGGCGTACCGCGCCCACGCCGACACTGCGCTGCAGCTGGCCACTCAGGCGACCTACGGCCGGCTCAGCACCCGAGGACCCATCAGTGTTCCTGGCAGAACACTGACTCGCGCCCAGGGCCGAAGATCGTCGATGCCGCCGCTGGCACGGGGCGCGGCAGCGTGCTGACCAGCGGCGATGACACGTCCCCGACGATATCCCGCACCCAAGATCGTGGGCGCCAGGATGGCGCCTCGCAGAAGGTGCTCAAGGAGCAACCAGTGGGCTGACCCTTCAGTTGGGGACGTGCTATCACCGCAGGTCATGCGAGCCATTGAGTGAGTGCTAGCGGTGTATCACCGCGCCCGGCAGCGTCCATCAAGGCCTCTAGCGCCGCGCCGGCGGATCCGTGCACCTGCACTGGCCGCCCGCACCGCACCCATACGTCGTGTTCGGCGCTGAAGCGCCACGGCCGGCGGAAGAAGTCGACGACGTCGCGACGCGTGGTCAGGACGTCGATCTCGACGAGGGCCGCCGCGAAGGAGCAGATCTCCTCGAAGTCGGCGAACCACCGGCCATCCAGTTCAGCTGCCGCTCGGCGAGCTCGCTCCAACACGTCGTCATCCATCGTCTTAGCGCACCGCATTCGCTGGGAACGTTGCCAATCTCGAACTGAGAAGCCCCCTTATCGGCATCCCGGGCACGCCGCCGACCTCGGCAGATGGCAGGTCCCGCCGCGGCGGGCCGCCGCACGACGCCGAGGAGTTACGTTGCATGGCAACGACGCGCCGAGGAGGTTCGCATGGTTCAAGTACTTCTGGCCAGCCGCAACGGCCAGCTGTACAAGGCGTCGTGTCCGATGCGTCGACGACATCGCCGACCTCATCCGCGAATGCGACCTGGAGGCACTTACCAGCGGTGACGCGAGCATCGACTTCTGGTTCACTCCGTCGACCCGATCCTCGCACCGCCGCGTCAACCGCAAGGCCACCGAGATCTACCTCGCCACAACCGGTTTCACGCCCCGCAACGTGCCCCTGATGCGCGGCATCGTCGTCCTGGCTGCACACGATGCCGCCGGCGGCCTGGCCAGCCTGACCGATCAGCAGATCGACACCTTGGCCGGCCATGTCGAGCGCACCCCCTGGTGGCAAGACCTGGTGCTGGCCATGCGCTACGCCCGAGACTGGCGACGCGAACTTCGCGCCGTCCGGACCACGCTCAAGCGCCAGTACCAGGATCTGCCCTGGCCGGCGTGAGCGGCGAGGACGACGCGGAGGCGCAGCCCGCCGGGCAACTGTGCGACCAGCAGCTACAGCAGCTGCAGCAGATGGTCACCCAGCAGCCTCGGCCGCTGCGGCAGTGGCTCTGTTGACTCTCGGCCGATCCCGGCCCCAAATAGCTCATCGACCAGCGCAGATAGCACGTCCCCGACATGAGGAGTCGGGCGCCGGTAGCCCGCAACACCCCGCCTGAACTGCGACGACGGCAGAGCCCCTGACAGGCAGCCGATCGACACGTCCGGCCCTTCAGGACTCAAGCGAAATTACCACTCACGGAAATATCACCGTAGCTGGTAATTTGCCCTCACTGGTAAATACCGCTCGTGACTCCCGCCCGTGAGGGCTGGACGACCTGAATAGCAGGAGTCCCCATGTCCGCCGTCCGTACCGCCACCCCGGCCCTGGCGCTGACCACCGCCGCCGCACTCGCCTTCACCCCCTTCATGTCACCGCTGCCGATGGCAGCCCGCGACATCGCCGTCCCGCACATCTCCGCGCCTCGACTGCAGCTGACCGCCGTCATCAACCCGGCCGACATCACCAAGCTCGTCGACAATCTCGAGTCGGCAATGGCCTCGGCCTCCACGACCGTCACCGGACTGGTCGGCGCCCCGGGCCAAACCCTGACCCAGGCGCTGGCCTCCGCGGTCACGCTCAACGACAGCCTGTGGAACGGCCTCATCGCCGCCTCGGACAACAAGACCCTCACCGCCATCCTCAAGACACTGAAAGCGTCGGCAGGAAACGGCCTTTCAGACCTCTCGAAATCCATCGACGACGTCAACGGCTCCATAGTCCTGACCACCGGACAGCTCGCTGACCTGTTGACCTCCACACTCACCGGCTCCCTCGGCACCGCCTTGAACGTCGTGGCCACCGTCATCAACAACCCGCTCGCGCTCCCGAGCTACACCGGCCTCATCAACGCCCCGATCGACATCGCCGGCCTGGCCCTCACCCAGGGCATCGGCACCGTCAACCACCTCGGCGCCAACGTCCTGACCGTCACCAACACCGTCGTCACCGGAGCCACCAGCCAGATCTCCAACGCCCTCGACACCTTCAACGGCCTGCTCGACGCCAGCAAGAAACTCACCGGCATCGACCTCGTCAACGGACTCATCACCGCCGTCCAAGGCATCGTCTCCGCACCCGTGGCCGCCGCCGTCGCCGCCGCCAACGGCGCCTCCACCACCATCACCAACGCCGCCACCACGATCCTGGACCGCGTCACCGACGGCGCCTCCGACGCAGTCGCCACCTGGATCGGCAATGGAACAGACCCCGGCGCGATCCAGAAGGTCATCAACACCATCGGCACCGCGCCGCTGAGCCCCGCCAGCTACGCACACGCCATCTCCGTACTCGTCGGCGCCGGCGCCTCCACCGTCACCACCGCCGCCCACACCGTCGGCTCCCTGGCCTCGGTGCCCTTCACCGCCGGCGCCGACATCACCGTCGCCGCCGCCAACGTCTTCACCGCCTTCACCAGCGGCCTGGCCACCGCCGCCAGCGGCGTCCTCCAAGCCGCCGGGCTGCCGTCCCTCGTCGCCGGCATCCCACACGCGATGGCCGCCACGGTCAACGTCCTCGTCAAGGCGGCCGCCGCGACCACCGCCGCAGGACTGCGCACCATCGCCGCAGGACTGGACTTCGGCTCGGCCATCACCGGCAACCTCACCGCGACCGCCACCCCGGCGGCAACCCGCAAAACGATCACCCTCAGCCTCACCGCCGACACAACGCCGAGCACCGACACCACCGCGGCGAGCGCCACCACCGGGCACAGCACCAAAACAACAGCGGCAGAACCGAAGACCGCCAACACCACCAAGCCGACCGAGCCGGCAGGGGACACCGCCGGCGAAGCGGCCGAACCCACGGTGAACCCGGCGACCGAGGAGAACCCGAAGCCAACCCACGCAACCGAAACAGCCGCCGATACGACCGCAAGCACCGCAGCGACCCCGACGGCCACCGACGCCAAGACCGACGCGGCCGGCACCAAGGACGCGTCGACGAGCACCAAGGACAGCACCCCCACCACGACCACCGGCAAGGACGACACCAAGACCTCAGCCGGCACCGCGAACAGCGGCTCCGACCCGGACAAGACCAACAACGTCACCGCGCCGAAGAAGCCCCGCCCCACCGGCACCAAGAACGCCCCCAGCAACAAGACCAGCGACAACGCCCCCACCGGAGAACCCGCCTCGAACTCAGCCAACAGCGGACAGTCCGACAGCACCTCCGCCGCCACCGCGAAGACACCCAAGCACGCCTCGGAAACCTCGCCGCGGCACGCCGCAGCCAGCGACTCCGCACCCAAACACGCCGCCGCCGCCTGACCGACCGCTCCAGACCAACCGACCCACGGACGGAGTTGCGAAAATCGCAACTCCGTCCGTACCCTTGACGGCATGAGCCAGGAACAGATCGCGCGCCGCGTCGCCGACAGCATCCCGGCGACCACCACCCACGCCGAGGTCGCCGGCCAGATCGGCCTGACCAAGGACCAGCTGTCCAAGTCCCTCAACGGACGGCGCGCATTCTCCTCAGTTGAACTCGCCCAACTCGCCGACGTCCTCGACCTCGACGTCCACTGGCTGATCACCGGACGGCCCGACCCGAACCGCCTCGTCGTCGCCGCTCGCCACGACTTCGACCACACCACCGGCCGCCGCGACGTCCCCGGCCGCGACACCGACCAACCGGTCCTCGACGACATCGCCCTGGCCTACCGCCAGGCCTTCCCCGCATGGAAACAGGTCGACTTCGCCCTCCCCGGCACCGTCATCGAAGTGAAGACCACCCTCGGCTCGAACTTCGTACGCCGCATGGCCGATCGCTTCGAAACCCATCTCGACGTCGACGTCATCCGCCTGCCTGAAGTGTCGACCGCCTACTCCTTCCACGTCGGACTCCGCAAGGTGATCGTGTTGCAGGCCACCGGGAACTGGTTCCGCGAAAACTGGTCCCTGGCACACGAACTCGGCCACCTCGTCGCCGGTCACCACGCCAACAACCTCACCCCGGCCGAAGAGAGCCACCACGAACTCGTCGCCAACGCGTTCGCCGCCGACCTGCTCCTGCCCGAGGACCGCATGCGCGCCATCAACTGGCACGACCTCACCGAGCGGGAACTGGCCGACCACATCTGGCACTGGGGTGTGTCCACGGATGCCCTCGCGCGCCGCCTCGAATGGCTTGGCATCCCGGTATCCGACACGATCGCCGCGGCGATGCAGCTGTCCACACAGAAACTGCTCCGCTGGTACTGGGCCGGCTTGCAAGACCACGGCCGCGATGAGATCACCGTGCGCATGGACGAAGCCGCCACCCGCCGCTTCCCGCTCAAGCTGCAAGAAGCCCACACCGACCTCATCGCCTCCGGCGCCCTCCACAAGGGCACCCTGGCCTGGATGCTCGGCATCGACCCCGACGCCCTCGAAGTCGACGAACCACCTCAACCCGAGCCGCTCGACACCGATCAGCTGGCCGCCGCCCTGGGCCTGTAGTGCCCAAGCTCTTCCTTCCCGACAACACCGTCCTGATCAACTTCGCGATCATCCGCCGAATGGACCTGCTCGCCGAACTCGTCAAAGGCCAAGGCGCCTGGTGCGTTTCGATCGCGCGGGAATGCGACAAGTCGCAAGCGTTCCACCCCGACCTCAGCGAGGCCGCTGCCATCTTCGGGGAACCGCTCGACCCAAATCCCAGTGAGCGGGTCGACGCAACGATACTGCGCGAGACCATGGCCAGCCCCGGTGAACCGTCCACCCAACACCTCGGTGAAGCCGAGACCATCGCAATCATGAGCAACCGCAAGCTTGAAGGATTGTTCCTCACCGACGACGGTGGAGCCCGCGCCTTGGCTCAGCGCCACCACATCACCGCTGTGTCCACATGGGACCTGCTGCGCTTGGCTCACAAGGTCGGCAAGGTCACCCGGCCGGTGCTGGCCGGCTATCTGCGCACCCTGGCCGCCGCCGGCCGCGGCAAGCCACCGGGGATCACCAGCTTCGACAAACTGACACCATGGCTGCCGCCCGAACCCGAGTAGACACCGCAGCTATGCCAGCAGCGCGCCGGCCCACCGATCGGCATCGAACAAGGTTGGTGCGTCCAGCCCCGTAGTCGCCTGCAGCGCACCGGGATACGTCCGCTCGTACATGGCATTCCACGCCACCACCATCGCCGGAGGCGTCAACATCCACTCGGCCACGGCCTCCTGCAGATACCAGCACTGGCCATCGCGGGCCGCCGAGATCAGCCCGCGCCGGACCAGGCCCTCCCACAGCGCCTCCGTCAACGCCGTCCGCGGCCGCAACGGCTTGGCCAACCGCTCGACGTGCACCTGAGCCAGCACCCACGGCAGATCCCAGATCCGCGCGGCATGCGCCCGATGCGTGCCTCGCAGCACCTCGTAGACCGGGCCTGCCGGACCCTCTACCCGGTTCAGCAGCATCGGATCCCGGGCGAACATCTGCGCCAACCAGTCATCGAGCGTCGCGCCGGCGACCGCGTCGTGCAGCCATCCCGCCACCTGCACGACGGTGTCGCGTCGCGGCTCTCGACCGATCTCGCCCCACACTGCGGCGTTCGTTGATGTCAACAGTCTCGGCTCAATCCAGTGCGCCCACGTCGCCCACCCGCGGGACGCAGACCCCTGCACCCCGAGTGCTCCGACGTCGGAGTCATCGAATGGCGGCATGAACACCCGGTGCGAACCGATCTGCGGCGCAACGGCGTTCAGTGTCGAGGCATTGGTCTGCGCGAGGACCTCAAGCTCATGCTGACCGCCTGGAAGCCCGGCCGCCAACGCCTGCAGCTGCTCAACCAGCCCACCCGGACGATGCCCGAGCTGGCGCGCGAGATCCCCGGCCACGTCGCCGGCGGCCTCCGATGCCTCCGACGACCAGGCGAAGTCGACTACCTCATGGTTGGGGCGCGCACGGTGGACAGGACCATCGGCCAGGATCACCTCGGCGCGGCGCAGCAGCTCGGCGACCGCCTCGGCGTCGCTGCCCACCCCGCGCACGACGACGCCATCACCGCGCTCGGCGCGGAAGAACCCATCACCGCGCCACTGCAGCACATCCTCAGCGGTGAGCCCGCTCAGGTCAACGCAGCCAAACTGCAATGCTCCCAACGACATAGCCATAATGTAGCACATGTGCTACATTGACGGGCATGGAAATCGTAGGCGTACGCGAACTCCGCCAAAACGCATCCGACCTCGTCCGCCGCGCCGAAGAAGGCGAAGAAATCACCATCACCGTCGCCGGCCGACCCGGAGCCCGCCTCGTCCCCGCAACCCCACACGCCTGGCGCCAATGGGAGGACATCGCCGACCTCTTCAATGGCCCTGAAGACACCGCCTGGCCCACCGACCGCGACCTCGTCGACCAACAGATCCGCGACCCCTGGGCGACCGCATGAAAGCCATCCTCGACACCAGCGTCATCCTCGCCACCGGCATCAGCCCCATCGACGGCGAGATCGCCATCAGTGCAATCACACTCGCCGAACTCCACTTCGGCGTCCTCGTCGCCAAAGAACAAGCCACCCGCGCTGAACGACTACGCCGCCTACTCAAGATCCAACGCGACTTCGACGCCCTGCCACTCGACGCCACCACCGCCGCCAGCTACGGCCAGATCGCTGCCGCCGTCGTCGACGCCGGCCGACAACCCCGCGCCCGCGCGATGGACCTCCTCATCGCCGCAACCGCCCACGCCCACTCCGCACGCCTCTACACACGCAACGCCGCCGACTTTCACGGCCTCCAGCACCTCATCGACATCATCGCCGTCTAACCGGAAACGGAAGCCAAAGATGAAGACCGCCAAGCTATCCGCACGCCAACAAGAAGCGCTCGACCTCGTCCGCCAAGGACGCGTCCAATACGGACACGAATTCCCAAAGATGGCGCGCCGCGGCCACGCGACGTTCCCGGTCTTCCTCATCGACGGATACGCCGCGTACAACCAACAAGGACGGACCTTCGGCTCCCTGGAAGAGCGCGGCATGATCGTCGTCCGCTACGACCTCGTTCCCCACCACCACGTTCCGGAGACCACCCGAATCTCCCGCACTCTCACCGGCGAAAGCACGGTCACGATCCCCGCGCACGATGCACCCGTCGACGCGGGGTGGCGCACGGTAGTGGAGCTAGCGGCCGGGGCGGAACCGGTCGCACGAAACTAAGTTTCAGAGTTTCTCCGCGGCCGGCGCACGATGTCGGCGTACCGCGGATTCTGATAGAGGGCCTGCTGACTAACACCGAGTGCCTCGGCGATCTTGCCCGCGGTGACACCTCGATCGCGGGCATCCTGCATAGCCGGGGAGGGGTCGGCGACTGGTGCCAGGATGCGGATAGTCAGGGTCGCCCACGGCTTCTCGAACGCCTGGAGGAGTTCGTAGCGGGTGTCGCTTGGGTCCTGGGCGAGAAGGACGCGCACGGCGGTGGCTGCGTCACCGACGCTCGATCCCGGGCCCGCAACGAGGTACTCGGCGGCCAGAAGTCTGGCTGAGTGCAAGGCATCGTCGGCGACGCGACTGCTAGCCGAAGCCAGGTCCTCAGCGGTGAGGTCGTCGAATGCCACGCAGGCAGATTAACGCCTTCGCTCAACTCGGCCGAGTATCCGTGCACAACGGGTCTTGAATACCCGGTCGCGACGTCTATAGTGACAACAGAAGTTGTATGTCAGTAGCAATTACACTTGGTAGTGACGCATGAGGAGCTGAGATGGCCGATGCACTCGCACATGAGATTCAGCTGGCCTGCGATGACCTCTACTGCGCACCTCTGGATCCCGTAGCTCAAGCCAACGCCCGCGACTTGCTCCTGCGCTCCACGCCGACGGCGGACGAGCGCGATATCGCCCGCAGGATCCGGATCGCCTGCGACGAGCTGCATGACGATCCTGCCGACGTCGACGCGCGTTGGACACTGCTAGCGCTGCTCGGACGGCCGATGGTCGGCTCGGGCATCTCAGTGCGAGCCTGACGACGGCAACGAACTGGGCAAATAGCACGTCCCCGGTGTGCGACCGCGGAAAGATTGACCGCGGCCCAATAAATCCGGGGCTCCGCAGCGCCTCCGGAGCGTGTCTGCGCAGATAAACTGGCCTTCATGAGCCAACCGATGACCTTCAACATCCCGCAGTTTCGGGGTGGGTCGGACGATCTGGGAAACCAGGGCCACCAAGCAGCATCGGACCTGTCCAGCGGCGTGCAATCCGCACTGTCCCCGCCCGGGGCGTCCAGCCCGGTTGGCAATCAGATCTCCATGTTCACCGGCCAGCTACAGACGGGTCTCTCGCCTGCGGGCCCAGCGCTCACCAACGGGGCCACTGATCTCACCAACGCGGTGCAGCAGGGCATGTCGAGCATTGAGAACCAGGACGCCCAGAACGCTGCCGGCTTCAAGGACGGATCCACGCCCGGGGCCGGGTTGGCCGGATCCGACACGGCTGGCCAGCTCGATCCCGACTCGATCGATAAGGAAGCCAAGGAGAAGGCCCAGGACATGCTGGGTGGCGACAAAAGCCAGCAGGAGATGCAGCAGCTGCTCCAGATGGGTATGCAAACGGGATCGCAGATCGCGCAACAGCTTTCCCAGCAGCTGTCCCAAATCGGTAGCAAGCTCAGCGAGGCTGTCGGCAAGGCCGGTGAGCAGGTCGGTCAGCTCGCCAGCAAGGCGGTCGAATCCGCGACCAAGGCCGCATCTGATGTGGCCAAGCCGGACCTGGGCCTCGACGGTCTCGGCGGCGGCGGCGGCGGCGGAGGCTTCGGCGGCGGCGGCGGGGGAGGCATGGACCCGGGCACGACCATGCCCGCTGGCCTGGAGACCCCGGTGACACCGATGAACGGCTCCAGCGCCCTGCAGGCCAGCCCGCTGCAGGGCCCCGGCGTCGGCTCGCCGGCTGCCGCCGCGTCCAGCCGTATGCCGATGATGCCGATGATGCCGATGCACGGCGCCCGAGGCCACAAGGACGGCGAAGGCGAGACCACCAAGCGGGACCCGGCCATCTTCCCCGAGGACAAGCTCTACGACGCCCCAGCCGGTGTCGAGCAGACCTTCGGCGCGATCCCCGAGATCGAATCCGAAGAGCCGCCATTCGGCACCTCGGGCACTCAGTCCGCCGGCCACTAACCGCTCCGGGGCCCTGCCATCTTGCAGGTCGCGGCACCCGGGAACGACATCGTGGCGGTGTTACGATTTGCTGCAACAGATGCGCCAGTGGCCATGTGCGCCACGCCAATTCGGTTCATCACTGTCTGTGAACACTCGATTCCGCCGCCGAGCCTGAGGACGCCATGACTGTCGTCGACGACGCCCCACTTGACCTTCAGCCCACCCGCAACGGACACACGCCCGCTGCAGCGTCGACCGCACCGATCACCCCGCTACCGGTGAGCGCCATCGCGGTCGACGACGACGACCTGGTGCTGGCCGGCGGTGAAGAAGTACTCGCCGCGCCGGGCTCGGCCAAGATGCTGCGCGCCACCCGCTTCGCCGCGGTCTCCATCACCGCCGTCATCGGCGTCGCCTCGTTCACCCTGAGCTTCGCCTCGCTCACCGACCTCGCCATCCGAGCCGGCTACCCGCACCACCTCGCCCCGCTGTGGCCCATCATCGTCGACGGAACCATCCTCTCGGCCACGATGGCGGTCCTCGCTCTGGGCGCCTACGGCGACCGGCAGCGCGCCAATCGCCGATTCTTCTGGTGGGTGCTCGCGCTGGCCGCCTTGGCCAGTATCGGATCAAACGCCTTGCACGCCATCACCGAACCCGGAACCGAGCTGGGCCCGTGGTTGAAGGCGGCGATCGGCGTCGTGCCAGCGGTCTCACTCTTGGCGACCGCCCACGGCGCCGCGATCTTGTCCAGGGTTCGCCCAATGACCGTGAAAGCCGTTCGGGTGCAACAGGAAAACCAGCAGGCGCAGCGTGCAGCCGATCGACGTCGGCACTGGGTGACCCTTGCTCGGAACATCCAGGAGCAGTCGACCCAGAAGGCGATCGTGGAACGGCCGGTTGAGCAGATCGCCGATGTTCTGGAGGCCACCCACGACGGCGGACAGTCCCAGCGGGCGATCGCGTCGAGCACGGGTCTTCACCATGAGACGATCCGCAAGATCCTGCAGGCTGGCGCCGCGGCGGCGATCGAGTCAGCGTGACGACGCCGTGTCGCGATACCGTAACACGGCATAGCTTGTATCGATATCGTGACATAGCGCTACCTTTGGCTACCTCATGTCATGGAACCATGACATGAGGTAGCTTGTAATGATATCATTACACGATGGCTGGTTTGATTGACGAAGTGCTTGCCGGCATCGGTGCGCAACTCCGCTATGCACGCATCAACGCCGGCCTCACCCAGCAAGATGTCGCCAACCGATCCGGAGTGTCCCGACAACTGGTCGGCCGCATCGAGAACGGCCTCAACGGGGAGATCAGCGCCTTCATCGCCGTGGCCAACGCACTCGACTACCGCCTCGGAATCACCGAAGAAGTACCACTCAACGACGCTGAGCAAGCCGCAGTCGCCCTGATGAACCAGATCAAGCACCAGGCCGCTCAACCGTGACCGCCTCCCACGGCGACGGCCTGGTCGTAGTCCTCAACCGCCGCCTGGCCGGGGTCATTACCCACGACTTCGGCCGGCCGCGCTTCACCTACGCCGACGACTACGCGCGCGCATCCGGCCGACTCGCCCCACTATCGCTGTCGATCCCGGTACGTAAAGGCGTCACCTACCCGCACCAGAAGGTCGCACCCTGGCTATCGGGCCTGCTCCCCGAAGACAAAAGGGTGCGCGAGGGATGGGCTGCCGAATACGGAGTCGCGGCGGGTAACACCTCCGCGCTCCTACGCCACCTCGGTCGCGACTGCGCCGGCGCGGTCCAAATCGCACCCGTCGAGGAACTCGCCGACGTCCTCGCCCAGACCGGTCACACCGAGCCCCTCAGCGACACCGACATCGCCGACCGCCTCCGCACCCTCATCGACAACCCCGGACGCTGGCCCGGCGCTGAAGAACGCTGGAGCTTGGCCGGAATGCAAGCCAAATTCACCGCCGTGCGCACCGGCAACGGATGGGCCACCGGGCACGGCAACGCCGCAAGCACCCACATCATCAAACCCGGCATCACCCAGTTCCCCGGCCAAGCACTCAACGAACACCTCTGCCAGAAGGCATTGCCGACCATCGGAATTGCGGCCGCCAGCACCGAATACCAGGAATTCCAAGGTATTCCGGCTATCGTCGTCACCCGCTACGACCGCGTCACCCAGGACGACGGCACAGTGCTACGTCTTCACCAGGAAGACATGTGCCAGGCACTATCTGTCTGGCCCTCAAAGAAGTACGCCGCAGACGGCGGGCCCTCCGCAATCACAATCGCCAAGCTCCTAGCCGCGCACGCCGACCAACAAGACGTGGACCGCTTCACCGACATGGTGGTAGCCCAGTACCTTCTCGGCGCCCCAGACGGCCACGCAAAGAACTACAGCGTGATTCTGCTCGGCAACCGCGTGACCCTCGCCCCGGTCTATGACGTCGCCAGCGTGCTGCCCTACAACCCGAACCCCGCATCAGGACTGTCCAGGGTGGCCATGCCGATCGCCGGCAAAAGCAAGTTCGGCACCGTCGACCTGGCCACGATCGCCAAGTTCGCCGACAAGGCCGGCACCGATCCGGACCGCCTCGTCGCTCGCACCAGAGAAATGGCCGCCGCCCTGCCCGACGCTATCGCCGCGGCCGCCGCCGACATCCCGACAGCGACCCTCGGTGACCTCGCAACCGCCCTGCGAACCGGCATCAGACAGCAGTGCGCAACGCTCGACCCGCCCCCACGCGGCACCGCCGCAACACCACCGGTCCACGACGATGAAGAAATGCCGCCCGAGACGGTGTCCGACGAAGAAGACGCTGCCGCCAGTGGTGAAATCCCCGTCGTGTCCCACTCGCGCGGAAAACGGCCGGTTCGCGGCCACACCCGACGGCGCCCAACAAAACGATTGTCCGGCGTCACCGACGAGTCGTAGCGCGACATCGTCGCCGGAGCTCGGCGGGCTGGCGGGGCGGTTACCGGGGACCTGCCATCTCCGCTGGTCACTGGCCTCTCACTCGGGATCGTATGCGGGGCAGCGCAATTCGCCACCCGTCGCAACCGGATATGTCCCCACGCTCGCTTACGCTGAGCAGGCACAACAAAGTCTTGGGGAGGCAACCACCATGAAGGTCAGACGAAGCCGTCGCCGCGGCACCATCGCGATCGCAGGTGCCGCCGCCGTCGCGATCGGAGCGTGGCTGCACCCCAATCTGCTCGACTTCGGATACCGCGGGGACACCGTGGCGATCGCCGCGCCCGCGGCCACCTCAGCCGACCTGGCCTCCCTGCTCGACCAAGTCAAGGTCGTCGACCACATCGACTCGGTACCCGGCTACGAGCGCAGCTGCAAGAAGGGTCAAGGATGCGTATTCGGGCCCGCGTGGAACGACCCCAGTGACAGATCGGGTTGTGATACAAGGTCTCGGATTTTGGCCAGAGATCTCAACGACGTCACCTACAAGGACGGCACCCGCAACTGCAAGGTCATCGCCGGCTGGCTGAAGGACCCCTACAGCGGTGAGCGGGTCGACCTGGCCGACGTTCAGATCGACCATACCGTCGCCCTCCACCATGTCTGGAATGCTGTTGCGTGGCAATGGGATTCGCGCAAGCGTCAGATCTTCGCCAACGATCCCATCGAGCTGCGCGCCATCTCTGCGTCGGTCAACAATGCGAAATCCGATGACGGCCTGGATCAATGGATGCCCCCGGACCCGGCAGCACGTTGCCCCTTCGCAACCCAGTACGTGACCATCCTCGCCAAGTACGAACTGCCCATCACCGTCAGCGAAAAGAACGCCGCGATCAAAGCCTGCAGACCAGTAGCGTAAGAGCCTGGCGCACAACAACGGTGCGCAAATCCGGTCCTTACCGGCCGGCGAACTCAGGAGCCGTCGGCGCCGGCTCCGAGGCCTGAGCGTCCAACAGCATGGACCATGAGTACGTCGCATCCGCCAACGCGCGCAACGCCACCGGGTTACGCAGCGCCATCACAGCCTCAGTCGCATACGCCTGCGCCAGCAGCGCACGGCACGCCCCACCCTCAGTGTCCACCTGACCAACAGGCACATCGCGCACATCGACCCGGGCCGCACGTTCCTGGACGCAGAGCTGGTGGTGCTCCTCCTCCAGATGCTCCCACGGCAACGCAGCGACCCACCGCGCATTGTCGATCCGACTCAGCTGGTCACGGAACGTCGTCAGCATCCGCAGCCGCGTCGCCGACGACCCCGCCTTCTCATCAGCGCTGAACGCCAGCCACAGCACCTGCTCCCGCTGCTTCACCGAATCCGTGATGGTCTTCACCGCGCGACGCCGCTCCGTTGATACCTGCAGCTCGAATCGGGTCACCACGGGCCCGCTGAGCAGCTCGGGGTGCGCTCGATCAGTCCCATCCACCAGCGCCCACGGAACACCCGCCGCCACGGCAGGTGCACTGGAGAACGTCGTCGCCAGCGCAGTCAACTGACCGCCGGCGGCCGCCGCGAACTCAACGAGCACCCGGGCCGGGTCAAGCAGCCCCTCCCAGCGCCAAGAGTCCTCGTGCGACCACGGGCTCAGGACATCAGCAGGGACGAACGCCTCAGCCGGAATCCAACCGCGGCCACGGTCAGACGTCAGCACAACCTGGTGCCGACCACTCGTCACGACCATGCCAGCGGCCCAATGCACATGAGCGGCCCCACCGGCGGCCTCAACCACCGACCGCACTGTTGCCAAATCCTGATCACCAAACGCCACAACAGGACTCACCGGAGGCACCAGCACAGCGGGCACGATCAACGCATCGTTTCCTCCACCGAGCGGCGCAATGATCGGACCGGACCCGCCACCAACGGACGGACCGGCCGCCGGCGGCGAAGACGGATCCTGATTCTGGTGCTGCGAATTGGACACCGGCGTCGACGACGGCGCCGCAGTGTGCGCGGTCGGGGCGGGAGGACCGGGCGGCGCATGACCCGGAGCTGGAGCTGGAGCCGGCGTAGGAGCAGGGCCCGGTGTAGCAGCTGCCGGCACACCGGCTACGGGAGGCGGCGGAGCGGCAACCGACGGAGGAGGCGGCGGCACAGCACTACCGGGAGTCATCGGCGACAACGGAGACACCGGCGGCGGGGCAGGCACCGGCGGAGGCGCCGGCACGGCCCCAGCTGCCGCCGACGTCAACGGCGACGCCGCAGCACTCAACGGCGCAGCAGACAACGGCGCAGATGCTGCAGCGGGGGCAGCCGCAGCTGGACCCGCGCTGGCCGCCACCGGAGCGGCGACCTCGGCACCTGCAGTGTGCACCGCGGCCGGGGCAGCCGCCGGGCCTTGAGCCGCGGGCGACGCCGTAGCCGACGAATGCGAAACCGGTTCCGCTGCAGGGCTTGCGGATGAAGCGGGAGCAGCGCCGCCCGACGCACTGTTGGGGGTGCCGGCCGCGGAGCCACTACCTTGCGGTGCGGGCGCTGTCGACGGTGCACCCGTTGGCGCTCCCGAAGTCGAAGGGGGTGTCGCAGGGGCTGATGAGGCAGACGTTGGGGCTCCGCTCGCGCCAGGGGCGGATCCGGCCGCCGGCGTCCCACCTCCGGTGCTGCCCGGTAAACCACCACCTGAAGAGCCAGTACTTGGGACGCCGCTGTTTGCCCCGCCACCAGGGGTTGGTCCAGCGCCAGTTCCGGCGGCACCCATGTTGTTGGACATCCCTTGGGCAGGTGAGCTAGGACCAGAGTCCGACGCGGCAGCGCCCCCGCTGCCGTTAGCGCCTGCGTGGGACACGGGTTGTGTCGATGCGCCGGGACCAGGGTCTGCCGTCGCGGCGCCGCCGCCGCCAGTTGTTCCGGTGTTTGACATGGGTTGCGTAGGTGCACTGGGCCCGGCGTCGCTTCCCGCAACGCCAGACCCAGTCTGGCCGCCGCCCACACCCGGCATCGGTAGCGCGGCCGGAACGCTTCCTGCCCAGCTGGGTACGGCAGCGAGCGCGCCCATGGCGGCGCCCGAAATGGCCTGTATTTGTGTCTTTGCTTCGTTCTTGACCTGCTCGATGAGCTGGTCGACGTCTATGCCAGCCAGCTCCTCTGCAACACGCGCAGCCTCGAACGCCTCAATGGCGGCTTCGGCCCATCCGACGACCGCGTCCATTTCTGCCAGCATGGCGCCGAGAGTGGTGGCCCAAGCCCCCAGGCATGCGCCGGCCTGGCCGACCTGAGCGCCTACGAGACCAACATTGACGAAGTACTTCGTCCAGGCGCCCGAAATGACGTCGGCCAGGTCACCCTGCCCGTAATTGAGCAGTCGTATGGCGGCGACCTGACCGTCCTCTGCGGCAGCTACAAGCTTGCCTGAGAGGGTCGTCATCTCTACCGAGCGCCGCATCAACTCGCCCGGTTCTAGCGAATCTTCCCAGTAGTTCTGGAGGATTTCAGACGCGTGCGGCGTAGTCGGTTTTGGAGGCACGTCTTAGAACCCCGCCTCAGCTCAACCGCACGCTTCGTCGAGCTTGGCCAGCGCGACGTTGCCAGGTACGCCATCGGCGGAGGTGTAGGTGCGGTCGACAAGCTTTTGCATAGCCTGCCGCCGCTCCGAGACGTACGTCTTCGCGGCCTCGGTCACCTTGGGCGGGTCAGTCGCAGCGATTTCCGTCTCGAACAAGTCCAGGGCCTTATTCACTGCCGCGCTTTGGTTCTTCACGTACAGATCAATGTTCGGAGTGTCCCAGTTCCACCCAGCGGGAAGTGCTGGGATGGCGTTGAGCGCGGCCTTTGTGGACGGCCATGCCTCGCAAGTCGAGCTGTCAGCGGCGCCGGCGGCTTGAGCGGGCACGGCCCCGACCGCGGTCGGGGCCGTGCCAGTGGGGGCAGTCGTGTTGGGGCTGCGGGTCAGGACGACGGCGCCGATGATCGCTGCGGCGATGATGATGGCCGCGATGATGATGGCGACGGGAATCCACCGCCGTGCCGGCTTGGCGGGCGGGTAGTAGGGCGGCCACTGGGCCGGGGGCCCTGGTGGTGCGCTCAGCGGCGGATGATTTCCCTCCATGGGTAAAGCGTAGCTCTCCCAGTTTGCCGCGTCACTGGTAAATGGAGCGTCCAGCTGTGCGTTTCGTGCCATGGTGGACCTCCTTTCGCTCTGTTGGTGATAGCACTATGCTAGCACAGTGCAACACTGCTGCGGGAGGAATCATTCCGGGGCGCCCAACGACGGAGGGACGTCGTCACCCCGAACCGTGGTGGCCAGCCCATCGAGTAGGTCAGATAGTTCCTGCTCAACCGCGCGATCGAGGGCCTGGCGGTCCAGCGCGGTCGACTCCAGCGGCAGACCCAACTCGAGTCCGATCCAGCGGTCCTCTACGTCGAGACGCAAGATTTCGCGGTACGCGATGAGGCGATCCGCACGGCCATTGAGGATGCGGGCGTACTCGGTGAGGGCGTCGATCGATTCCAGCAGACGTCCCCAGGCATCGGTGTCGGTCGGGCCGAGGTGCAGATGGGTGTCGGCGTGTGTGCGCCACAGACGGTGGGCGGCGGCGACGATGTGGTTGAGGCGCGCGTCGACGTCGAGACGGGCGTCGTGCGTGTCGAGGAGGTCGGTTTTCCAGAGTCGGCTGTGGCGGGCGGACTGAGCTGACCGGTAGGCCGCAGTGATCGCGTTCGGTTCGGGCCAGACGAGCGCGGCGGCGCCGGCGTGGGAGTACTCGGTGCGGCCGAAGCGGGCGTTCCACTCGGCTTCGAGGATGTCGGCGTTGTCGTAGCCGGCTAGGTCCTCGCGCGAAGTGGGCCAGCAGATGGTGGCTGCGCGCAGTGCGCGGCGCTCAGATGGTGTGTAGCGCCGCGCGGGATGTGTGGCGATTTGGCGCCAGGTGAATGGTGGATAGGTGGTGCGTTGGTGTCCGCGGCGTCGGCGTTTGGCGGCGAGTTGTGGTGGGAGCGCGTCCTCGTCAATGGTTCCGACTGGGCTTGCTTGAGCGAGGAAGTCGGCGACGTCGTGGTCGCGGTATGGCCAGTCGACGTCGAAGTCGCCGCTTCGGCGGCGATCACGACCCGCAGCTGCGTCCGGCCAGTCCATCCGTCGAGCCTAGGCCGTTGAGGCGTCCCAATCCTTGAAGATCGAGGGACGTGCCGTTTAGCCAGCGTGCGGCCAATTTAGGTGGGGGAGTATGCCAGCGCTGGGTGGCCAAGCCCGGGCTACGGGGGTATGCCAAGAGCGCCAATCTCCCACGGGTGCTCGGCGGTTCGAGCGTGGCGATCATTTCTACGTCTTCGGTTGGTGACCAGGCGGTCGACGGTTCTCGTTGCGCGGCAGGCTTGTCCGGGCCACGCCGCTACCATCAATAGCTAGCCGCTACCGCCAATAGCTAACAGCGCAATCCGTGCGGAAGTGGTGGCATGCGTGAGCCCTGTCGCAACAGCGATTTTGCCGGCCCGCGGGAGCCGTTTTCGGCGGCCGGCGCTGTTAGCTTTTGGTTGATAGCCGCTTCGTGTGTCTGAGCAAGGAGATGAACCGTTGAGCGCTGCGTCCAGAGCTGTGATTGCTGCCGTCGCTGCGTCGGTGTGCGTCGGGGCGTTGTCGGTCCCCGTTGCGTCGGCGGAGGAATCGGTGATCCACACGCTGGGCAGCCCAGCCCAGTTGGTGAACGGCGATGTGGTGCAGGCGTGGACGGTCAAGGACTTCAAGCCGAGCGTGGACGTCATCCCGTACCCGGTGGCCGGAACGCTTTGGGAGGCAACAGCAACCGACGCTGCGGTGCGCGGCACTGTGCAGCCTGTGGTGTCCAATCTCAACGCCCGGGCCCGCAGTGGCCAGACCTACCGGGTGCTCTTCGGTGTGGCGACGCCGCAAGGGGTCAACCCGGCTGCGCTGGCCCAGGGGCAGCAGACCTCCGGCAAGGTGTACTTCGACGTCACCGGTGATGTTCCGGACAGTGTGGTTTATAACGCGGGTGGCACGGATCTGGCGGTGTGGGTGCAGCCGCCGCCAGCCCCGACGCGGGCTGCGTCGTCTGGTTCGGGGTCGGCGCCGAGTTCAGCGGCGGGGGCGGCTCCTGCGGCCGCGGCTGAGGCAGCGCCGGCGGGTGCCACTGCCGCGGCGGCACCGGCGAGCGCCGGCACGCCCGTTCCGGGTAGCCAGGGCGCCCCCGTCGTCCCAGGTAGCACCGGAACCCCCGTCGTACCAGGAAGTCAGGGAACGCCTGTGCCTGGCAGCACGGGCACGCCGGTGCCGGGCAGTGCAGGGACGCCGGTGCCGTCTGCGGCTGGGAGCGCCCCTTCGGGTGCTGAGGTGAGCCCGGCGCCGACCCCAGCGGGTCCCGGTGCGACGCCGGCTCTCGCGCCGGTCGCCAGCTCCGGCACCCCGGCAGCAGGTAGCGCCGCCCCGGCGGGCCCGGCCCCGGTCGTTGCGCCGACGACAACCGTCGTCGCCCCACCCGCCTGACGGCGACCCGGGGACCGTCGCTGATGGGGGACTGGCTTGACGTCGGCGACGGCAACCGGATGTTCTGGGAGGCACGGGGAAATCCGTCGGGTCGCACTGTGCTGCTCGTTCACGGCGGGCCCGGTAGCGGTCGCTCCCGCACCGCCCATAAAGCTTTCGACCACAGCATCTTTCGGATTGTGTCGTTTGATCAGCGTGGCTGCGGGGACAGCACGCCGAGCGCCGCGGACCCGTCCACCGACATGAATGTCAACACCACCGAGCACCTGCTGAGCGACATGGAGAAGCTGCGGGAAGCTCTGGGGGTGGAGCGGTGGCTGCTGTACGGCGGCTCCTGGGCGTCGACCCTCATCTTGGCGTACGCGCAGCGCCATCCGGAACGGGTCGAAGGCATCATCCTCATCAGCATTTCGACGACTCGGCGCCGTGAAATCGATTGGCTGTACGGCGGCTTGCGGATTCTGCTGCCCGAGCAGTGGGAGCGGTTCCGCGCCGCGGTACCCGAGCACCTGCGGGATGGCAATCTCGTCGAGGCCTACCGCCAGCTCATGGAGCACCCCGACCGCGCTGTGCGTGAACACGCCGCCTATGAGTGGGGATTGTGGGAGGACACGGCGATCGCACACGAAACCCACGGGCGGCCAGGACAATTCAGCGCCAAGCCCATGGATGAAAAGTTGGCGTTCGTGCGGATCTGCACGCACTTCTACGCCCACTACGGGTGGCTGGCCGAGGAACAGCTGCTGCGCGGCGCCGACCGCCTCGCGGGGATCCCCGGTGTTCTCATCCATGGTCGCCTGGACTGTCCTGTCCAGTGATCTCCGCGTGGGAGCTGGCCCAAGCGTGGCCGGACGCCGAGCTGGTGGTGATCGAGAACTCAGGGCATACCGGCAGCCCCGCCATGGCGGCGGCCGTCCGAGAGGCGATCGCGCGGTTCACCGACGGAGACCTTGCTCCCGCAGCCGTCGTGTAGCTTCCGGATTCACTGGCCTGACCTGTGACGATGGCATGGCCCCCCTGTTGGCGCGGGCGGGCGGATGGGCGGTGAACAGGGCACACCAGGCGGATCTGGCTTTCATCGCTGCCTGTGCGCCCACGTTCACGGACCAGCCGGCGACCTTTCCTCAACGATTCCGCACTTGACAGGGTCACTGTTCCTTTGGCTAGCGTGTCGAACGGTTAGGTAGGTGTGACCTGTCTACTGTTGTCGGCTGTGGGTGTTACGTTGCGGGCGAACGCGAATTTCGCGTTTCAGTGTGCGTATCACGTGGTGTGGTGTCCGAAGTATCGGCGCCGGGTGATCGGGGGCCGTATGGAGGAGCGGCTCAAAGAGATCATCGCCGAGGTGATCACCGAGAAGGGGGCCTGGTTGATCGAGATGGAGACCATGCCTGATCACGTGCACCTGTTGGTGGAGGTGGATCCACAGTACGGGGTGCACAAGCTGGTGAAGGCCATCAAAGGCCGCTCGTCGCGGGTGTTGCGTGAGGAGTTTCCGTGGCTGAAATCGCGGTTGCCGTCTCTGTGGACGAACTCGTATTTCGTGGCCACTGTCGGCGGCGCGCCCTTGTCGGTGATCAAGCGTTATGTCGAGTCGCAGAAAGAACGCTGAGTCATGTTGACGGGGCGGCGGTTTCGGGTCGAGTTCACCGGTGAGCAGGCCGAGTTCGCCGAGCGGATCGGGGCAGTATGCCGGGTGGTGTGGAACATCGGTTTGGAGCAGCGCCGCGAGTACCGCCGCCGCGGCGCCTGGATGAACTACCAGCCCCAGGCCAAGGAGTTGGCCGAAGCCAAGACCGAGCATCCCTGGCTCAAAGACGTTCCCGGGCACTGCCTGCAGCAGACGTTGATGGACCTGGACCGGGCGTGCCGCGAGCATGGCACGTGGCAGGTTCGGTGGCGTTCGAGTCGTCGCTGGTCACCGTCGTTCCGGTTTCCCGAGGGCAACAAAATGACGGTGGAGAAGCTCAACCGCCGCCACGGCCGGATCAAACTGCCCAAACTCGGGTGGGTGAAACTGCGGATGAGCAGACCTCTGACCGGTGAGACCATCCGCTCAGCGACCCTCACCAGGCAGGGCCGGCATTGGTTCATCTCGGTGCTCGTCGACGACGGCCAGCAGACTCCCGCGACCCATGCCTCGCCGGGCAGCGCAGTGGGAGTGGACCGTGGTGTCGCGGTGGCGATCGCAACCAGCCACGGGGAGCTGATCGACAGGGCGTTTATGACTGTCGGGGAACGCCGCCGGGCGGTGGCATTGCAACGCAAGCTGTCGCGGTGCGCGAGACGCTCTGCGAATCGGGACAAGACCCGCGCCGCGTTGGCAGCGGTGCGGGCCCGCGAGCGCCGGCGGCGCCTGGACTTCGCCGCTCAGACCGCTCATCAGCTCGCGGCCGCCAACGCGGTGGTGGTGCTCGAAGCCCTCAAAACCAAGCAGATGACCAAATCAGCGAAAGGAACCCTCGACTCGCCCGCGCGCAACGTCAGAGCCAAGTCCGGGCTCAACCGCGCCATCCTGGCCAAAGGATGGCATCAGTTCGCGTTGGCACTAGCCTCGGCGGCCCGCTACACCGGGACCACCGTGGAAAAGGTGCCGGCGGCCTACACATCGCAACGCTGCTCAGCGTGTGCGCATGTGGACCCGAAATCCCGTGAGAACCAAGCGGTATTCCGGTGCACCCACTGCACGCATCATGAGCACGCGGATGTCAACGCCGCTAAGAACATTCTGGCCGCAGGGCTTGCGGTCACCGCCTGTGAAGACCAGCCAAGGCCTGCGGGCCGAGCGCGGTCACCGAAGCAGGAACTAGCAGGAACCCGCGAGGAATTACTGCTCCAACCCAGCGCTGCACCCGCAGCATGAACAGGGTTGGAATCCCCCGGCTTCAGCCGTGGGGAGGAAGTCAAGGTTCGTGCGTGGGCACTGGCGCAAGCAACCGCACGGTCCCGGCGGACAGCTGCGCAAGTGGATCTACATCGACCTGCACACCGCAGGTCACCCCGACGCGCCTGAACCGGCTGGCCCACCTGCTCCGCGAGTGAATGCTGTCTACGGCCAGCGCGCTGACTGGTCGCGTCGGTCGTAGCGCTAGCGAGCACGCTGCCCGCCGGGCTGGAGGCGATCGCGCGGTTCATGGACGGAGACCTCGCACCCGCACTCCACTGATTGGCCTCCGGCCTCCTTCGAGCCAGACCGGAAGGTGGGCCTCGACGGCCCGGCGCTGTTCGGCGCGCAGGACGCTGTGACCAGGGGAAATAGCACGTCCCCGGGCATCTAAAGTCTCCGGTCACTGAGTGCGCACGGCCTCCGTGTCGCTGGGCCTGACCTGCGGCGATGGCATGGCCCCCTGTCGGGCGCGGATGGGCGGCGAATACGGCACGTCGATCCTCTTTGATTTACCACACGCGGAAAAGTTACCGTAGATGGTAAATTTCCTGCACTAGGTATCACCGCTTGCGACTCCCGCCCGTGAGGGCCGGACGACCTGAATCGCAGGAGTCCGCATGTTCGCCGCCCGTTGCTAGGCAACTCACTGCACATGTAGTCGGCTGGCCGCAAACCCATTGGCTCACCGGTCATTTGCGGTGTTCAACGCTCACTTTCCCCGGCACCAACAAGGTGTCACATCGACTGGCCCCGCGCCGTGGCGCGCTCAACGCCGAGCCTCTGCTTTCGCTTGCCCAAAACGCTTCTCCCACCATGCCATCCACAGGAGTGTTCCTATGTACACCACCAATGCCATACTGCGCGCCAAACATGCTCTGGTCGCGGCCGCCGTCACCACGACGATCGCCGCATCGCTACACACCGGCGCCCTTCTTGCCGCGCCCGCCGAACATCCGCTGCACCGCGAGAGCGTCTCCACCGCAGTGGCTCTCGTGAACTCCGAGTCATCGACCAGCTCGAACACCAGTATCGGGGTCGCCGACTCGACCCTCTACAACCTCAGCCACGACGAGCTCGTCGAGCGCCTCAACGACATGAAGAGCCTCGGAGTGACCGACCTGCGAGTCGGCGTGCCGTGGGTGTACATCCAGCCCACCCGAGACACCTACGACTGGTCGAAGATGGATAACGTTGTCGATACCGCGGTCTCCCTGGGTTTCTCGATCACTGGGGACATCACCGGCAACCCGGCCTGGGACGGAACTGTCCTGGCGGGCGCTCCGAACCCGACCGCCTACGCCAACTTCGCTTCGGCGGTCGCCACGCGCTACGGCACCAAGATCGGCTCCTACGAGATTTGGAATGAGCCGAACGGGGTGGTCTTCTTCGCCCCGGTCAGTGCTGCCAAGTACACCGAGGTCCTCAAGGCCGCCTATACCGCGATCAAGGCGGCGAACCCGGACGCAGTCGTCGTCGCCGGCGCGCTTGGGGCGGCCGGCAACATCAAGGGCATCAGCCAGACCGCCTCGGACTTCCTGACCGCGATGTATGCCGCCGGGGCGAAGGGATACTTCGACGCTCTGTCGTATCACCCGTACGGCACCACTCTGCCGTTCAGCTCCGGTTCTGATGTGAACAACGCTGCGCTGCAGCAGATCCAGGCGCTCTACGCGACCATGGTCGCCAACGGTGACGGTGATCTGAAGATCTGGGGAACCGAGTACGGCAACGCCACCGTCCCCGTCATCGGGGTCAACCAGACCGAGCAGGCCCAGTTCTTACAGGACTTCGTGACCGCCTGGACCCGGCTGTCGTTCACCGGCCCGGCGTTCGTCTACACCGCGCAGGACATTCACACCGGCTTGCTCAACGCCGAAGCCAACTTCGGGCTCTACAACAGCGACGGCACCCCCAAGCAGGCCGCGCTGGTGTTGGCCAAGCTGATCGCCGACCTCGCCGTCAACGGCTCCCTGCCCGACTACACCGCCCCCAAGCTGTCGCAGGCCCGCGACGCTTACCTGCAGCTGACCTCCATCGGCTTCGGGCTGGTCAACACTGCCTTGATCATCCCGAACGCGGTCATCGACGCTGCCTATCAACAGATGCCGACCGCCGGGAAGAAGGTCTTCAGCGCGATCGCCGACTACGTCTCCGCGCGGTTCGTTCAGATGGTCGCCGCGATGGCTCCACTGACTCAGGCTGGCCTGGGCGCTGTGCTCAACATCGGGCCCGCGATGAAGAACCCTCAGGCGGCCGTCGCCGCCGCGGTCACGCGCTTCAACAGAGATCTGCAGAGCACCGGTCAGGCGGTCGCAGCGGCGCTATCGGGCACCCGGGCCACGTTGGCCCGTCTCGAACAGCCCACGACCCCCAAGGCAATCACTGCGGTACCCAAGGCCACGGCAGCCCCCGAGGGGGACGCGGCCACCGCCAAGAAGGTCGAGGCGACAACCACGGCTGCCGGCGACGACAGTGACGCGGCCACCGTCAAGGAAGTCGGCACTACGACCGCGGCTGCCGGCGACGACAGTGACTCGATCACCGTAAAGAAGGCCGGCGGCACCACGACCACAGCGGCCGGCGCGACGACCACACCGAGCACCGTCGGAACATCGAACGGATCGAACACCGCTGCAGCCGAGCCGGTCTCAGACAAGACTGCCGCCGCGGGGACGAGCAAGACCGCCACCGACGACACGCCGGCCCAGCAGGGAGGGCGGCACCGCAAACCCGACAGCGCGACCACGACCGGTGCCGCTGATGCAGGAAAGGCGGGATCTGACACTGCGGCGTCGACGACGAGCGGTGACACCGCCACACCCAGGACCGTCAAGCACCGCAAGGACACCAAGGGGTCGGCCGAGCCCGGCTCGACCGGTACGGACACCTCGAAGAAGACGGCAGCGCCGCGTCACGCCGCGTCGGCGGACAAGGGTTCGGCGGCCGCCGCGTGAGGACGCGACGCCCGTGGTTGGGCGCGGCCGCCTGCGCCCTGGTCCTGGGCGGCGCCACCCTTGCAGGGGCTCCGTCAGCCGCCGCTGAAGATGTCGCGCTCTACCTGTCCGGTACGCGTCAGAACCCCGTTCCCGCTGGGCAGATCGACCTCACCAAGGTCAACGCGAGTCTGGCCAATTATGGAGTAGCGCAACAGATCGGCTATCTGGCTTCGCTGTTCCCGGTGGTTGGTCAGACAGCGCTGGACCCGTCGGTGGCCACCGGGGTCGCCGCCACGGAGGCCGCGATCGCCGCGCTGCCCGATGGGGTGCGCATCGTCATCGTCGATGTCTCGCAGGGCGGCATCGTCGCCTCCCGGGTCGAGCGCGACCAGCTCGCGGCGGGCTCGACGAGAACGTTCCTGTTCGTCCGGATCGGCGACCCGACCGGGCCGACCGGCATCATGGGCCGCAACCCCGGCCTTGCGCTGCCCGGCCTGACATTCGTCACCGCCCCTGACGACAGCCCCTGGAACCGGATCATCATCACCCACCAGTACGAGGGTCTGAGCGACTGGCCGGCTCAGCAGCTGAACCTGCTCGCCGACATCAACGCGCTGCTCGGTGCCATCGAGTACCACAATCCGTGGTCCTACGCCGTCGACCTGTCCACGCTGCCGGACTCCGCTGTCACCGTCACCGTCAACTCCGTCGGCGCCACCACCACGACCTACCGGATCCCGGCCACCGGGCTGCTCCCGATCTTGCGGCCCTTCCAGGCGGTCGGCGTCAACGACGCGACGCTGGCGTCCTGGCAGAAGGTCCTCAAACCGATCATCGACTCGGCCTACACGCCCGCGAAGACGTCGACCGTCGCGGCCCTGGGCAGCAAGTTGTTCGTGGCCGCGGTCAACGGCATGACCACCGGCGCCAACCGGGCCGGCATCACGCTGCGTCAGACCCAGCGCTACCTGGATGCCGCGATCAGCCAGTGGCAGGCGAAATCCCGGCCCGCAGCGGCCACTACGGTGGCTGCGCCGACCAGTGTCGTTACGAGCGTGACGTCCCGCGCTGTCCCCGACGTCGCCCCTGCGGCGGGGCAGTCCATTTCGGCCGCAGGCGTCGCAGCACCCGGGTCGGTGGGAGTGCAGACCGAGACGCAGGAGCCCGCCGCGACCGTTCCGGCGCAGCCCAGCGGGCGCGCTACGAAACCGGCGTCGCGGCGCGCGCCGACCCTGGCGTTGAGCCGGCCTCTCAGAGCTGGAGGTGGTGGCCGGAAGCCGTCCGTCATCGCGGCGGAGGGCCCGGGGGCGGTCGTATCGGGCGGGCCCAGTGCCGTGGGGTCGGCCGGTTCCGGTGACGACACCCCCAACGGGTCAGCATCGCCACCATCTCACGCCCACGAAACAACCGGGCCCAGTAAAGGTTCCGAAGGTGGCGAGGCGTCGGGTAGTCATGATCACTGATGCCGATCTCGCCCAGGCGGTCCTGGTTTTCGTTGCCGTCGCCAGTGGGGCCACGTTCGCGGTGCGCCTGTGGCATCGCTTCGCGCCCACCCGCAGCGTCTCCCCGACAGCGACTCCCGAGCCTGCCGAGGTGCCCGCAGATCCCTGTCGCTCGGCGGCGGTTTGGGTCCGAAACTCGCCTTAGGCTGGAGTGATCGCCGAGTGGGGAGGGCTCAGCCAGGTGGCCAGTGAAGTGAAGCTCGAGTTGTCCGGCGCGCCGGTGCAGTCGCCGGCCTTGCAGCGGGTCGAGGTGGCCACCATCATGCGGTTCGCCGGTGTCCTGGCTTGCGTCGACGGTCAGCCGATCGTGTCCGCCGAGCTGGATAGCGTGGAGGCCGCGCGCCGGCTGCACGCCATGATCAAGGATCTCTACGAGCCCAGGGTGATGCTGCGGGTGAAGCCGGGTCGCACCGTCGTCTCGGCGTCGAAGGTGCGTCAGTACCGACGTCGCTGCCATGAGGTGCAGATCCGCCACGGTGTGGAGGAGTTCGCCCGCCGGGTCGGTCTGGTTGATCGAGGTGGGCAGCGTATGCGGGGTCTCCCGCCGTCTGTTGTCGCCGGGGACCGGGACGCCATGCGAGCGGTGTGGCGAGGGGCGTTCCTGGCCTGCGGGGAGCTGAGTCGGCCGGGGCGGGCCCGGGCGTTGCAGGTGAAGGCGCCGGCGCTGGAGGCCGCCATCGCGCTGGCCGGTGCCGCGCGACGCCTGGGTGTTGTGGCGAAGGTGCGCGAGGTGCGGGGCGCGGTGCTGGTGGTGGTATCCGATGACGATGGGGTCGCGGCGCTGCTCGCGGCGACGGGAGCCGTGGAGTCGCAGGCGCGGTGGGTGGCACGGTGTGCGCGATATCAGGTCACGCCCGCCGGGCGTGCGGCCCGCGGATTTCAGGAGCAGAGCACTCACCGTGCGGCGGTGGCTGCGGCGACGTCGGCGGCGCGGGTGGCGCGTGCGCTGGAGATCTTGGGTGATGGCGCTCCGGAGGATCTTGTCGAGGCGGGGCGGCTGCGTCTGGAGCATCGGTCGGTGACGTTGGAGGAGTTGGGGCGGTTGGCGGTGCCGGCCTTGTCCAAGGATGCGATGGCGGGGCGGATCCGGCGGTTGTTGGAGAAGGCGGATCGTCACGCGTATGCGCATGGGCTTGCCGACACCCATGCGGTGGTGGCGTTGCAGACAGGCGCATAGCCCACCGGACCGTGTTGCATTCTGCTAGCATTGTGCGACATGGGAACGGTGTACCTGCGCAACGTGCCAGCCGACGTGATCGAACGCCTGGAACGGCTCGCCGCCCGCGAGCGCGTCTCGGTGAACACCTACGCGACGCGGGAGTTGGCTGAAGCGACACGTCGCGCCGACAACGCCGACCTCCTGGCCGCATTACCCGACCTCAGCGTGGACACCGCCGACATCGTTGCCGCGGTCGACGAAGGACGTTCGGGAAGGTGATCATCGTGGACGCCTCCGCTGCGCTGGCCGGGCTGCTCAATGCCGGGCAGGCACGCAAGGTCTTGGCCGGCGACCGGGTGTGGGCCCCGGACGTGATCGACGTCGAGGTGGTCAACGGCTTGCGCCGCTGCCTGGCGCTCGGGCAACTCGACGCGAAGACGGCGCAGGCGACGGTGAACGCCTGGCGTGGCCTCGGGGTCCGGCGCGTCAGCGAGCTGGGACTGCTCCCGCGGGTGTGGGAACTGCGCGAGGTCCTCGACGCCGGCGCGGCCAGCTACGTCGCGCTGGCCGAAGCGCTGGACTGCACGGTCGTGACCGCCGACGCCGCACTCGGCGCCGCAGCAGGAATCCAATGCCCAGTGATGGTCGTAGCGAACTGAAGAGAGGTGAAATGAATTGCTGAACATAATGCAACGCAACGTGATTCGCGGCTATCTCGATGAGGGGATGAGCCCCGAAGAGATCGCCGACTACCTGGGGCGAGTCAACGACCTGGGCCCGCTGGAGGTGGTCACCATCCGCTCGGCCGCCTACGACATGCTCAACGAGCAGACGCTGGCCGGGTCGGCCGCGAGCGGAAAACCGATGCTGACGCTGATCAGCGGCGGCGCTGCCTAGCTGTGCTGTCTCATGAGATTGGTTACGCGGTAGGGCCTTCGACGAGAGCTGTTCGGGCGGGCGGGGGCTGGTGGGGGCAAAAGAGCGAACGAGTGTGTCGCACCTCGGTGGGAAGATGGAAGATATGAAGGGTTCAGACCGCGCACCGCTACGTGAGCGAGCAATTCGAGTCGCGGCGGCTGTCGCTGTGTTGGAGCTTCTCGTCTGGTTGGTGTTGGCGATGATGAAGCTCATCGATTTACTCGGGGCGTCTGCTGGGCAGGTCGACACGTGGGATGTGCTGCTCTGGGTGTGCGTCCTAGGCGCGCTGGTCGCCGCCACCGTGATCGCTTGGCACATTTACGACCAGGGCTCCGATGGTGCGCGGCGTGTCGGTTCGTTAATCACAGATACGGCCGGTGGAAAGATCCTCAGCGGCGTGGCCGCCACTGTGCTCGCCGCCGGCGGACTAATGTGCGCGGTCGCCGCCGACGGATGGGGTTCGCGGGGATGGTTCATCGCGGTGACGGTGCTGTGGGCGGCCGTGAGTGTGCGTTGGTTAAGGAACGGTTGGCGGCAATGTGCTTCGCATCGCGAGCCCTCACGCCATGGCCCTGGCATCGAACGCATTCCGGAATAGGTACCGCGCCGGAGGTACCACGCGCCGTCGCCGAGCAGGACCCTGGGAGTGCCCGCCGAGACGATGACGTCACCGCGTAACCAATCTCATGAGACAGCACACCTAGCCACCACCAAGAAGCAGCGAAGCGGAAGCGGGGAAACGCGTTGAGTAAGGCCGTAGTGCTGGGTTCGGATTACCTCACCCTGATGAAGCGCGCCGATCTCGTCCTGAATGCGCTAACGCCTAGCAGCATGCCCGTTCTGCTCGATGCGCTCACCGCGCACGCCGCCCAGTCGCTCAAGATCGTCGAGCCGCGATATCTGCTCAACGAGGACTGGCGGGCGTACGCCCGCGGCGAGGTCGACGAACCCTCGGAGCGGCTCGCCTACACCGCGCAGCTCCTGGACACCACACCGGCAGAGATGGCGGAGCGGTGGCGGACACACAACGTCGAGGACGAGACGGACTTCCACTCGACCCGGGCAATCTACTTCGGCCAGGTGCTTGCCAGCGGCAGTGTGCAGACCAGGCACACGATCTTCTGCACTGAGGAGATGACAGCACTTGTCCGCAGCGCTGCCACGGCGCAGGTTGCAGAGAGCGCGCTGTCGTTGGCGGACCTGCCGAGCCCGGCTGGTGTGGCGTTCCTGCATGACCGGTCCGAGCCCTTGTTGTTGCGGTGGGTGACGACGTCCGAGGGCATGGTGTCGGCCAATCTTGCTGAGGTGGAGGGACTTCGGCGCATCGTGTCCGATCGGTTCACTGATCCGGACATGCATGTACCGCAGCCTTTCGAGCAGGCCAGGCTGAGCCCACCGATGACCGATCAGCCGCCGAGTCCTGTCGAGGTGTTCAAGCCGTTCGGCGACGGGCAGTACACGAAGATCAAGCCGGACAATGCGATGAACACCTTGTTTGCGCTCAGTCATCTGGCGCGACAGGCGAAGCTGGCCAGCGCCGAGGTGCAGACGGTGCGATCGCCGGGAAAGGATCGGCGCGGTCGTCGCCGCACCCGCACCGACTCGATCACCTACCTGAGCTACAACGCCACCGAGCATCACGGGCGCCGGCATGAAGACGGCCCCAGCCGGTCCTACTCGCACCGGTGGGTGGTCCGCGGGCACTGGCGACGCCAGTGGTACCCCAGCCTCAATCGGCACGTGCCAATCTGGATCACCGACTACATCGCGGGCCCGGCCGACCTGCCGATCGAGCACCGCGACAAAGTGACGATCGCCCGCCCGCCGGCTGCTGACGAAGCTGACGCCGAATGAGGTCCTGAACAGCGGCGATGGCATGGCCCCTAGCCGGAGTGGCGACCGGCGAGTGAAGAGGTGAAGCCGCCGGACCTGGTCGGATGGCTGGGCCCAGTCCGTGCGCCCGAACCGTGGCTTGGGCGGCCCACAATTGAGCCATGGTGGGCCAGATGCCTCGCCGGGAGGGAGGCGACATGCCCAGTGACGACACGACGCCCGTGTACGGAATGCCGTTGGAGCAAGTGCTGATTCACGTCTGGTTCGACGGATTCACCTCCGGCGCGTCCACGGGCTGCAACCTGTTCCTGCCGGCGGACGCCGCCGACGCGAAGGCCGACGACCTGGTCGCCGCCGCGGTCGGCTCGCCCGAGCTCCAGGCGCAGGTGCAGATGCAGGTTCGTGAACGCATGACGGAGCTGATGCAACAGGTCATGGCCAAGGGACCGCTACCCGGTGTCACCAAGGCCGACATCCGCGCCGCGGCCGACAAGAACGGGCCGAACTGATGGCGCGTCTGATGGAGGTGGCGCACACCGCCCAGTTGGTGCGGGACCGCGCCAAGACGGTGACCCGACGCGCGGGCTGGCGCATGCTGCGGCCCGGAGACCAGCTCACCTTGTGTCCGAAGGTGCGCGGCCGGCGCCCGGGCGAGGAGCTGGAGCGGATCGTCACGGTCGACGTCGTCTCGGTGACGCGCGAACGCCTCGGCGCAATCACGGCTGCCGACGTCGTCGCCGAGGGCTTTCCGGAGATGACCGTGGCCGAGTTCGTAGAGTTCTTCTGCGCCACCCACAAAGGCGTCACCGCGGACGACGAAGTGACCCGCATCCAGTGGCAGTATCCGCGGATCTGCCGCGGCTGTGCATGCACCGAATACGCCGCCTGCGACACGCTTTCCGGGCCGTGCGCGTGGACGGTCACCTTCGACGACAACACCGGTATCTGCACGGCCTGCCCTGCGCCGGGACGCTCGGCAACGGCCGGTACACGGCAATGAGTCAATGCCGGGCCGAGCTGTGCCCCATGTGGGCCGGCGAGGGATGCTCCTGTGACCTCTTCGGCCTCGATCGCGACGATCTACCGACCGACGGCACGTTCACCGTCGTGTTGCCCCCCGAGATCGATTAGCGGCCGTCAGTCGAAGTATTCGGTCAAGATTTCGTCCACGCGGGTGAGGTCGACGAGATCGGCAAGGATGTTCGCCCCCGACAAAAGGGTCGTCTCGTCGACGTGCTTGTCGCCGCTGAGTTCGGCGAAGATCTGACGCGTAGTGGCGTGCTTCAGGATGGCGTGCATGCCGGCGTCATGTCGGGTGCGCAAGAGAAGCGGCTCCTGGCCGGCGTCCTGCTGGCCGGTTAGATATGTGCGGGCCAGGTCGGTTAACCGGATTGCGTGGCTGATGAGGAAGTCTTCAAACGGCTGTTCGTTGAGCGGCGCATGGCTGCCTTCATCGATGGTGCGCGGCACGGGGCACCCCCAGTTATCCAGGACCAGCCCGATGATGGTTCCGACATCGTCGGAGTCGGGGTCGATGTGCGGTCCTGTTGCCCAGGTGAGGATTTCGTTCGGGTCGAATTCATGCTGAGCCGAGACGGTCTGCAAAACTGCGTAGAGGTCGACGGCGATCGTGGCCTCGTCTGCCAGCAGTTCTGTGCGCGGTATGAGTAGCCGATTGGTGGTGGATGAACGCAGTTGGTGCGGGTTATGGGAAGCGCCGGTAACGAACGACGCGGCGGCGAATTGAGCTGCTGCGAGCGAAGGAAACGCGGTGTCGGTGGAGTAGAAGGTGTCGAAGCTGTCCGTGGGGTCGCCGGTGCCGACGTGTCCGCGGGCGGTGACCTGCTCAAGGGCAGGTGTGCCGGACGGTCCGAAGAGCTGCCATTGACCTGAGGCGGCTTCGGTGGTCACGATGGCCCTGAGCGGGGTCGGCGCACCAGGGATGGTGTGGGTTGCCTGCCATTGGTTGTCGGTCTCTTGGTGCCAGTCGAGGACAAGAGCCGTGTACTCGCTGGTGTGCAGGAAGGCGTCGCCGATTTGAGCCAGGTGTACTGCGATCGCGCACCGCAGGGCTTCGATTGTGGTGTCGTCCCACCGTGCCGTTGGTCCAGTGAGCGTGTTCAGTGTTGCCGAGGCAAGAGTGGTCAGGGCGGCGTAATCGTCGTCGCTGGGCCCGTCATCGACGTCCGGGTAACCGGTGTCTTCGAGTTCAGCGGCGGCTGAGATGTTTCGGCGCCTTCGGATGAGGGTTGTCTCGATCCCGTGGAGTGCAGTGTCGGATGTCATCCTGAATTCGACCGCAGCGGAACGAAGTTCGCGATCTGAGAGGCTTTCGAGCGTCTGGCTGATCTCGGAGTGGGCCGCGATGATGTGGGGGGATATGGGTGGCGTAACCCTGAGGCCGGTGCTCGTTGTGGCGTCGAAGAGATCGCAGGTGGTGAGGACTGCGCCGACTGGCACGTGGGTTTGTAACGTATCGAGTGTGTGACGGACGAGCTTCTGGCCGAGGGGTCCCGATACGGGCGGCAGGCCTGCGAAGGCAATCAGTGCGGCCGGCAGGCCGGCCTGATTGGTGCGGAGGGCGGCGGCAGCTCGACTCCACCGCATGTCGTGGTGGCCATGGTCTGCCAGTGCGCCCCCGATTCGGCGCTTGGCAACGTTGTATGGCACGTTGTCGTGCTGCGCACGGGCGCGGATCGCCTTCTTGCGGTTGCGGTCACGGGTCATGATGACGTCCTTCCGCGCGTCCTGACTGTGGCCCGCGTCCTCGGCCAGGCGTGCGCAATGAAGGTGGCGTGAGGTGACCTTTTGCACGATTCAAGAGAACCTGGTCCCAGGTGTTTCGCGGCTAACGCGGGTCGCCACGATCAGGGAGGCGGGCAAGTGCAAGTTGCCACTATCCGAGATGCTAACACCGCTGGTGGTGGCTGTGTCGGATATCGAGACCCCGAGTGGATCGATGTCGTGGGCGCTTCGTCCGACGCCGTGGGGACGTGGGTTCTAGGTCCGCTGTTGGAGCCGCAGACGGAGCGAGTCCGGTTTGAGAGTCAGGGTCTCTGAGACCTTGAGGGTATAGCCGGGTTCGGGTTGCAGGTCGAATTGGTGCAGGACGGCGGCCAGGGTCAGCATGATTTCGTGGAGTGCGAACTGGCGGCCGATGCATGCCCGTGCGCCAACGCCGAAGGGCTTGTAGACGTGTGGGGGCAGCTTGCGGATGTTGTCGGTGAGGAACCGGTCTGGGCGGAACTGGTCGGCGTCTGGTCCCCAGGTGTGGGGGTCGCGGTGAGCGGCGAGGAGGAGAACGAAAACCCAGTCCCCCTTGGCGAAGTGGTACTTGCCGTCACCGATGGTGGTGTCGGTCTTGGCTTGGCGGAAGTAGCCGGGGGCCACGGGCCACAGTCGTAGGGTTTCGTCGACGATGCGGCGCAGGTAGCGCAGCGGGGCAACGTCGTCGAAGGCGATGTCGGGGATGGTGCGCTCGGGCCAGCGTTGATCGATTTCGGCGCGGGCGGCCTCGGCTATGTCGGGGTTCTGGGCTAAGAAGTGCAGAGCGAAGCTGATGGCGTTGGCGGAGGTCTCGCTGCCGGCGACGAGCAGAGTCAGGATCTGGTTGGTGATGTTGTCGTCGTCGAGGGTCTCGCCGGTCTCGGGGTCCGCTGAGGTGAGCATGGTGTCGAGCATGTCGCCGCCGGCGCGCGGCCCGGCGTGGCGGCGGTCGTTGATGATGGTGGAGATCTGCTCGCGCAGTGATGCCTTATCTTGCAGGTGCTGGCGGCGCTGGGCTTGTCCGAAGAGCTTCTCGTAGAGCGGGATTGCGTCGGTCCGGCGGTTGGCGTATTTGAGCTCGCGCAGGACGGTTGCGATGAAGGGATCGTCGCTGGTGTCTTCGAGCTTGTTGAAGGAGTGGCTGATGGCGGTGCGCGCGACGATTTCGGTGGTCAGCCTGTTGGATTCGGTGGGGATGTCGATCCAGGTGTGGGTGGCGGCGCGGGCGACCCAGGCGTCGACGAGTTCGCGGATGGTGTCGAGCATCGTCGAGTGGTAAGACTCCATGGCGGATTTGGCGAATGCCGGCATGAGGACGTTGTGGGCTTTGCGCCAGTTGGGTTCGTGGTTGTAGGCGGTGAACAGGCCGTCGCCGCCCAGAGGCCGCAGCTTTCTCAGTGAGTGCCCGACGTGCTTTTCCCAGACTGTTTCGTCGTTGACGTCATCGATCAGACCGGGGTCGGACAACACGATGACGGGGACATCGAAGATGCGTTGTTCGACGATGCCTCCGCGGGCGACGTTGTCCTTGGCCAGACCTTGGCAGGGTTTGGCGAGGTCGATGGTGAGGAGGTCGCCGATGATCGGCATGCGCCAGCGGGGGTGGGGCAGTGCCGTGGAAGCTTTGTTAGGCATGGCTATTGGCTCATCTCGGTGTCGTGCTGGGCTGGGTGTTGGGTGGCTTGTAGGGCTTGTGGCCACCACCGGGCCAGGCGCAGCAGTTCGGCGGTTTCGTCTTCGAGGTTGGTTGACCGGGACTTGAGGATGACGGAGGAGTCGACGGGCACCGGTTGGGCGCCGACGGACTTTGCGTGAACAGCGGTGGCCAGTTGCAGGGCGGCCAGGGCGGGTTCGCGCCGGGCCGCCGGGATCGAGAAGTGATGCATGAAGTGGTCGGCATCGGCGGTGGGGATGTCGTGAAAGTAGGCGCGCAGCTGCAGGATCGCGTCACGGATTTGGATGGTGGTTTGGTGGAGGTCCAGGGACGATTTCTGACGGCGGGGATTGGGGTTGCGCAGTTCGAAGGCACTGGCCGGGACGGCTTGGGTCATGGTGGTGCGCAGGGGTTGTAGTCGGCGCCAGTGACGGCTGGTGGCATCGAGGCCGACGCGCGCGGCAAGGGCCCTGGCGGCCGGCACCGCAGCGAGCGCACTGACTGCAGTGGTTTCCCAGAAGATGTTGGAGCCGTGCAGATTGAGGCGGAAGTCGATGGTGTGAAACCAGCCGAGTTGTTCGAAGGCGGCCAGGATGACGGCGTCGACGCTGGTGCTGCCGACGGCGACGCCGACGGCGATGCCGCCGAGTGCGATGAGTCGCTCGCGGGGTTTGGCTGCGGGGCGCAGCAGCTCGTTGATCACCATGTGAAGCAGCTTGTAGGCCAAGGCGATGAAGATGCTGGTGAGCAGCGCCCAGGCCAGAACGCTGTACCAGCCGCCGAACTCTTCGAGGGTGCGGCCGGCGCGGCGGGCCGGCGTGGCGGCAAGGACGAAGCCGATCGCCAGGAGGGTGGCGACGGCGCGATGGTGGCGGTGCCGGCGGCGGGTCTGGTCGGGGGACAGTCGGGACCACAGGGAGATGAACCCCATGAATTCGGCGGCGGCGAAGATCATGACTGCCAGTGAGAGTTGTTGTGCGGCAGTGATGGAGAGGATGCCGTGGTTGGCGAGGAGGTTTTCGATGGCGCGTTCGCGTAGCAGGTTGGAGCCGACCATGAGGGCCAGGGTGTTGTTGAAGTAGGTTTCGTATTGGCTGCTGTTGAAGAAGGCATAGCGGGTGATGACGACGGACACCATGAACACCAGCAGTGGCCAGGTGAGGTAGGCCGGGACGGTCGTGGTCACCGCGATCGGAAGAACACGCTGCGCATCATCGACTGGCGGTCGGCACGTTCGGCGGCGGCGATCATGAGGATGCTGGCGAACATTTCGGCGTCGCGTTCCTGGTCGCTGGCGAAGTCTGTGCGGCCTAGGACTGCGTTGACGGCGGCGGGGTCGATATCCGGTAATACCTTTTGGCACATCTCAATTTCACCGTCACGGTCAGCGCCGAAGGCGCGGGTGCGTCCGTGGCCGAGCATCATGTGTCCGATTTCGTGGCAAACGATTTGATCGATGTGATAATCGGACGTGCCGATCTCATGCAGGATGAGGTCGTCGTCGTCGCGAGTGAGCCACAGGCCGCAGGGGCTGTCAGCCAGGGCGGCGGTGTCGGTGGGAATCAACGTAATGGGGCGGCCGCGCATCTCGGCGATGTTCTGGATGAACAGATCCCGGTCCCAGGGGACAGGTATGGGTAGCTCGCGAGCCATCGCGAGCATGTCTTCATTCGAGATCGCCATTTAGGGCTCCTTGCCCCCGGTTACGTCTACAGGCGGCAATTGCTCGAGTTGCCGCGCATGATCGACCATAGCTCGCAGGCTGCTGATGGCTTGGGGGGTGAGTCCGCTGGCGCGCATGGCGAGGTCGCGGACGCCGGCGTCGCGTAGGGCGGCCAGCAGGTTGAGCTGCTCGTCGATCTTGGGGTCGATGCCTGGGTCGATCAGGTAGGAGGGGGTGACGCCGAAGAATTCGGCGATCGCGCGTAGATGGGCGACGGTGGGGTTGTTCTTCATGCCTTGGCGGAGTTGCCAGAGGTAGGCCGCGCTGATGGATACGCCGGTTTGGCGGGTGATGGCCTCGGCGGCCGCGGCGTTGGACAGCGGTGGTTGTGAGGGCTTGCGCATGGTCTCGAAGAGCTTGTTGAGCTTGATCGACAGCTCGGAGGGTTGCGCGGTGTCGGGCGTCGATTCGTTCAAAGTACTCTCGTTTCACGTGTCGGGCCCGGTCGTGTACTGATGTTACTACAGGGCTCCTTCCCGGTATTTATGCAGGTAGATGGGCTGCGTCGGGGTCTGCCGGGTGGGATTGGACGGGCGTCAAGCACGTAATAAGCCTGCCATATTTACGTGGGTATACGTTGCATGTCAGAAAATTTACGGTTATAAACGACGGCATGGTCAGTAAGTCGCCGCACCCATCACTGGCAGCAGCAGCCGCGTCGCAGCGCGAGACCAGGGTGATCGGGACGTGCATTCCGCTCCCCACGGCCGACTCTGACCTCGCCTTGGTGCGCGGCTACTCCCGCGACTTGAAGATCGCGTGCGATGAACTGCACGACGATCCCCTCAACGCCGATGCTCGCGCTCAATTGGTCCGACTGATCCTGCAGGACAGCAAGAAGGCCGACGCGGCCAAGGAGCGGTTGCAGGGCCACCGGGTGCCCACTGTGCGCCGCCCGTAGAAAGCCGAGCTCGCCGGTCCGGAGAGCATTGTGATCGCCGACGGCAGCTTCATGAAACGCCACCATCGCAGCAGTTGGGATGTCGTGGTCGTCGTCAACGCCAGCTTCGATGAAGCCTTGTGGGAATCATCCGTGACGCAGCACAATTCGGTGGGGTGGGGCGGCCGAGCAGAGGTACGCCCAGCGTTATCACGCCACATCGCACATATGCATTGACGACGTCAACCCGCTACAGGTCGCCGATTCCGTGATCGACAATGACGATCCGACCCACCCGCGGCTGCGCCAGGGCTTGGCGAGATAGGCCTGCTGCGGGGATTCTCCAACGGGCTGATTTCGTGAAATAAAGCCCCGGCGACTTAACCTCCGGGAAGGTCAGCGGTCCACGCGGGGCTAACGCGGTCAAGGTTACGCGTGGCGGTTTGCCCGACGCAACCACGCGGGTGGTGGTCGGGGACGTGGCATCGCCGCTGGTGCGACGGTGTGACTCGTCCAGGCAACGTGCCTAATAGTCACCGTAGGCGGGAAAAAACTGGCATCACTGTCCGAAACTTGCAGGCAGCGAGCCCGCGATGGCGCGAAATCGGGAGTTACGATTTGCAGCAATTCCAGGAGAGGATTGCCGATGCCAAACCCCCCGTCCAGCGTGATCTCGGCGGCCACGCTGTCAACCCGCCAACCGCGGCGGGGCGCCCATGTCGCCGACCTCGGCGTACGAGCGATCACCATTCAGCAGCCGTGGGCGTGGGCGATCGTGGCGGCCGGCAAGAACGTGGAAAACCGCTCGCAGGCATGGAGTTTCAGGGGTCCGTTGCTCATCCACGCCGGGGCGCGGTGGTCTCAGCGAGGCGATGAGTCGCCGTTGATCCACCAGGCCGCCCACGGCCGCTCGCTGGCAGGCGCCCTGGACATGTCCGCCGTCATCGGGACCGCGGTCCTCGTCGACTGCCATCTCGACGCCGGGTGCTGCAAGCCGTGGGGGGAATCGTCCTACGTCGAACACGGCGGCCGGCAGCGACGGCGCGTAGTTCATTTAGTGCTCGAAGACCGCACACCGCTGGCAGAGCCCATCCCGATTCCGGGCGCGCTCGGGCTCTGGATCCCGCCCGTCGACGTCGTCGAGCGCGCCGGGGTGGCGCGGTGAACGCCGGTGGAGTCGATACCGCGGTCATGTCGCCAGCGGACCGATTCGGCATTGGGCCAGGCCGGCATCGCCGCCACGCGGTGGACCTGCTGGAGGCCGCGCCACTGATCGACGCGGGCCGGCGCAGGGGGCGGATGGCCCGCGCCGCCGAGTTGCACGGGGTGTGCGGAGAGCGGGTCATGCTGGCCCGCAAATGGGGGCGCTACGACTACGCCAACCCGCACTTGAGTACGCGCCGCTGTGAGCGGTGCAGCTGGATCGTCGCCCTACACCTGGGCACCGTGGAAGACGAAATAGCCTCCTACGCGCCAGAGCCCGTGGAGCGCGGTTTGATCGCGAGCACCGGGCACGATCCCGATCTGTTGACCACGATCGTGCGGGCCGTCCTGGCCGCCCACGACGGTGAAGTGTCCGACCGGCTTGAGCCCGCCGTGGTGTCCGAGCTACTAGCCCACATCAGCCGGCACCGCCCGGTTGGGGTGATCTGCGAGGGCTGCTGGGACGGCGGAATCCAGGACACACACGGCGTCGGGGTGACGCACTGCCCTGAGGCCATCGTGGCGTGCTGGGCGTGCACATTCATTGCCGGTTCGTGGGCCGGCGAGTTCGAAGACACCATCGGATCGTGCGAGTGCATCGTGCGTTCCCCGTGTTCGGTACTGACCGCCGTGGCGGCGCATCACAACATCGACATCACCAGTGCGACAGGAGAAACGCGATGATCAACGCTGACGCAATGCGGTCCGAGGCGAGGTCGGCGCCAGCAGATGCGGACACGCCCCGATCGGCGGTAGTGGGTGTGCTGGCCGCGCCCGGGCGGCGACGGCAGGCTCGGTGCAGCTGCGGCTGGGACGGGCCGCGGCGGTGGCTGCTGCCGAAGGCGGCTGCCGTCGACGCCCTGACACACGCCCGGACCCAGGGGTGTGTTCCGGCCTACCCGCTGGTGCAGGCCGCCGACGAGCCCGCGACGTGGCGGCCCGATGACGGGGTGCTGTGATGGGGGCCCGCAGCAAGATCGAATGGACCAACTCGACGTGGCCGGTGGTCACCGGGTGCACCCCGATCTCGCCGGGATGCGACAACTGCTACGCCGCCCGGCATGCTCGCCGATTCGCGGGAACCAAGGCGTGGCCCAACGGTTTCGATGTCACGTTGTGGCCGGAGCGGCTCGATCAGCCGATGCGCTGGCGGGCGCCGCGCAAGGTGTTCGTGTGTTCCACCGGTGACCTGTTCCACGACAAGGTGCCCGATGAGTACATCGCGCACGTGTTCGCGGTGATGCAGAGCTGCGCCACCCACACGTTCCAGGTGTTGACCAAACGGCACGGTCGGATGCGCTCTCTGCTCAACAGTGATCAGTTCTGGTCGGCGGTGACCGATTTCGGTGAGCACGTCATGGCGCAGCGGCCGTCGCGTCAGCAGTACTGGCCCAATCACGGCCAATTGCACGGGTTTCTGCCGAACGTGTGGCTCGGTGTCAGCGTGGAGAGTCAGTACTGGGCCGACAGGCGGATCCCGGCGCTGCTGGACACCCCGGCCGCCGTGCGCTACCTCTCGATGGAGCCGTTGCTCGAATACGTTGCGTTGCGTCGCGCGCTGCGCAAATGGACGCCGCCGCAGGATCATCCGGCCTGGGACGGGCAACGTCTGCGCGTGCGGGAAGTGCTGCACTGGGTCATCGCCGGGGGCGAATCAGGCCCGCAGGCGCGCCCCTTGCATCCGGACTGGGTGCGCGGAATCCGCGACGAATGCGTGCGAGCAGACATCGCGTTCTACTTCAAGCAGTTCGGTGAGTACCTGCCCGTCGCGGTCACCGATGACGAGGACTTCCGGTTCGGCCGCGCCTATGACCATCCCCTGGGAGGCCGGTGCTCGCCGGTGATCCGCGTGCCCGCGCCGGGGGCCACCACCCTGCGGGGCGGGCAGGAGCGGTTGCTGGAGGTGGGCGAGCGCACCACCAACACCGTGCTGCTCGACCGCGACACGATCGCGGTCCGCGTCGGGAAGCGGCGCGCCGGCCGAGTCCTGGACGGGTGGACCTGGGATCAATACCCGCCCGCGGTGACGGAAACGGCCGCCCGCGGCGGTACTAACCAGGTAGGAGCATCCCCCACAGCTCAGGAGGCACGGTCATGACCACAGACACACTCACCAATGCCGCGCGGTCGCAGCAGCGCCTGTACTACCAGGCCGAGCCGATGACGCCGGTGACCATGGCAGTCGGGCAGCGGGTCAGGCTCGACGCCGAGCGGGGGTGGTGGACGGTACGGGCGGTGGCCGGTGAGGACGTCGTCGTGCTCACCCGGCAGGCGCCGTTTCGGCGGCGCGGCGCCTTGGAGTACGCCGTGCTCGATTGGCGGGCGGGTGTGCGTGGCCCAGTCAATGTGATCGGACAAGGCTGGGACGTCACCACCGACGAGCAGTGCCAGGAGCTGGCCGACCTCGTCCAGGCCGGGAAATGGTCGGTCTCTGTGCGTAATTGGCTTCCGATCGCCGTGACCGACGTGAAGTAGGACCAAGATGCCCTCCACGCGTGACACCTCGACGATGACGGCTACCGATCTGCTGGGGCGGCTCCGTCGCCACTACATCGAGCCGTCCCGGCGCCTGCCGGGCGGGATCTTCGTCCCCGAGGTCGGGATGAACGGCGGGTACGGGGCGGGGCGCCGGTGTGACGCCGTGTACGTCGGGTTCACCACCACCAGTGGGCGTCAGCTGATTGGCCACGAGATCAAGGTGTCGCGCTCGGACTGGGTGGCCGAGATGGGCCGCAAGAACGGCAAAGCCGATGCATGGGCAGATGAGTGCCACCAGTGGTGGTTGGTCGTCTCCGATCCCGCCATCGTGCGCGACGGTGAACTCCCCGCCGGCTGGGGCCTGATGTCGCCGGGCCGCTCGGTGACCCGGATGAACGTGCATCACCCAGCGGTGGCCAAGGCCGATCACCAGCCGTCCTGGGATGCGGTGCGATCGGTGTTCGCCCGCTACGACACGTTGCGTGCTGAAGCCGTGGACGCCGAGACGGCCGTCGCGCGGGCCAAAGCTCAGCAGGAGGCCCAGAAGGAAGCCGCCGCGACGCTGGCGCGGCGCATCGCCGAGCTGCCCGATGTGACCGAGCTTCAGCGTCAGCTCGCGCTCGTCCGTGAGGCGCTGGGCGGTGCGCCGATCGACTGGAGCTCCGCGGACAAGCCGCCCCGGCACGGGGCGATCGGTTTGCAGGCGCTGCGCGAAATCGCCGGAATGGTCACCGCGCACGGGAACCTCGCCCGGGTGGCATACCGCATTACCGAGGGCTACGCGAATCCCGCTGAGGCTGCGCGCAAGGCGATCACCGACCTGTCGGACGCCCTCGACGGCGTGGCAGCTGCAGGAGCGGCGGTACGCGAAGACAGCTGTGCGGCAGTGGATGTCAAGCAATCAGCGTAGAAAGGGGTGCGTCGTGACGCAGGCTGTTGCGCGGCGGAGCTGCCGCGAGATGGCGATCACTATGGACGACGGTGTGGTCCTGGCGGTACGGGACATCGGGGGACCGGGTGCGGTGCACACCGTGGTGTTCCTGCACGGACTGTGCCTGTCGCAAGGATGCTGGGCCCGCCAAATCGATTATCTGACAGACCGATACGGGTCGACGGTGCGGATCATCAGCTATGACCACCGGGGCCATGGCCGCTCCGGGCAGGCACCGATGAACACCTATCGCATCGAGCGGCTGGCCAAGGACCTGGCCGCCGTGCTGGCCGGCCTTCACGTCGAGGGCCCGGTGACGTTGGTGGGGCACAGCATGGGCGGGATGACCGCGCTGGGCTATCTCGGCCTGGATCAGCGGCCCGTCGAGCCCACGGGATTGGTGCTCGTCGCCACCGCGGCCGGCAAGCTTTGTCACCGCGGGCTTGGCAGGATGTTGGGGACCCCGGCGACCGCGGCGCTGTTCGGTGTGGTCAACCGCGCCCCCGATCTCGCGCTCAAAGCGATGGTGGGGCCGCTGTGTGCGGCGCTCGGTCGGTGCCGGCGCGGGGCGTCGGCGGCGACGATCGCCGCGGTGGCCGCCGACGCGCTGGCGGCTGTCTCGGTGGCCACCGCTGTCGGGTTCCTGCCGGCGCTGCGCGATTACGACCAGTACCCGATGCTGGCCGGCATCCGGGCCCGCACGGTGGTGCTCTCCGGTGGCGCTGATTCGCTGACGCCGGCCGCGCACGGGCGCGACCTCGCCGCAGCGATCCCCGGCGCCGAACACGTCGAGATCCCCGCCGCCGGACACATGCTTCCGCTGGAGGCCCCCCAGGTCGTACATCAGGCCATCCGGCGCGCCATCGCCATCGAGACCACCGCGGAGCGTACCGCCGGCAGACAGCCGGCCGTCCCGGCGGTGGCAGGGGTGGCGTCGTGACCGTCTACGTCGACGACGCGCGGATCCCGGCGAAAGTGGGTCGACTCGACTCGACGTGGTCACATCTGTTCGCCGACACCACAGAGGAGCTGCATGCCTTCGCGCTGCGATTGGGGTTGCGGCGCAGTTGGTTTCAGGACCCCGTGAAGACCGGTAAGCCGAAGGCACGGCCGGGAAGCCGGGCGTCGCACAACTGGCACTACGACGTGACCGAAGGAAAGCGCCGCCAGGCGATCGCCCTGGGCGCGGTCGAGGTGAGCTGGCGGCAGGCCGCGGCCATCATCGACGCCCGCTACCGCGCCGAGCTGCAGACCGGCGTGCAGGAGACCCTGCTGTGAGCGTCGCCGACCTGCACGACAGCAGCGAGGCAGGAGCGTTCGAGGCGTGGCGCGATGGTCTGGTGTCGCCGCGGGCGATCACCGCGGCCCTGGACATGCGGGCGCTCTACGGTCCTGAGGTCGACCGCGCGTGCGGGGTCGAGGAGCCTGCGGTCGATCAGTGGGAAGCCGGACAGCTGTATCCGAGCTGGGAGCAGCTGCAGGCGTTGTCGCGGCTGACCGGCTTCGCGGTCGACTTCTTCACCCGCGCCCATGACGTCGAGGTCGCCGGCGGGTTCCTGTGTCAGCGCGGCGGCCGTGGGCGCGGGTGTCGTCCGCTATCGGCGCCACGAGGGCCGAAGCAGTTTTCCCGAGAGGTGGTCGCGGCGACCGCGGGGACCCGTTGGCACGTCGTCACACTCTTCTGATCTGCGGGAACGACACGTCCCCAGGAATCCAACAAGGAACGGAGACAAATGAAATGAGCTACGAGATTCGGTGGGATAACTTCACCCGCCAGGGCCACGATGACGACAAGGCCAGGGTTGCCCTCGCTGAAGTCTTCGCACACATACGCGGACGCACCAGCCCCGACGATATCGACGTCGCGCAAGCCGTCCACGCCGTCAATGCACTCAATAACGCTGGTGCAACTATCATCTGGCCGAAAGACGTGACCGCGCTGCTGTCCATTTCCGACGATCTACCCGCGAAGACATCCACGATCCGATACGGATACCCACAAGGCTCGACGTGGGAGGCAACCGTGCCACTAAACGATCGCAGATACTTGAATCTTGGCGAAGCGATAGACGGCATTCTGGGCGATCAGCCCACTGGCGCTTTGGGACAGACAAAAGGCGGGAAGGAACACGGGATGCCGGCACAGTCCGAAGACGATGATGACGTTCTTGTTCCTGTTGAAGCAGAGTTCTTCCGCGTAGCTGATGCAGCTCGCGACGGCAACGACCCGATCGCTCCTGTATCGATCATGGCCGCCCAGCCTGGCGATCTCGTCGTACATGCCGGAGCACAGGTGGGCATCTACGTCGGCGGCGGCAAGATGCGCCGTCAGGCGGACGGTCAGAACTAGCGGCCCTACACGTCAGCGGTACGTCGAAGAGGCCCGTACGTGTAACCAATGTCATGAAACACCCGAGCTAGGGGAGTTATTGGCGCGAACGGATACGGGAGATCAACATGTCAATCGAGTCGGTGCTCGCCGGGCACGGTGACCCCATTGTGCTGGTGGCGCTGGGTGCCATCGGCATGTTCGTCGCCCTCGCGCTGTTGCGGTTCGTTCGGCGCGTCCGGCGGATGATCTGGACTGCGGCAGTATTGGCGGCAGCCAGTGGCGCCGGCGCCAGCGGCGGCTGGGCTGTCCTCGACGCCTTGAAGATCAAGCACTAACAGTACCGAGGGGAGTTCGCATGGGTATCGACTGGTTCGCCCGCAGCAGCGGCGGCCCGGGTGGCGCTGAAAGCCCGAGGTCGCCGATGGGCTCTGCTGCGCCCCTGCCGCGGCGGGTGCTGGTGCGCGAACTCGCCGACTACGTGACCTACCACGGCCGTCGGGCCCAGTTCGGCGATGTCACGGGCACCATTTCCGGCCTGGTCGCCACCACCGCCCTCGCGCTGACCGTCGAGGGGCAGGGTGTACCGAGGCCCGGCCCCACCAAGCTAGTCCTCATCGACGACTCCGGGCAGACTCACCACTTCGAGTTCGGCGCCCACGACTTCGTGACCTTGCTCGACTGAGGGACGTGTCATCGCGCCTGATAGAAGGCCTGCGGCCCGCGCGCGGCCGCCGCTGGCGGCGTCGTCGACGCCGCCCTGGCGTCGGCTCAGGCGGTGCCTCGTCAGGAACAGGCACTGACGTATCAGCGGCGGTGTCATCTTCTTGTCTCGGGCCATCAGAGATCCCTGCCGATCACGCGGCGTGGGACGGTTGACAATCGTGCGTGGGCACGATGAAAATAAAACAGTCCTCCTAGGACATTGATTGGCTGGAAGCCGGGCGGCGCCCCGGCTTTCAGCATTTCTGAGCGGCTTATGCCGCGGGAACTGCCGTTACTTCGCTGGCGCTACGGTGTCGCTGCACCTCCCGACTTCGACACGGGCACAACGGGCTTGCTTCCGCGGAGTCTCTGTAGACGCGTCACGCCCGGATCCACGCTGACTCAATGCCAGCTTCAGGAGTTCACCGCCAGCCTGCGACAACGTGATGCCGGCGGAGTCCGCATACGTGTAGACGGCTTCGGCGAGTGCCGGCGGCAGGCCGAACTCGACGACAGACAGGCAGCGATGGGGACGTGTCATCGCCGCTGGTAGCACACCCTGCGGTAGATCAATCTTGAGCTGAGGTGACGGAAAACGCGCTGTGCGTCGGTACTTCATAGGTGTACCTGCCAAAGACACCTGAAGGAGGCGCACGGTGTGCCGATCGACCCAACATGGTGGCCGGCGTTGCCCCGGCTGCGGAAGCTATGGCGCCGCGGCCAAAGCGAACGGCAATCGACGGCTGGGCAGGCTGGCCCGCAAGAAAGTGGTCGATCACCTCACCGAACAAGGCCTGGTCGCCACCGCCAAGGCGATCCTTGCCGCGCCCCCAAGCGTCCTACCGGAATTCATGAAGGCGATGGGCATCGAGGAGTCGGTGCTCGGTGACACCCCCATGCCCAGCACCCACGCCAACCCGCCCTCGGCGGGGCTGCTGATCGCCGCGGCCAAGGCCGAGCAGGCCGCACTGGCCGGCCCGCAGATCTCCCCGGAGGAGCACGCCCTGGAGCAGGCGCAGGAGGCGCTCGCCGCGGCGGAGAAGGCCGTCGACGACGGCCGCAAGGCCGTGCAGCGGGCCCAGGCGCGCCGCCGCAAGCTGGTCAAGGAGTTCGGCTCGGCTGAAGGGGACTCGCTGACGATCGAGCAGATCACGCAGCTCGCGCAAGCCGGTGAGGAGATCGACGCGGCCAAGGCCGCCTATGAGCAGGCCAAGCTCGCGGTCCCGATGGCAGCCGATGACGTGGTGGCCGCGAAGTACGGGGTGGCCACCACGCTGCCTGCTGAGGAGCGCGACGCGTACTGTGCCAACCTCAGTGCCGAGGACGTCGATGCGTTGGCGCGGTCGTTGAACCGGTCTGTGGCGGCCGAGGCTGCCGGGGCGCTGGATGGGGGGCCGCAGCCGGCGCTGTTGGCCGGGGTGGTGCGCGACACCTCCGTCTACACCGCCGGCAAGTTCCTGATGGAGACCGGATCGGGGGCCGTCGAGGTCGAGGGGCGTCTGCTCGACGGCGGGACGGCGATCCACCGCCGCGGGTCCGGCGACTTCCTGATCCTGCAGAAGCGCGATGGGGTGTATCACGGCGTGGCCGCTGCCGGCGGGAAGTCCGCGGCGCTGAACAAGGCCAACCGTATGCCCATGATGGAGGAGCTGCCCCCGCTCGCGGAGGGCGCCACTGACACCGAGGCTCAGGCCCACCACATCAAGTCTCAGGTGCTGATGCAGCTGGCAGGCCAAGCCGCAGAACATCATTGGAACGGCGAGCAGCACCAGAAGTTCATCGACGACAAGATGGGTGAAGCCCGCGACAAGCTCGTCGACGCCGTGGGGGCCGGGCCGGTGCGCGCCGACATTTACGACGCGACTAAGCGGCACAAGAAGCTGGTGCGTGAGAAGGCGGCCGTGGCCGCCGGCGAGGCCGCCCGCGCCGAGGCGCTGGCGGCCGGTAAGGGAGCCGCGGCCGCGCAGGAAGCCTACGCGGCGGCGCACCGGCGCGCGTTGGGCACGCTGACCCGTGGTGGCGGGGTCATCCCGCACTTCGATCACAAGATCCCGCCGGGGAGTCTCGGTGCTGACAAACATAAAGCGTTGTGGCGCAGTGGTATTCGTGCGTGGGGCAAGGAGACGGCTGATGACTATGCGGTGATCGGCCAGAGGGCGGGCAACCTCAAGGCGTGGGGTTTCAACACCAGCGGCCCCGGGGTGAAGACGTCGAGCATCAGCGACCTGACGACGGCGAATGCGGCCTTCGTGCAGAAGGCGCTCGACAGCAAGGAGCGTTCGGCGTTGACGACGTACACCGGCGGTAGTTACACCTCGATCAACGCCGCGATCTGCGGGCGTGACGGTGCTACGCCGTCGGGGTCGATCAAGACGGTGGTGTCGGGGATCGAGTCGGCGTTCGACAAGTTTCGCGAGAACAACCCGAACATGTCGCCGATGACGGTGGTGCGCGGGACGAAGGTGCCCAGCGGGTGGAAGGGAACTCCGGCTGAGTACATCGACGCGGTGTTCAGTGTTGGTGCGCGCATGGAGGTGGGGAAGGTGACCAGCACGACCACCAAGCAGTCCACGGCCTCGGCGTTCGCCGGGCATCCGCCGTACTACATGGTCGTGCGCACCCGGGAGGGGTTGCCGGTCAAGAGCATTTCCAATTTCTCTGGTGAGGACGAGGTGATTCTGCCGATGGGTTCGCATCTGAGGTGCGTGCATGTCGAGCACAACGGCATCGCCGGTAAGCCGACGGTCTACCTGGTCGGCGAGGATTTGGTGGCTGAAGCCGAAGACACCGGTGTCGGCGGCTGGAAGAAGGCCGGCTGAGGATGATGATCAACGGTCATGCTGAACTGGGGCAATAGCATGTCCCCGTGCCGGTGCCGGCCGGCAGCGGGTGGGCAGGGAAAGGGGCCGACATGGCGTTGACCAGAGCGCAGATCGACGAGATCCAACAGCGACTGGATGAGGGCATGACCCCGGAGGCGATCGCCGATTCCATCGGCCGGATGGCCGACCTGGATGAGCTCGACATCGTGACGATCCGCTCCACTGCCTACGACCTGATCAACGGGGAGCCGGTTCGCGCGGTCGATGACTAACCAGGGGTGAACGTGCCGGGTGGACGTGTCGTCCAGGCTGCTCAAAAGGGGTGCGCGGAGCGTGTGATGCGCCAGAACCCGGGATTGATTTGGTGGGCAAGCTCGGCAAGGTCGTCGACGAAGCCATCTGCGTTGGGTCCCTCGACGCGCACGGTCAGGTAGTCGCCGCCTCCGTGGATGGACGTGGTGGCGGCCCCTGGCCGTGACGTCCACGCTGCGGCGGTGAGGGTGTTGATGCGGGCGAGCTCGTCCTCGGTTTCGGGGTCGCCGGTGGCGATCGACAGGTGGCGCACGCCACGGGTGAGGTCTTCGGCTTCGGCCACCAGCGAGGCCGCCGCCAGCTGTTCGAGCAAGCCAATGCAGTCGTCGTGGGGCTCACCGGTGGGAGGGGCGTCCTCATTGCTGCGGTGAGGTTCGTCGCTCATCGTCTCTCACCTCCGCTGTGTTCAGTGGTAGCTGGAATCTTGCCCGGAGCAGGGTCGGCGGTCGGTGCGGCGCGCCGGTTGGAGCTGCACATTCCTCCATCACGTCCGGATCCGTGGAAAAACTACGAATGCCGCCTATATAACGGCTTTGACATGGGCTAATAGGCGCCTGCGATGGCATCTGAGACATACTAAAAGTTACCAAGGGTGGTGAACTTTCCGGAATTGGGTTAGTCTGGCCGTGCCAAAGACACCTTCACCGGAAGGGGAACCATGTTTCGACGTACTCCGGCCCAACCGATTGCGGGGGCCTTCTGATGTGCCGCTCCCTCAAGGACGGAACCCGTCGCCGCTGCGCCAGCTGCACCAGCTATCCGGCCGCCGCCCGCGCCAACGGCAACCGCCGACAGAGCCGCCTTGCGCGGCGCAAGATCGTCGACCACCTCAACGGCCTCGGCCTGGTCGACACCGCCAGCGCGGTCCTGGCCGCACCGCCGAGCATGCTGGCCCCGTTCATGGCGGCACTGGACATCGACCCGGCAGTCCTGGGTGACGTGCCGATGCCGGGAACCGGCCCCAACGGCAGCGACGCCACCGCACTCATCCAGCAAGCCACATCCGAACGGGCGCAACAGCTTGCGCGCGCACAGGCCACTGCAGCTGCGGCCGCCCCCGCGGCGGCGAACGTGCCGAACTGCCGAACCAACATCGCGGTGATCACCGACTGGGAGGACCGGGTCGAGAGTGTCTTTGCTGCCGGCGGCAACAAGGCCCAGTGCCGGGTCGCCTGCGCCGAGGCTGAAATGCTCTGCAAGGGATGCCCGCTGATGGAATCCTGCGCTCAGGAAGCCAAGGCCAGCCACTACACAGGGGTTGCCGGAGGCCGCATTTTCGTCAACGGTCGGCACCGGTTGACCCCGTCGAGCCCGACTAGGATCGTCGCATAACTGCACGTCTGTGACGTGTTGGTGTTCCGTGGCGACGTAGAGGGCTGGGGTAAGCGATGACAGCAGGGGTCGGACTTAAACCACTCGACGTGTTCGTGCTGGGGTTGAGGTACCTGCGCAACAGTCAGACCGATGAGGCGCGCCAGGCGTTCAGCCAAGCCGTCGAGGCCGATCCCACCATGTGCGATGCCTGGTTGGGCAGGCTTGCTACCGGGGAGAATTCCTTGGATGTGGCTGCCGGCGCCTACCGGTCGGTGTCCAACCTCGGGGCCGCACTCAAGTCCGCGCAGATGACCGTCGCGGACTTGAAGGTCATGACGTCGATGACGCTGGGATCGTTCGCGCTGCGCATGCCAACCCACACCCGCATGCACGTGGCGATCGCCTACGCCGCCGCGCTGGCCGAGGCGCGGCAGCCGCAGCTGGCCAAGGCCGACGAGGTCATCACTCGAGAAGCCCGGCAGCCGAATCTGTCGACGCTGGATTCGGACCTGCTCGACTATGTGCGGCTGGGGCTGCTGGGCTTGGCGCGGCGCTGGCCTGACGTGCTCAGCTTCGAAGGCAAGCAGCAGTGGCGCTCGCAGGACAATCCCGAATTCGTCAAACTGCTCGACGCCGGCATGCTGGTGTGGAAGGTGTGGGCGCTGGTCGGTACCGGCAACCCCGCAGAAGCGCAGCGGTACGCCGAAAGTGGTTTGTCCAGCGGCGGTTTAACCAACGATGTCCATGCCAAGCTGCGTTTGGGGCGGGGCTACGCGATGCGCGCGCAGGGCCAGCGCGATGAGGCCATGCAGGCATTCAAGGAGCTGCAGGCCTGGATGAACCTGCCCGAGGTTCAGGCAGCGATCGACGATCCGGAGAAGACGATCGAGATCGTTACCGCATCCTCGTTGGCGACCAGGACCGATGTGTGGGATCCAGAATCGGGTACCTCGGCCGCGGCGCTGGAGACTGAGGCACGAGAGCGGCGGCGCGACATCGTGCGTGCCGAGGCAATGGCGTTGCTGGACAAGCAGATCGGCATGAACGCGGTCAAGGAACAGATGAAACGGCTGGAGTCCAAGGCGGTGATGGATCTCAAGCGCGCCGAGCTGGGCATCGCCAAGAAGGACGTCGGTGCGGCCTACATCTTCACCGGCCCTCCGGGCACCGGTAAGACGACGCTGGCGCGCATCCTGGCGCAGCTGCTGTTCGGTCTCGGCGTGATTGCGCGACCCGAGGTGGTGGAGGCATCGCGGCCCCAGTTGGTCGACACGTACCTGGGCAAGACGGCACAAAAAACCAACGCGGTCATCGACAAGGCGTTGGGTGGGTTGCTGCTCCTCGACGAGGTGTATTCGTTGATTCAACGTGGCTATTCCGACGGCGACGCCTACGGGCAGGAGGCCGTGGACACGCTGCTGACCCGGCTGGAGAACGAGCGCAAGACCGAGGATCCAAACAAGAAGCTCGTCGTAGTGATCGCTGGTTACGAAGCTGACGTGAACCGGTTCCTGACGTCCAACGAGGGTCTGGCGTCACGGTTCACCACCCGGATCCACTTCGAGTCCTACACGCCCGAGGATCTGGTACAGATCGCCGATCTCATGGCCAGTTCGGAGAATGCGCTCTACTCGGCAGCGGCTCAGGACCTGTTGCTGCGCCAACTGAAGACCCTGGCCACGATGCAGGTCGACGACGTCGACTCCGCCGGTAATCCGCGGGTGGTGTCGGGAATCGACAAGGCCGGCAACGCGCGCTTCGTACGCAACGTGACCGAGAAGGCCACCGAGATCCGCGACTACCGACTCAACACCAGCACGGGCCTGGATCTGTCGGTTAAGGAAGTGCTCGTCACGATCGATGAGAGTGACGTGGCCGAGGCGTTCCGCGAAGTCTGCTCCACACAAGGGGTTCCGTTTCATGAGTAGTCGGGAGAGCAGCTGTGGCTGAACTGGAAGGGCCCGAGCAGCGTCGCCGTCGTGGCTTCCGGCTCACGGCGAAATATCAGGTCAGCGGGTGGCGGTTCCTCTACCGCCGGCTGCAGCATGCTCTGGTCCGCCGCGATACCCGCATGATCGACGACCCGCAGCGGCAGCAATCTTCGCCCCTGGCACTGGGAATCGCACTCGGGATCGTGGTCTGCATCGGTGCGGTGGTGTGGGGTCTGTTCTCCCCTGCCGGTCAGGTCAAGGACGCCAAGATCGTCGCCGACAAGGACACCGGGGCGCTCTACATCCGTGTCGGTGACCGCCTGGACCCAGTGACCAACCTGACCTCCGCGCGACTGATCGTCGGGCAGCCCGACAACCCGGTCAAAGCCAGCGCCGCCGAGATCGACAAGTATCCGCGCGGATCCCTCGTCGGAATTCCTGGTGCGCCCAACGACATTCGTGACGTGCAGGACTCGTCGTCGATCTGGACGGTCTGCGACACCACGATGACCGGTGCCGCGGTGCCGCTGGATCCGGTCTCGGGTTTGCCAACCACGGCGCGATCCCCGGTCACCACCACCGCGATCGGCGGCCCGCTGACCAAGGGCGCCGACACCGCGACGATGGGTGGAAACCAGGCGCGGCTGGTGGGTTATGACAACCGCACCTGGCTGGTCTACTCGCGACCCGACGGGGTGGTGGTGCGCTCAACAGTCAACATCACCGACCCCATCGTCGCCGACGCGCTGGGGCTCAAGGCCAGCGATCTGGTGCTGCCGATCTCACAGGGGCTGTTCAACGCGATCCCGGCCGAACCACCGCTGGTAGCCCCGGCTATCGCCGGTGTTGGTGACCATCCAGCTTTCGCCGGGGACAAGCCGCTGACGGTGGGGTCCATCTTGACCACGCGGGACTTGGCCGGCCAGAAGACCTACTACGCCACGCTGCCCGACGGTGTGCAGCAGGTCAGCCTGACCGCGGCGACGATGATCCGGGCAGCCAATCCGCAAGTCAGTACCACCCCCATCGAGGTCGGGCCCGACGCATTGGCCGCATTCCCTAAGTCCACGCAGCTGGCCGTGTCGTTCTACCCCCAGGACACGGTGCAACTGGTCGACGCCGACAACGAGCCGGTCACCTGCTGGTCGTGGTCGCACTACGGAGACGACCCCACCTCGCGCACCGAAGTCATCACCGGGCGCACCCTGCCGCTCACGCCGCAGCAGGTCAAGGCGTTGGTGCCGATGGTCTCAGCGCCAACGTCGGAGGGTATGACCGCCGACCAGGTGTACATGCCATCAACAACGGGCCGTTTCGTCCAAGTGACCGGCGCGGCAACGGATTCGCGGCTGCGTGAGTCCTACTTCTGGATCGCTGACACGGGTGTGCGGTTCGGGCTGGACACCTCCGACAGGGAGTCCGGGGACGTCACGCTGACGTCGCTGAAGCTGCACTACCCGGTACCCGCTCCGTGGGTGGTGGTCTCACTGTTTGCCCCGGGCCCGACGCTGTCGCAAAAGGACGCGCTCATCCGCCACGACGGTATGCCAGCCAACCCGACCGTCGCCGGTCTGGACAAGAAGGAAGTGAAGTAGGTGCGTATCAGCTTCAACAGGCCGTTCACACCGGTTGCGCCGCCACGGATCTCCCGTGACGAGGTGGCCGTGCCGCCCCCCAAGGAGATCGAGGAAGGCGAGCCGGCATCGAAGCTCCGCACCATCGGCATGCCGCTGTTTATGCTGGTGGCGGTGGCCGGAATGGTCGCGCTGATGCTGCGCTCGGGGCGCTTCAACCCCATGATGATCCTTTTCCCGCTCATGATCATCGCCAGCATGGGTGGCATGATGAGCGGCCAGAGCGGCGGTGGTACCTCCCGGGCTCAGCTGCTGGCCGATCGCAAGGCGCAGACCCGCGGCCTGGGAGTCACCCGCGAGAAGGTGTTCGACCGCGGGCTGAGCATGCACGAAGGGCTCCAGCATGCCTTCCCGGACCCGGTCATGCTCCCCAGTCTCATTGGGACCGAACGCATGTGGGAAGTCACACCCACCAACGACGGATACACCGCGCTGCGCTACGGGCTCGGTGAGGTGGAGTTGGCGGCGCGGATCGTGGCACCTGAAGCCCCTCCGGGGGAGTTCCTGGAGCCGGTCGGATGGGTGCAGACCGTCCGCTTCCTACGCCACCACTCCACGGTGTCGTCGATGCCGTTGGCGCTCGCGACCGCCCGCTTCCCGATCATCGGGTTCTCCGGTGAGCGCGAGGCGGCGTTGGGCATGTTGCGCGCGATGCTGCTGCACGCCGCGGTCACCCACGGCCCGGACAACCTGGCCATGGTCGTGCTCACCGACGATCCCGACGGGCCGCAATGGTCGTGGATGAAATGGCTGCCCCACACACAACATCCGCTGAAGCTCGACCGGCTCGGCAGCGCGCGAATGATGTACTCGGACTGGTCGACCCTGACGGCCAGCGTCGGCGGCCAGGATGAGGACGACCCCGCCAAGATCATCGACTTCATGCTGAACTTCGACCCCCACGTCGAGTTCACCAACGACAAGTACCGCCACGTCCTGGTGGTCGTCGACTCCACGGTGCCCGACAAGCTGATCGACTCGGTCATCGCGCCGCGGGCCGCGGTGACCTGGCTGATGGTCAACCCGCCCGACAACGCGCTGACCTCCAGCGAGGGCATCGTGCTGCGATGCGACGCCGACCGCACGGTGTGGCGCACCGAAGCCGACAAGCCGCTGGCCGAGCCCACCAAAGTCGCTGTGGCCGATCAGGTATCGCTGACCGATGCGCGAACGATCGCGCGGCAGCTGGCCAAGTACGAGGTGGCATCGCTGACCAGCCTCGGACGCCAAGCCAAGCAATCCGAACGTGGCCGTGACTGGCAGACACTGATGCGGGTGCGCGATCCGGGCGCGCTGGACCCGATCGACATCTGGAGTGCGATCAGCCGCTACGGCGACAAACGCCGGCTGCGCATCCCCATCGGGTTCCTGTCCAACGGTGACCGGCTCGATCTGGACCTCAAGCAGGCAGCCGACGGCGGTACCGGCCCGCACGGGCAGCTGCTGGGGACGACCGGGTCGGGTAAGTCGGAGTTCCTGCGCAACTTGGTGATCAATGCGTGCGTCTCGCATTCGCCGAACATGCTCAATATGCTGCTGGTGGACTTCAAGGGCGGTCCGACTTTCCTGGGTATGGGTGATCTGCCGCACGTGAGTGCGGTCATCACCAACATGGAGCAAGAAGCTCACCTGGTGTCTCGTATGGCGGAGATGATCGACGGCGAGATCGCCCGCCGCTTCGCGGTTCTGCGCCATGCCGACGAGCTGAGTAACCGCTACGACGTCAAGGACATTCGCGACTACGAGCAGCTGCGCGAACGTGGTATCGACTTGCCGCCGCTGCCGTCGCTGTTCGTGATCATCGACGAGTTCGCCGAGCTGCTCGCCGCGCACCCCGACTTCGGACCGCTGTTCAAGCGCATCGGCCGCGTCGGCCGCTCGCTGGGCATCTATCTGCTGTTCGCCTCGCAGAACCTCGACATCTCGGGCCGCACCAGCGGGCTGGAGTCCAACATCGGCTACAAGATCGGCCTCAAGACCCAAACCCCGCAGGAATCGAGGGCGCTGCTGGACAGCTCCGATGCTGCCTACCGCCTGCCGGGCACCCCCGGGCACGGCATCCTGCTTCCCAGCGCCGGTGACCGCGTCGGTGAGCTGACGCAGTTCTACGCAGGCTTCACCGGTGCGGCGTACTTCCCGCCGGCCTCTGACGCTATCGTCGAGCGTGCCCAAACCCGTTCCGACGACGGTGGTTTCGTAGGGCCGCAGGCGTTCACGGCGATCGAGGCGCCGCTTCCCAAGACCGCCGACGATTCGGTCGAGGTGGTCGGCGAGCTTGAACGCACCGAAGAGGAACTCGAGAACGCGCCGACCATCTTCACCACCGTGGTCGAGCGTCTGCGCTCGGCCGACTTCCCGCCGCCGTACCGGATGTGGCTGCCGCCGTTGGAGGTCAAGACCCTCGATCAGGCCGAGCCCGCGTTGAAGAACTGGGCGGTGCCAGCCAACACGGCGCTGCCCAAGCTCAAAGTGCCGATGGGTTTGTTCGACGACCCGATCAAGCATTCCCAGCCGCTGTGGACGGTCGACACCACCGATCAGAACGTCTTGATCATCGGCGGCGCACAGAAGGGCAAGTCCACGGCTATCAAGACCCTGGCGTGCTCGCTGGCGCTGCACAACACTCCCGAGCAGGTGCAGATGTACCTAGTGGACTATGCCGGCGGCGGCCTGGGCCCGCTGGCTGATCTTCCGCACGTCGGCGGGGTGGCCACCCGTGCCGAGCCCGACGCCATCAACCGGATGCTCCTGCAGATCCGGACCATGATTACCGAACGTGAACGGCTGTTCCGCGATCACAAGATCGGCACCATGGCCGACTACCGGCGGTTGCGGACCAACCCCGACTACCCGCTACTCAACGAGGACCGCTACGGCGACGTCTACATCATGATCGACGGGTGGGACGCGGCCGTGGGTGAAGGGCAGGTGCTGCAGTACCGCGGTAGCGAGGTCGGATCGCTCATCGTGGGTGCCCTCAACTACGGCGTGCACCTGGTGCTGTCCACGGCGCGCGTCGTGGAGATGCGCGACATCGAACCGCACATGAACAGCGTCATCGAATTGCACTCCGACACCGAGTTTTCGCGCATCGACAACGCCTTGGCCAAGAATCGCCGGAATGCTCCCGGTCACGTCTTGGCGAAGGGAAGCGAGCTGCAGGGTTTGGTGGCGCTGCCCCGCATCGACGGCATCGACGACCCGAACACCACCAACGAGGGCATGACCGCGCTGGTGGGCCAGATCGCCCAGCAGTTCGCCGCCAGCTCGGCCGAACGCTTGCGGACCTTGCCGACATCGCTGACCTACGAACAGCTCGCGGTCATGGTCAAAGAGGCCGATGAGAAGTCGATCGAGCGCGAGGGGCGGTGGGACCCGCGGCGGCGCTTGCGTATCGCCTTCGGCATTCAGGAAGAGCGCCTCACCCCGGCCTATGCCGAGATGTGGCGCGAACCGCACCTGCTCATCGCGGGCAACGCCAAGTCGGGCAAGAGTGAGGCCATCGGGGCGGTGTACGACAGCATTACGCGCCGGTTCCCCGGCGGCCTCGACGAGGCTGCGGTCATCTTCATCGATCCCCGGCGCCGGCACTTGGGCAAGATCAGCGAGCAGAACCTGTTCGCCTACGTCACCAACGATGACGAGCTGCGGGAATCGGTGATGAAGTTGTGGGAGCGCTTCAGGATCGATCAGCGTGATCTGCCGCCCAACGTCGACTCTGAGACGCGTGCAGCGAGGTCGTGGTGGACAGGTCCGGAGATCTTCTTCGTCGTCGACGACTACCACCTGTTCGCCAACGTGCGAAACATGGGCGAGCAGCCCGCGTTCTTCAAGCTGCACGACACCATGGCTCACGAACCGCTGGCCCGTGGCATGCACTTCGTGATCGCCCGGGCGGCCGAAGAGCTATTCATGGCGATCAACAGGGACCCTGTGCTGCGGCGAATGCTCGGTGATGCCGTGCCGACGGTGATGTTGTCGGGGAACAAGTTCGACGGTCAGATCGGTGAGGACAAGTTCGAGAACTTCGGGATCCCAGGGCGGGCCCGGTATGTCGAGCCCGGCTTCGCGCGTAAGGGCCGAGTTCAGAGCGCCTGGTCGGGTATCCGTTACAGCGACGACGACACTCTGGGCGACTGACGCGGTGCCCGCTGGGGAGGCTTAGGACTGCCTGGAGCAGGAAAAAGTGCGACACCGGCCCCTTGTGGTAGCGCTATGCTGGTGACGAGATTTACCATCACAGGTAACATTACCGCTGGATCGGTATCCACTGCTCAAGGGGAATGAGGTTTGCTAGTGATCACCAACGTCGTATCACCGGTCATGTTGACGAGTGTCGCCGAAGTGGCCAGCAATGTGGCTACCACGGCCGGCGTCATCGACGGCGGCGCGCCAATCATCATGGCGCCGTTGCCTGCGGGCACCGACGAGGCATCCGCCCTGGCGACGGCCAACACCAGCGCGCACTCGGCGGACATGCTCGGCACCTCGGCCATGGGCTTCTTGGAGTTGGCCCGCTTCGCCGGAACGCTCGGTGTGGCCGACGCCAACTACTCGATGGTCGACGACGCCAACGCGACGCAGTTCCTGTAACCGGGAACCCGACCACACGATCATGACTGCGGACCGACAGCGGCGGGGGGCCGGTATCGACACGAGGTCGCTACCGGTGACGACGCTGGTATTGCGGGCCGGTGTAGCGGTGGGGGGCCACTAGATGTTCGGTCCTCCCGAAGTGATCACCGGGCGCCTGATGTCCGGTGCCGGCGCGGCCCCGATGACCGCAGCTTCCGCCGAATTCACCGCCGCAGCAACGGCTTACGAAATCTCCATCGATCGCCTCACCGCGATGCTGGGCTATCTGGCGGCGTCGTGGCAGGGCGACGCGGCAATGGCTATGCAACGCACCGTCATGCGGTTCATCATGGTCAACCGGATGCTGCAGGCCCAGATCCTCACCTCCGCGGTCCGCACCGGTGCTCAAGCCGCAGCGTTCACCGAGGCCTACACCACGATGGCCCAAATGGTCGAGATCGTGGAGAACCGGGTCACCACGGCAGTGCTGCACGCCACCAACTTCCTCGGTATGAACACCATCCCCATCGGCGTCCGGGAAGGTCAGTACCAGGAGATGTGGATGCAGGACGTCGCCGTGCAGACCAACTACCTGGCCCAGACGGTCGCCAACACCACCTTCGAACCGTTCACCAAGCTGCCGCCGCTGACCGGTATTACCAGCTTCCCGCCGCTGATCACCCAAGCCATCAACGCCGCCATGGCGGCCACCGACCGCGTGCAGCTGCAGGTGATCAAGGCCCAGAACATGGCCGCGCAACTCAAGGGCAGGGTGGGTGGCCTCGCCTCCATGGCCACCTGGATGGCCCAACGCTCCGCCGACGGCGCCCAGAAGGCCGAAGCGCAGGCCGCAGTGGCTCGCTACCGTGAGAACAGTGTCCAGCGTGACTCCGACCGGACGACCGAGCAGAACATGGGCAAGCAACTGATCCAGCAGCTTCCGCAGCAGATCGCCTCGGGAGCCCAGCAGGTTGCGCAGATGCCGCAGCAGGCCGTCCAGCAGGTCCAGCAGGTCGGCCAACAAGTCGGTCAGCAGTTCGGGTCGCAGATCAGCAACCTGATGAAGCAGGTGTCCCCCGAGCACCGCCTGGACAACCCTGGCTTCTTCGACACCCAGCCGTCGTCGCCGACGCTGGACCGGCTGGCGGGCAGTTCCGGAGGGACAGGGGTGACCGCGGCCGTCCGTGTACCCAGCCTCGCTGGATTATCCGGCGCGTCAACTGGATTCCGTTTCCCGGGAGGATGGGACGGACCCCTTCCTGGTTCGGCGCCACCTTCGGTGCCAGCCTCCCCAGGCGGCGCCCCGGCGATGCGTCCCGGCGGCTCGGGGATGCCGCTGCACGGGTCCCGTCGCCGCGACGAGGACAAGGCTGCCACGGTCAAACGCCCTGACACCGAACTCGTTCCGATCTGGGGGTACACCCCGGACGAGGAAGAAACCGTGTCGGCTGGTGCTCTGGTCACCGAGCGTCAGACCGACACTCAGGAGGCCAGCTGATGACAGCGGGCCGCCACACCAACTTGCGCTCAAGGCTGTTCGGAGCGCAGCGCGCCACGTCGGCGTGTCCATCCAGGAGCGGCATCACCACCACCATTTCAGAGAAACGGAGACACTCATGAGCAGCAGTGGCATGCCATTCAACATGGATATGGCAGTCCAGCAGGCCCAGACCGCTAGCTTTCAGGGGATCGTCGATTCCGCGTCGGCCAACAACAAGCAGATGTTGGTCGTCGCGGACAGCGCAATGACCGCCAACCGCGGTCAGATGTCGAACGCCTTTCAGACCTGGCTCGACGACATCCACACGACCGCCGTCAGCAACAACACGACCTTCGATCAGATCCGTGAGGCGCTGCACTTCGGTATCGGATCCACCGATGCTCAGGAGGCCTCGGCCGCCGGCGACTTCCAGAACATCACCGGCGTCGTCAGCCCGTTCCACTAGGCCTCGACCGCAGACAGCCAACGCCACCCAAATCCACTGATTCACAAGGAGACACGACACCATGGCATCTTCGGACGACGTTCACTACAACTACCCGCTCATGGAGGGCATCGCCAGCCAGCTGCAGCACTGCGGCACCACCGCGCAGGGCTTGCTCGACGCGGCACGGGCCAACAAGCAGACCCTGCTGGCCAGCTTCACTGGCGACACGGCCACCACGTTCCAGGACTGCTTCACCAAGTTCGAGCACGCGCAGCAAGACACCATCGAGGTCGTCCAGCGTGGGGTGAACGCCTACCACAGCGGTACTCAGGGAATGGGGACCAACGAGAAGCAGATGATGGGGTACTTCCCGGGCTGACCCGGCCCATGCACTCGCGGGCAAGGCGCCCCGATCCACGTTCGACGATGGGTCGGGGCGCCTTCCTGTGTGTGCGGCGGCTTCGCGTGTCTGAGTGAAAAGTGTTGAGGCGCAACCAAAAGGGCCCGTTCGCGCAGGTAGCATCAGCGGTATGGCACGAGACATCCTGGCGGCTGCGCATCTGAGCGTGGATTCTGCGCTGTTCATCAAGCGGCTGATGGACATCGACAGCCTGCCGCCAGTGCTGGCGCTGATGAACAACGTGTACTACCCCCAAGACCAGGTCCTCGTCGACGACGAGACCGTCCCCCTTCTCATCAATGCGGGACTGATCGACATCGATGCCAACGTCGATCCCACCCTGGCCTCCTGGATGCGGGTGCTCGAACGCCCCGACATCGAGGTGACCCTGCGAGGAATGCAGGAAGACCGCATGCGGCGCGCAGTGGTCGCACGCCAGGGCGAGACGCACGTGATGGCACTGCGGCGCAACGATGAGGTCCTCATCCAGGCCTTGTGGTCGACGACCCAGTCGCTCGACGACGTGGTGTCCACCCCCATCTGGTCGGCGATGCGCGAGTCGGACGAGGTGCTGGCGCCGCCGCCGGCGGAGTTCGAAGCGGTGACCTTCCCTCTGGAGCAAGTCGCCGACCTCTCGGCTACCGCGCCCCCGGGGGACATGCTGCGGGCGTTGCGCGGAGAGCTGGGCGTCGATGTGCAGACCGCCAAGATCCTCAACGAGGTGTCGTCCTACTCAGGTCAGCGCTGCGAGATCGTCATGCGCGAAAACCGCGGCATTGAAACCGTCGACACCAAGGCCGGAGTTTTCGTAGCCGACACCTCCCACGGTCGGGTTCTGTCGGCGGTAGGACGGCAAGGTTCCCGTCTGTGGGTGACTTTCGGGCCGGGCACCTTTGCGCGGTTCCGGGCCGCGATGACCGATCTGGTGCAACTGACCCCCAGCCGCAACTGGTTCGCTACCCAAGGTGGCCAACGGTGATGGGACGGTGCATCGGTGCTGGAAAAAGGGCAGTAATCGGCGCCGAGTTTCGCCAAATTCGTGCGCTAGTGTGCTGGTGAACGCTGGGAGAATGGCTTCGGGGAATGCCCGAAGCGGCAGCTGACAGGCGATCGGAAAACAGGCCGATCATGCCATCCGATTTTGCGGGGAGAGGTGAACCGAATGGCTGAAGAAGTCGACGCGGGCAACGGACGGCACTGGTCGGAACCGGAGCGTCCTGCGGAGGACCCGCAAACCGCACCATCGGAAACCAACCCCGCGTCGCCGGCCCTGCCGGGCCCGCCGCTCACGACGATCGCCCCAGCCGGCACCGCGGGCTGGGGTACCCCCAGCGCGGCCAGTGCACCGAGCCGGCAGGAGCGCGAACGGCCCGCCCCCGACGAGGGCACTACGATCCCGTACTCCACGCAGTCACCGGCGTGGGGCCAGCCCGCCGCGCCGCGCACCAACGGGGCGCCCCATCAGCGCATGACCAACCAAGGCCAGCAGCCGCAGCAGTGGGGTGCACCGCCGCCGTCGCCCGGTCAGCAATGGGGTCAGCCCCATGCCGCGCCGCAGGCGCAGCGCCAGGGCCCTGCAATGGCGCCGCGCAGGACCAATGCGCCCGAGCAGTTCCGCCCCGACGTGCCACAGCAGCTTCCAGCCGTCCATGGCGATGCGGAACAGCGTGGCCGCCAGTCGGTACCGGACCGGCAGCAGGCCGTCGGCCGGGCCGCCGAATCTGATCAGTACCGCCGGCCGAGTGCGCCGATTCAGGCCGCGTCGGCCGGTATCGCCCAAGAGCTGATCTCCACGGCGAACGAGGAGCGAGCACCGGTGGCCAACACCGGATGGCGCGGCGCGGCCAACAAGTCCGGGTTCAAGCTCAAGCCGGGCAAGAAGGAGAAGCGCCGCCGAGAGGTGTACCGGCGCATCCGTGCCCCGAAGGACGCCATGTACGCGATCGCGGTGCTGACGCTCAAGGGCGGTGCCGGCAAGACGACGGTGACGGCCACCTTGGGTCAGGTCTTCGCCTCGATCCGGGCCGACGGGGTCATCGCGGTGGATGCCGACCCCGATGCCGGTGACTTGCCCCTGCGGACAGCCTTGCATCCCAACAACTTGTCGATGATGGAGATGCTCGACACCGAGCCAGACGATCTGCGCCAGCACGACCAGGTACAGCGATTCCTGTCGACGACCGACACCGATCTGCACGTGCTGGCCAACGGGTGGCGCGCTGACGGTGAGCGGGTCTTGGTACCCGAGGACATCCGCGACGTCTACGAGATCGCCTCGCACTACTACAGCATGCTGCTGTGGGATGGGGACAAGGCGCTGAACTCTACGGTGGTGCGCGAGATGCTCAATAAGTCCAATGCTCTTGTGCTGCTTGTGGAAGCGTCGAACCCCGGTGCCTTCAAGGCTGGTCAGGCCATCGACTGGCTGCGCAATCACGGCTACGAGGGGCTGCTGGCGCGCACGGTGTTGGTGGTCAACGAAACGACCGCCAATACCCGCCTGGACATGCAGGCATTGACCACCGTCTTGGCGCGCCAACAACTGAAGCTGCATCACATCCCCTTCGACGGGCACCTCGACGAGGGCCTGAGCGTCGATTTGGACAAGCTCAAAAAGAAGACGCGGCGTGCATTCGAGGACCTCGCGGCGATGCTTGCCGACGACTTCTCCGTGCCGCAACCCCCGACGCCTGTCGCCGCGGCAAGCTAAACGCCAAGGGAGGCAACCAATGTCAGTTGTTCTGCCGGTCGACTCACTGCCTGTCGAACCAGGTGGGCACCCAGAAAGCAACGGCACTTCCGTCGCGGCGGTGCCCGAGCAGATCCGGGTGGCGATCCACGTCGGAACCTACAACGTCGACTCCTCGCTGGCCGCGCACGCGCCGCTGTCGATCGTCATGGAGGGGCTGGTGCCGTTCCTGGCCGAGACACTGCGAGCCGAGGGCTTGAGCGTCGACTTCTCGACCACGGGGGTTTACACCCTGGCCGTCGAAGGTGGCATGCCGTTCGCCCGCACGATGACCCTGGCCGAAGCCGGAGTCCTCGACGGTGCCCGACTGCTCCTGCGCGAGGTGCACTCCACGGAGGTGTTCAAGCCGATCATCGAAGACGGCAGTGATGCGTTGGCTGAGTTCAATGCCGTCAAGTTCGCCTCCTTCACCGCCGACACGGCGCGCGCGCTCGGCCTGATCGCCATCGTGGGGGGTGCCGCGTTGACCGCGGCGGTGACGATCGCTGCCTGGTGGTCGACGCCATCGAGTCTGTGGTGGGCGCCGCCCAGCGCCGCGCTGACCTTGTTGGCGATCGCCGCCGCGATCGTGGCTGGGCGGCGAGGCGTGCTGGCGCTGTCTTATGCCACCGGTATGGCGGCCGTCGTCCTGGCGTTCGCGTTGGGGTGGGTGGCGGTGCCGGCGTATGAGAACACGCCGGGGCATTGGACGGCGGCCAACGTGTTGGCCGGCGCGTTCACCGCGGGAGCGGTTTCGCTGATGGTGTTGTGGCTGAACAAGATTGGCATCAGCGTGCACACCACCGTGGTCACCGTGGCGGTGGTCGGAGCAGCCGCGGCGGGAGTTCGCACCTTCACCGGGTTCGACATGCGTCAGATCGGCACCGTGGCCGTCGTCATCGGCATGGCCATCGTGGCGCTGGCGCCGGGGATGGCGCTGCTGCTGGCCGGGGTGAAACCGCCGAGCCTGCCGGTGCCCGGGGAGGACATCGACCGCAACGAACTCGACGAAGCCGCCATGGTGGTCGAGGTGTTCGACGACGGCAACGACGTGCGAACCGTGGCGCTCTCCGATGACGAGGACACCCAACTCGAGGGTCGCTCCCGGGTGTCCAACAAGTACCTCACGGGTCTGTTCGTGGCCGCGGTCGCGATCATCGTGGCCGGGGCGGTGGTTGCCGTGGAACCGGGTACCCACTATTTCTGGGGCGAGGTCGCTGTGGCGATCCTGTCGATCTTCGTCCTGGTGCTGCGTGGGCGCTCGCTACCCGACCGGGTGCACGCGATCACCTTCTTCATCGCAGGGTTCGTGCTGCTGGTCGGTTTCACCCTGACCATCATCACCGGCACCTCTAACCCCGTCGCCGAGATCAGCGTGCTCGGTGGGGTAGCGGCGGTGACGGTTCTGGCGGCCCTGGCCGGCTTGCAGCTGCCCGGGACGAAGATGTCGCCAATCACCCTGCGCCGCATCGAGAACATGGAGTTCCTGATGAACTTCGCGGTGGCGATGCTGGCCTTCTGGATCGTGGGGGCCTTCGCGTTCTTCCGGAGTCTGCTGTGACCCGCGCCGCCATCCTTGTGGCGGCGCGGACGGCGGCCGTGCTCATGGCGGTGACGGCGCTGGTCGCGGTGGCACCACTGGGCAGCGCCAGCGCGGTCACCCCACCCAACCCCGACGTCGCGGCCGCACCGCCTGATGGACCCCCAGGGCCTGACGGGCCGATGCAAAAGCATGGCGGGTGCGTGGTCGGGGGAGTGCTGCCCAACTCCGATCTGGCCAAGACGCCGCCGCCGCTGACGGCGCTGCAGATCGCGCAGGCGCACAAGTTCTCTACTGGGGCTGGGGTGATCGTGGCCGTGATCGACACCGGTGTGCGACCCCAGCCGCGTCTGCCTGGGATGATTGCCGGTGGTGACTACGTCGATCCCGCTTCTGGCAGTGACGGATTCGACGATTGTGAAGGGCACGGAACCATCGTCGCGGGGATCATCGGGGCGGCCCCGGCGCCTACCGATGGTCTCGTCGGGGTAGCTCCCAACGCCCAAATTCTGGCGATCCGGCAGACCTCGATCGCGTACATGCGCCAGGACCAGTCGGCAAATCCCGATGATCCCAACAACTCTCGGACCGCCGGCGACATTCGGACCTTGGCGCGGGCGATCGTGCACGCCGCCAACATGGGTGCGCGCGTCATCAACATCTCGGTGGTGTCGTGCGTGAAGGTGTCCAACCCGATCGACCAGGCCATGCTCGGTGGCGCGCTCAAATACGCCGTCGAGGTCAAGGACGCCCTCGTCGTGGCCGCCGCCGGCAACGTCAACGCCTCCGTCGACGTCGGTGCTGGCAACCAGAGCTGCAAGAGCAACCCCGATGCCGACCCGGCGCATCCGCAGGACCCGCGCAACTGGAACGGGGTCACGGTGGTGTCGACCCCATCGTGGTTCGACGATTTGGTGCTCTCGGTGGGCTTCGTCTCACCCGACGGCGTGCGGGCCGAGAACTCCATGGCCGGGCCTTGGGTGGATGTTGCCGCTCCCGGCTCGGGCATCGTGTCGCTGTCCAACGGCGACAACAACGGGGTGATCAACGCCGTCCCCGGCGATCAGGGCGGCCTAGTGCCCATTGCCGGCACCTCGTATGCCGCGGCCTACGTCTCCGGTTTGGCCGCGCTGGTGCGTTCCCGGTTCCCGCAGATGACCGCTCGCGAGGTAGCCACCAGGATCATCACGACCGCTCACGCGCCGGCGCGTGGCGTAGACAACGTGGTGGGACGCGGACTGATTGATCCGGTCGCGGCCCTGACCTATGAGATCCCTGTCGAGGGGGCACCCGCGGTGACCGTGCAGGCCGCTGAACTGTCACTGCCCAAGCCGCCGCCGCCGCCGGACTCGGCGCCCAAATGGACCGCGGCAGTCGCGATCGGCGTCATCGCGGCCGCGGTGATCGCGGTGTTCATCATCGTGGCCGCCACCGGGGCTCGGCGAGGGAGGCAATGATGGCGAGGACAACGCGGCCTCGCGGGCGGTGGATCCGCATCCCCATGGTCTCGGCGCTGATCTACGGGATCGGGGTGTGGATCACCGTCGCCTTCACGTGGGCCAAAGCCCTGCCAGTGTGGGCAGCGGTGCTGATCCTGCTCATCGGCGCCGTTGCGCTGTTCATCCCCATCCGGGGACGCGTCGTACTCGTCGAGTGGCTCGCGGTGGTGTGGTCCTTCCTGCGGCACCGTCGCCAACCACTACCGCCGGAGGTGACGTCGGCGACCGAGATCAACGTCATCTCCGGCAACGCCGGCGTGCGATGGGACGGACAAACATTGGTCGCCGCTGTGGAAGTCGGCCCGAAGCTGGCGTTGACCACCGAGTCGGGCGGCCGAACCGTCAGCGGAAGTGAATTGCCGCTGTCGTTGGTGGTGTCCCTGATGAGTCAGTACGGGCTCGACATCGACATCGACGTGGTCGAAGCCGGCTGCCACGTACCACCAGGCACCGCCTATCGGACGGTGTATGCGCAATCGGTGGGGCCCCGGCCGCTGGTCGGCCAGCGCCGCACCTGGCTGGTGCTGCGGCTCAACTCGTTGGACAACTTGGACCGCATCGTCGAGCGCGGACCTTCGCGCAGCGCCGGCCCCAAGGCGCTGGCCGCTGCGGCCCACCGTGCGGTTCAGCGCCTGCAGCAGGAGCAGATCCGCGCCCACGTCCTGTCCGCCGAGGAGCTCGACACCATGAGGGACGTGCTATTGGCGCCGGTCGGACCGGTCGACAACCAGGAGAAGTGGTCCTACATCCGCTCCGGGCCCAACTTCATCACCACCTACGTGGGTAACCCAGAGCTGTTGGCGCAGGGCCAATTCGACCGATGGTGGTCGTGGCGCACCGAGGAGACCGTCACCGTCATCCGGCTGACCGGAGCCAGCGGCGTCGCCGACATCCAGGTGGGTGTTCTCATCCGCTACGTTCACCACGGCAAGGCCTACAAGCCGTTGGCCGAAGCAAAACTGTCCCGCCCCACCGGCATTCAGCGGCAAATGCTCGACGCCGGATTGCCCGGCGGCGATCGCGCACTTGCGGCGAAGATGCCGACGGTGGCCTTCGGCGTCGTGCGCGATGTGCGGGTGCCGATCGGGCCGTCGGGACAGATCCTCGGGCAGCTCGACGAAGGCACCCTGGTTGCGGTTGCGCTGTGGGACCAATCGGGCGCTCCCAAGCGGCGGCGCATCGATGCCCGAGTCGGTGTGGAGGTGGCACGTCAGCTGGTGCTACGTGCCGTGGTCACAGGCGCGGTGGTGGCCATCCACACCGACGACCGGCAGCGGTGGGAGGGGCTGGTCGCCACCGTCAACGACGATCAGCGACTCTTCTACGCGACCGCTGGTGCCCGCACCTGCGACGTCGCGGTCTTCGACGGCCGCACCGTCACCACAGTGCCCGCCCGCACGGTGCTCCGTCTGCTGGGCCCCGACGCGGTCGCCGGCGGTGCTGACATGACCCTGGTGGAAGGACCCGGCCAGGTGTTGGAGGTATCGATCGAGGGCGCCGAACCGCTCACCGTGTGGACGATCCGGACGCGCGAGGAAGACCGCTACCTGGGCCTGGGTGCGGAGAACATCGGGCAGCCGCGGCGGGTGGTCTCCACCGCTCCGGTCTTAACCCGCACACCCCGGCGCCACGCCGCGCCGCCGAGCCCGCGCAGATCCGCTCCGGCTCCGGCGCCTGCACCGGCGACCCCGGGCGAGCAGGTGTCGTGGACACCCACGCCCGCGCCGGCCCCGCCTGTGCCCTCTGGATCTGGACAGGCCGCGGCGGGAGCGAACGGCAACGGTCGCCGTCGTGATCTCGGTGGACCACAACGTGTTCCGCGCAGTCAGCGAACCTCTGACACACCGCCGCCGCCGGCGCCGCGGCGCCCGCCGCGCAACTACCGGCCTCCGCCAGCCGAATAGCGCGTTCTTCAACGCGCAGTGCCCGCCACGGTTCGTGGCGGGCACTGCGTTTGTGGACTGCAGAGTGTGGGTCGTAACCGCGTTACCCCGGTCGTGAGCCGTCCTCATCGGTGACGAGGCGCAGCGCTGGCCGGGGTCGGGGCGCGAGGTCCTCGACGGGATATCCGACGGCGGCAAAGGCGTCGGTCAACGTCGAACTATCGAGGGCGGCGTGTAACGCCTTGCGCTGCTGGTCATTTGGCTCAGTCATGGTTGCCTTGTTGGCCTGCGTGTGTTCAGCGGGCCCTTCGGGGTCATTGGGCTGTGGGCCGCCGGGGAGTGATATCCCGCGCGCAAACGATCGTGTCGGGCCTTGGTCTCCTCGTCGAGGTCGTAGGCAAGCGTGAGGCAGCGGGTGGCCTCTGCGCGTTGTTCGGCGGTGCTGTCGGGGTGCCACCAGGCTTCGGCGGCGTAGTCGGCTGCCGTGCGCGCGTACTGCCAGCGTCGCCACTGCTCGTCCTCGGTGGTGGCCTCGCACAGCGCGGCCAAGGCGGCGCTGAGGGCGCCGGCCGGTGAGGTCAGGTCATCGGCGCGAGGGCTCATCGTCCAATGGTATGGCCGTACTCAGGGCGTATGCGGGGCCCGAGCTGGGGCAATTTGAAGCGGATTGGGGGCTGGCTCGGCGTGTCGCGGGAAGGGAAACCGCGACGTGGCGGTGAGATGAACAGCGGGTGAGGGCCGGTCCGGAATCGGCCTCGCGTGCACATTCTGTGAACGCGGCACGTGATCCATCCGTGAATCTGTCCTCAATGGTTCGTGAATGTGTGCCCGCGTGTCGCGCACAATGCGTGTGAATTATGCTGTGACCTGCGAAGACAGTATGGCCCCTGATGACTGCTGGTTTTTTGGTGCAGCAGGGGCACTCACCCGGTGCCGGAAGGTTATGATTTGCGCATGCCAAAGACTCCGAAGCTGGTCCGGGCCCTGAATTCGCCGCCCGTGGTCATCGCGGTGGCCATGCGCAAGGGCGGTGTGGGTAAGACGACCACCGCGGTCAACCTGAGTTATGAGCTGACGCGACTGGAGGTCTTCGACGAGGCCGAAGGTCAGTCCCGTCCGATCCGCGTGCTGTTGATCGACATGGACCCGCAAGGCAACGCGACGACGGGGCTGGGATTGCAGATCCCCCCGGACGGCGATCCCACTCCCACCATGTTCAACGTCCTCAACCCCGAGAAGCACCGCCGGCTGCCGCTCAACGACGTCATCCAGGGCACCGATTTTGGTGTCGACGTCGCGCCGTCACGCGAAGCGCTCGATGAACTCGACAAGGGACTGGGGCCCGGCGGTCAGATGCGTCTGCGCCGTGAGGTGGAGGCCTTGCCCGCCTATGACTTCATCATCATCGACTGTCGACCCACGCTGAATGAGCTTGCCTCAGCGGCATTGTCGGCAGCAACGTGGGTACTGGCCACCGTGGGAACCGGTCCCGACGAAGTCGGGGCGCTGGCATCGCTGGACGCTGCTGTGGAGAACGTCGACCTCAACAATCCCGGTATCAAGATCACCCACGTGGTGCTCACCAACTACCTGGGTGGCTCTCGCGCTACCAAGGCCATTCGCCGGGCTGTTGAGCAGGCCTGGCCCAAGGAATACCTGGGCTACATCTCCCGCACGATCCGTGTTACCGAGGCCAAGGCGCACTGCCAGCCCATCTCGGTGTACGACCCGCATTGCACTGCAGCCGAGGACTATCAGCGGCTCGCGGTGCGAATCGCCGAGGAAGGACTGATGACCAATGGCTAAGGACTCCCCCATGCCGCTGCCCAGTGCCCGTGGCCGTGCTGTGTCACCGGATGCCGCACGGGTTCGTGGTGTGCCCTCGGGTGCGGCAGCGGCCGTGCCGGCGGCGCACCCAGGGCCTGCGGGCAGCGCGGTGGCTGATCTGGTGGCCCATGATCCCGCCCTGGAGCAGCTGCGCAGCCGTAAGGTCAAACGCACAGGCTTGAACGTGCACATCAACTCTCAGGTGCACACCGCCTTTGCCGCGTTCATCGACGAATACGAGTTGCCCAAGGGCGATGCGACGTCTCTGGCGATCCAGGAATTCCTCGAACGACGGGGGGTGCAGATCCCTGGTGTCGCGCGTGTCCTACCGCCGCCGGTCACGGCTGTTCCAAATCTGACAGACGAGAGTGGCGAATCGGGTGTGGGCGGCTAGGGTAGTTGCTGAAATCGCATGAGGTCGGGGGGCTGTCCGAGTGGGATCGACGCAGAATTGGATGACCGATGACCAACCACGTGGACAACGTTTCCGATGTAGAGACCGATCGTGCTGGCGGAAGGCAGGAAGTGGCATCGCACCAGTTGGTTCCCGCGGTGCCAGCGCAAGCTCGGGCGGTAATTGATCCGCCGCATGTCGCCACCGAATTCTTCTCGAAGAAGTTTCAGGAATTAGCTGGCAGCATGAAGGTGCGGATGCTTGACACCGATCGAGTCCGCAAGCTCACGCCGTTGCGGATTCAGCGGATGCTAAAGGAGCAAGCCCCGGATCTGCCGGTGTCGCAGACCCAGATCTACCGCTACTTCCACGGCGAGGCGCCCCCGCGCCTGGACGTGGTCTACGAGCTGGCGCGGCTGTTCGGAGTGACACCAACCTACTTCGTCGAGGGCGCTGACGACGACGTCCCAAGCTTCAGTGGTGCGGATCTCGAATTAGCGCGCAGCGGACAGCGCGACAAGGCGGCCATCGATCCGCCACACGTCGCGACGGAGTACTTCGCCGCGCGTTTCCAGGCACTGGCCGCCAGTATGAATGTGCGCATGCTCGACACCGACAAGGTGCGCAAGCTCACGCCGTTGCGGATTCAGCGGATGCTCAAGGAGCAAGCCCCGGATCTGCCGGTGTCGCAGACCCAGATCTACCGCTACTTCCACGGCGAGGCGCCCCCGCGCCTGGACGTGGTCCACGAGTTGGCCCGGCTCTTTGGAGTGCCCCCGGCGTACTTCGTCCCCGACGAGTTCCTGCCCGAGCCCGAGTAGGTTCACGCCGGCCTCGGGGCGGCTGTTGATGTTGTGAAAAGCAACCCTTGCGCGGCAGGTGGTTGGCCAGCATCCACGCCATAGACTGAGGCTCGCAACTCCGGCATGGTCACAGGGGTCTTTGGCAAAGGGTTTCCCGGTAGCGGTGCGGCAACGCGCCCCATGTCGGAGTTGCTTTATCCTCCAGAGGATTTCGTTCTCTGGACCGCGAAAAGGGGCCAGGAAGCGTGGGCGGCGAACCAGAAGCGGACAGCGACGGTGACGAGCTGCGGGCCCACGTGCGCATGCGATTGGCTTTCTGGCAGGCCCAGGATCGTCGCAGCATCACCAACGGCCCGAAGTGGTTGTGGCGTGGGACGCACGTAGCGCCGTTGCGCCTTGCGGACCTCAGCGCCACCACCGCCGAACTGATCGCCAGACGCCGTGTGGCCGGCATGCCCGCCGCGGCCCTCTTTGGTGCAGCCGGGCCGCGGCAATCCCGACTCCCACGCTGGGCCACACCGCGCAGCGCCGCCTACTGGGGGATCGCCGCCGCCTTGCTGGCGCTGGTTGGATTCGTCTGTGCTCGGGCAACCGACGACCGGGCTCGAGTTGGCGTCCTGGCGGGCTGGGGCGCCCTCGCATGCATCGTGGCCGCGTTGATCATTGCCGGCCTTCTGGCTTGGGCATTGCGGGACCCTCTCAGGCTCAACCCGGCCCAGCGACGTGAAGTCAACGCTGCGCGCCGCTTTCTGGACTGGAATCCGCTGGATGGCCATGGACCGATCACTACTGGCGGCGCCTATCTGCTCGAAGGCATCTCCGTGGTGGGGGAGCTGACGGATAGCCCCGCATGGGCACTCCCCGGGGTCGACGTGCTGCGTGCACGTTTCGACGCCGACGAGGAGATCTTCCAGATCGCGCGCGCCGCATACAGCCTTGACGTGCACGACGACAACACAGCCCAGCTGGCCGAGATGGTGACGCTGACAGGCATTGCGCGGACCACGGTGCGTGCCGAACGCCGGTTCCTCACCAACGCCCTGCTCGACCGGCTCACGGTGCTACACCGCTGCGTGGCGACGCTCGACGATGTAGAGCAGCGTGCGCGACTGCTCCGTACCGACACCGTGGACACCGGTGACAGCTCGCTGTTCGTGGCCGGCGCGGAGAACGAGCTGGCCGCCGCGGCGCTGAGTGACCTGAACACCGACCTACTGGCCATGGTGGAGGGCTATGGCGAGGTCGGTTCCGTCGCGCGGCGTACCCCGCATTAGTCGCCTGCCTGTGCAAATGGCAGGGCCCCGCCCGTGGGGCCTCCCCGGAGACGCCGGGGTCCGGTAACCACATTCAGCGCAGGGGACGTGCCGTTTGTCCTGGCTGGGGCGTGACAGTCGACGCGAAGGCCCAAGTGCGCCTGTGTCGGCCCCACTTAGTTCACCATGACAGAGAAACTGCCCATTCCGGGGAAACGGATATGTCGTAGTCAGCGGCTAATGTTGCCATCATCGATATGCAAATCGTAACTGGTTGGATTTGCAGATCTGCGCCGATGAAGGCGACTGACTTGGGGAGGTAGATGAGATGTCTGAAGCCGCAGTGATCGAACTGATCGCCATGTTGGAGGCGCAACCACGGCCATCCGATGAGGACTGGCACAGCCAGGCGCTGTGCCCTCAGACCGACCCCGAAGCGTTCTATCCAGAGAAGGGTGGCTCGACCAAAGAAGCCAAGAGGATCTGCCGCGGATGCCCCGTCCGGAAGCAGTGCCTGCAGTGGGCGCTCGACACCGACGAGCGCTTTGGCGTCTGGGGCGGGCTCTCCGACCGAGAGCGCCGGCGCCTCAAGCGCGGAGTCGAGTCCGTCGAGGAACCGCTGCGTCTGCCCGCCATCGCCGCCGCAGCGCAGTACGACGACGAGGACGCGAGGCTGGCCGGATGACACGGCCCGCCGAGCGGTCCGCCGGCCGCGAACGCATCCCCGGTCTCGGCGACGAGCAGCCACCGGCCGAGGTGATCGACGCCTACTGGATGATCATCGACCTGGCCGCCTACGGTTGGCTGCCCAAGCGCCTCGCTTTCGACGCACACACCGCAACCGCATTCGTCACGGCCGCCGCACCCACCCGGCGCACCGTCACCGTCAGCTGGTATCTGTGCGGCAATCGTGCAGCGCGTCAACAGGTTCCCGGTCGCGACGTGTCGCATCGGCTGATCGCCCTGGCGCGTGCGGTGGCAAGCCTGGGACAAAACGACGCCGAAACCGGCGACGAGTGGCTCACCCAGTTGTGCTGGTTGGCGCAGTGGCGCGTGCGCCCCGCGCACCGCCACCAAGACCATTGGCGCCGCAGCGACTCCCTTCCGATTGTGTCGGCGCAGGAGCAGCCCATGACACGGGGACGCTGCGCGGCATGGATGATCGCGCGGCTTGTCGGCGAATATGGTTGGCACGTCGGTGATCTCGGCGAGGATGTCGCCGGTGGTGGGTTCGTCGCCGACATCCCCGGTGATGTGCAGGCGATCTTTCCGGCCACCATGGAGTACGACGGAACCGCGGCGGCCGCGCTGGCGCGGATGCTGCCGACGTTGCCGCGCGAGGACCTGTACCTGCTGCGCGATCTGGATTACCGGGCGCTGTGGGCGGCAGGGCGTCGTGTTGAGGGCCGATCATGACCGTCGCCGGCGTCGTCCTGGCGCCCGCGGCGTGGGTGCCCGACTACCTGCACGGGTCGTTGAAACACTGGCGGGCAGACCAATTGCCGTGCACATGCCCGCGCCGACACTACGACGGCGAGCAGGTGATCCACTGCGTCGGACGGCTGCAGCACCTGCTCGACGTCGGGCTGGGCAGGGCGCCGCGGTCACGATGCGGCGTGCGCCTGGTGCAGTCGGCGCCGACGGCACTTCTGCAGGACGGCGCACCGCTATGTCCCGCCTGCACGGCCATCGCCCACCCGCCCGTCGACCAAGCCGAAGCCTTCAACCACCGCAGCGACTGGGTGCGAACGCGATGAGCGCTATCCGCCTGGAATCAGAACTCGTACGCAAGCACCTGCTCGACGAGTTGACCCGCGCCGGCGTTGAGTTGACGACCGCAGAGCTTCGTCAGCGGCTCTCGCAGTGGGCGCCGGCGCTGGTCAACGAGATCGTCTACCGCAATCTGGTCGTCCTGGAACACCGCGGCGAGGTCCGTCGGGTCCGGCTGCCCGGGCGCCGCCACGTCGCCTGGGCGATTGCGATCACTACCGCCGCAGCCATCCCGCACACAGGAGGTCACGACCGATGACCACATCGCAGGCCGGTGAGCCCTACGTCCTGGCGATTCCCGTCGCCGACATCTTCGCCGACCACAGCTACCAGCGCCCCCTTGACCCCCGGCGAGCCCAGGTCATGGCCGACAACTTCGATCAGCGGCTGCTGGGTGTCATCGAAGTCTCCGACCGCGGGCGTGAGCATCAACCGCGATACGCCGTGGTCGAAGGTCAACACCGTTGGGCAGCAATGGCTTTACGGGACCCGGGCGCCGCGATCGCCGCCCGCGTGCACAGCGGTCTCACCCTCGCCGAGGAGGCGCAACTGTTCGTCGGCATCGACGTGCAACGCCGCCGCCTGACGACGTGGGACCGGTGGAAGGCGCGGCGCGCGCAGCTCGACCCTGACGTGATCGCCATCGAACAGGCGGTGGCTCGTCTTGGATTGCGTGTAGACGACGCGCCCAAGGATGGGCACCTGCGCTGCACCGCGATGTTGGAGAAGATCGCCGGCAGCCGCGGCGGGCACGGATTGCTTCGTGATGTCCTGCGCCTACTGCAGGAAACGTGGGGAGCGCAGCTGGGCGCCTACGACTCGGCCTTAGTGGGTGGCATGGCGGTGTTCCTCGACGCTTTCGGCGCCGACGAGAACTTCGACTGCGACACCCTCGTCGACGCGCTGATCGACCTGACCCCCGAACGGGTCGGCTTCTTCGCCAAGGCCAAGAAGGCCGGCGGCAAGCACGGCGGCGGGGCGCTGCCGAAGTTCGTCGCGATCACCTTCCATGAGCGCTACAACCTGCGCCGGCCGGCCGGGGCGAGGCTGGTCATGCCGACGGGGTTTCGTGGCGTGCTGCGCCCGTGCGTGCCAGAGCCGCGCCAGGCTGCCGCCTAACCGAGGCCGGGCCGGTCGGACAGGTCCACCGGGGACCTGCCATCGGGCGAGGTCAGCAGAGGCGTATTGGGGCGGGGCGACGGAATCCGGCCGCCGTGGAGGTACTTCACCAATAGGGAGCGAACGAGAAAGGGACAGCGGCGATGGACAGCACTGAGCGACTGGCCTCGAAGCGGTACGCCGAACCTCAATCCGGCGCCGTCCCAGTGTGTGTGATCCCCAGCTGCATCAACGAAGTGCACCGGTGGGGCGCCACCTGCGGCGAATGCCTCGACGATTTCGGGCCCTACCTGCGCTCCACCGGAGCGCCCGCTTTGACTCAGCAGCAGATCGTCGAGCGCGACAGCGGTGTGCGCCTGGCGCTGGCACTGCAGCACCAGGTGCGCGAGGCCAACCGGGCGCCGGCGGTGCGGCCCTCACGCCCAGGCAGGCTGGCATGACCGCTGTCGAGCACCGCCCGGCCAGAGTCGACGAGTCAGTCTCCGAGGGAGAGTACGGCCGGCTACCCCCGCATGACGACGATGCCGAGCAGTCGGTGCTGGGCGCCATGTTGCTGAGCAAGGACGCGATCGCCGACGTTCTGGAAATCATTGGGCCAGGCGACTTTTACAAGCCGCGGCACCAGATGATCTTCGACGCCATCTTGGATCTGTTCGGGCGAGGAGAACCGGCAGACGGTGTCACCGTCGCCGCCGAACTCGACCGCAGGGGCCTGCTGCGACGCATCGGTGCTGGGCCCTACCTACATACCCTGCTCGCAGCGGTGCCCACCGCGGCCAACGCGTCCTACTACGCGCGCATCGTCGCAGAGAAGGCCGTCTTGCGGCGCCTCGTGGAAGCCGGCACCCGCGTGGTCCAGTACGGATACGCCGGCGCCGAGGGTGCCGAGGTCAGCGACATCGTGGACAGGGCGCAGGCCGAGGTCTACAACGTCAACAACCGAGACCGGCGCGAGGACTACGCAGCGCTGTCGGATCTGCTGCAAGCGACGATGGACGAACTCGACGACCTATCCACTCACGGCGGTCTCGCACGCGGGGTACCCACCGGTTTCCACGACCTCGACGAACTGACCAACGGCCTGCATCCCGGGCAGATGATCACCGTGGCCGCACGGCCCGGCGTAGGAAAAGCACTGGCGCTCAACACTATCCTGCCGACGCCGACAGGCTGGACCACAATGGGCGACGTCAACGTCGGGGACTACCTACTCGGCGCCGACGGGCGCCCCACACAGGTGGTGGCCACGACCGCCGTGCTGTACGGCCAGCCCTGCTACGACGTGACCTTCTCCGATGGCACGGTCATCACCGCCGATGAACGCCACCAGTGGCCGACCCGACGCGGAACCCTGATCACCGCCGAACTGGCCGCCGGTGACCTGATTCCCACCGCCGCGCCCGTGGAGCTACCTGAGGTCGGCGAGCACGGGGACGACCCGTACACCGTGGGCCGTTACCTGGCCGGAGACACCGCCGTGCAGCTGCGCGGCTACGACACCGTGGTCTCGCGGTACCTGCGGGGTTCACTGCGGCAACGGTGCGCGATGCTGCGAGGACTTCTCGATGCCAGCCAGGTTGACGGCGGCCAGGGCGACAGCTTCACCATCACCGCCCGATGGCGGATGCCCGAGGATCGCACGCTGGCATCGGACCTGCTTGCCTCGCTGGGCTATGCGCTGGCGCCAGGGTGGCCTGGGGAGCCGATCCGGGTGGTCGCAGGGGAGCGCAGCGTGACCGCGGTGCAGCCGCGGCACAGCGTGGCCGTGCGCTGCGTCCAGGTGGACAACGACGACCACCTCTACCTTGCCGGCGGCGGCATGGTCCCCACCCACAACTCAACGCTCGCACTAGATTTCATGCGGTCGTGCTCCATCAAGCACAACATGGCCAGCGTCATCTTCTCCTTAGAGATGAGCAAGTCCGAGATCGTGATGCGCCTGTTGTCGGCGGAGGCCAAGATCAAGTTGGCCAGCATGCGGTCAGGGAAGATGAGCGACGACGACTGGACACGGCTGGCCAGGAAGATGAGCGAGATCAGCGAAGCCCCGCTGTTCATCGACGACTCACCGAACCTGACCATGATGGAAATCCGCGCCAAGGCGCGGCGTCTGGCGCAGAAGACCCCCTTGAAACTGATCGTGGTGGACTACATGCAACTGATGACCTCAGGGAAGCGCTTCGAAAGCCGCCAACAGGAAGTCTCGGAGTTCTCCCGGACGCTCAAACTCATGGCCAAAGAGCTTGATGTGCCCGTGGTGGCGATCAGCCAGCTCAACCGAGGGCCGGAACAGCGAACGGACAAGCGGCCCATGATCTCTGACCTTCGCGAATCGGGAAGCATCGAGCAGGATAGTGACGTCGTCATGCTGCTGCACCGGCCCGACGCGTTCGAGAGAGACCACCCCCAAGCCGGCGAAGCGGAGATCATCATCGGCAAACACAGGGCGGGACCATGCCGCACGATCACCGTAGCCAGCCAACTGCACCTCAGCCGCTTCTCGAATATGGCACGTAGCGGATATGGAGCGGAAGACGCAGTAAGTCAGACGAACTGGTGATCAGTCAACTGTATACCAGCATGCCGGGTGGCACAGGGCAGCAAATATGGGAAGGGGCGACCCGTCGTGGGTTTCTATGACACGGCGTGCCTCATCAGCGGGGTGAACCTCAGTGGGATCGAAGCCACAGCCGTACTCCTGCAACGCACCGCCGCTGGGCAGTATCAGCCGATCGCGCTGGGGACCCGGGGTTCCTATGACGGGTTCGGGTGTATCGACGCGATCGCCGCCGATGCGAATACCGCAGCGCTCACGACGTTCTTCTCCCACAGGTACCGCCAGGGCCGATTCATCGCCCACGATCACACCCACCGCGGCGACCCCGACTGGTTCGATCCCGACATCGCGATCGAATCCCTGCTCTACCTCATCGAGCGGACCACCACGTGCGCCGACCTCTACGGCGGAATCTACCCACCATGCACAGTGCTCGACGGACACCCAGTAGTGCTCACGTTGATCGCCCAACCGGTCTGGGACGCGCTGTCCCGCGCCCGCCGCATCCCGCTCGACGAGCTGGTGGAGGTGGCCTTCGGCGCCGGCGCAAACGTCGCCTCGGAGATCTATGACCGACAGCTCAACGATTTGATTGAACCGCTGGAACAGCTCGCTGCGGTGTCAGACTTCATCAGCACCGAGCCAGCGCTGCAGTGGGCACCGCCCGGAGAGCGACTGCAGCGCTACCCCCGCGGCGTGGGCGGACAGTTCAGTGCCGAACAGAGCCGACACTTCGTCGACGTCGCACGCGGCGACTACCGCCACGACAAACGAATGCAAAGAGCCCTCGACGAATACGTGAGAAGGGTGGACTGACAGTGCTTCTGAAGCCGCAACCGGTACCACGGCGCCTGCTAACCGTTCCCGAGTTTGGGCCTTACGAGATCAAAGTCGGCGCCCTTTCCACCCCGCATGTGGGGCTGACGATCGCCGTGCGTCGAGGCCGCAACACCGTGACCGAGCCGCTGAGCTACAAAACCCGCAGCGTCGATGACCAAGCCGCTGCTGGTCTGCCGACTAGGCGACTTCGACGTGGCCCTGCATCCCGCCGCCGCGGTCCTGGTCGTTCCCGAGGGCTACAAGGTGACCATCACCATCGCACCCGCCGACACGCCATGACAGCAGTACACCAACCCAATGCCTCGGGCGGGCACGTAACCGACACCGGCGCCGCAACGCTGGTGGCGGCCGGACCCATGGCGGACGGGCCGCCGCGTGGTTGCAGTGCCGGCGCAGTCAGCCAGACGGGCGTCTATCACGGCGCCCCATGTTCGAATCATCCACTACAGCAGAAGGGTTCGAGGAGAGGTAGCGGCAATGAAGCGAGCAGATGCGAAGTAACGAGATCGAGAGATATCCGCAGATTGTAGAAGAGAGGCAGTGCAACGATGAGCTATGACTTGAGGATCGCCAGTGGTGTCTGTTGGAACCTGACTCAACTCACAGATGCGATCAGCAGGTATGACCGACACAACGAGATGGTGAAGCTAGAGGTCAACCACTCCTTCGCGCCGGGAAAGAAGTGCTACCACTGGACGCTGTTCTACATGGAGCTTCCGCCGCACGAAGAATGCCATGAGCCGTGCGGCGCCGGGCACACATACGTCGACGGCCGATGCGTGTACGCGGGAGTTCAACCACCCTTAGCCCACTTGAATCCTGGGCCATTGCAACGTTAGGCGATCGGACCCTTACATGAATGAGAGCCACATATGAGCGGCAGCGCCCGGCAGACCCGGCATCGTGACCCGGCGCCGCATTTGCCGTACGGCTACGCCGACGACGTGCCGATCGACCACGACCCGCTCAACCCCCACCCGGAGCACCCGACACCGATCGAGCTGATTCTGAGCCTGACGCTACCCCAGCGCATGGAACGGGTGCGCGCCCTAATTGCGTTGTCGCGGCGTAAATATGCCGAGGCCATGGCCGAGATCAGCACTAAGAAATCGGTCGTGGCCGTGTGCGCGCTGGTGTCAGGCGGGAACGATTCGTACACCGTGGCGCACCTGTTCCGGGATATCGCGACCCATCAGGTACACGCCAACACCGGCACGGGGATCGAAGCCACCCGCGAGTTCGTGCGGGCCACCGCCGCCGAGTGGGGTGTGCCGCTGATCGAGCGAAGTCCGAAACTGGGTCAGGGCTACTTCGATATGGTCCGCGGGAACGTGACGGCGCGCAGTAGAAAGACGGGTGAACTGGTCCGGGCCTGGCCTGGTGGCTTTCCCGGCCCGGCCGCGTTATCTGTAGGTCGATATGGGGTGTATCCGACTGTGTCCCACGACGCTGGTCTTGCTCAGAGGAATCGTGGGGAACAGAGTTATCTGGAGGAGTGCACCCGACGTTGACCGCCGAGACCGCCGAGATAAGTCGCGATTTGCTGGCGTACAGGAGTCGCATCGCGTGCGACGATCGGGGCGTGAAGCTGACCTCCTATGTACTCCTGTGGTCTCGCCCGGGCATGGATGAAGCCATGAGCGCGTATGAAGATTCAGTGCTGGCGCTGGTGACCGAGCACGGGGGGACTGTGTTGCAGCGTGCCCGCAGCGATGGTCAAGAAGACCGTCCTCTAGAGATTCACTTGTATGAGTGGCCATCCGAGGCTGCAAGGGATGCCTACATGTCGGATCCTCGGAGGACAGCCCTTTCTGCGGAACGTGATCGCGTGATCGCGCGGACCGAAATAATCCCGGTGCAAATCGTCTGAGTCCCTGCGAATACGGCCGGCGTGCCGGTCCGGGCCGGCTCTAGAGATGACCTCCTGAACGGCTCGTTTAGCTTTACCCGGCGAATTTCGCGCGCGAAACCTACACCCACTTCGCACCTGCGGCCGAAACCGGCGACAGCGCTGGATAGCGGAGCTCCGCGGTGTGATCGTTGGACACATGTTCCCGACGTCGAATGCTGTGGCCGCACGTGCCCTCAAGTGGATTGACAAGGGCGACTTACAGATAACCAGTGCACGCCATCATGTATCAGCGCCTCAAAGAGCGCGCCTTTGAGCAGGTGCCGCATGATTTTGGCATCAGCGGCTCACGTACCGAATGTGTGGTGCTGCTGGCCGGCCGCCGCCGCCCGGAGTCGAAGCGCCGGGCCGCAATCCCATATTGGGATGTCGATGGGACGCTGGCGTTCATCTCGCCGATGGCCGTGTGGCACAAGGCCGACCTGTTGGTCTACCGGATCATGTTCCCGGATACCCCGCTGAATCCCGTGACCAAGGTGCTCGGGATGTCTGGTGAGTGTGGCTGTCTGTCCTACGCCGTCGCCGACGAACCTGCCCGGTGGCGCGCTGCCTACCCCGACGACCCGTTCATACTTATGGTCGACCAGGTCGAGGCCGAACTGGCCGCCCGCGACGATATCCCCGAATACGCCAAGAAGTGGGGATGGGGCGGCGAGCACGACGACCCTGACGAGGTTGTCGAGTTTGCCCGCAACGCAATGTGTTCGGTTAACTGCGGGCCGGATCCGCTGTTCGATTCGATGGACCCACTATTCGACTTCGAACCAGCTTGACAGAAGGCACCAGGCATCAGTTGCAAGCCAATTTGTTTCCCACCGCGAGAGGCAGGCCTGATGTCCATATGGATTGACCGCTTATCCGTAAGAAATCGACGGAGGCACACCACTGGCGGCGCATGTCCGGCCCCGCTGGTCGGGGCCCACGGGAGAGTTCTGCGCTTCACCATTGTGCGGGGCCTGGGTTCGACGCTGAGCGACTCACGCCACGAAGCGTATCCGACGGCCCGCCTACCAGGCACGATGCCACGTCCCCGCCCCCGACGTGGAGGGCGGGACGTGGCATCGGCGCTACGGCATCACGCGGCCTCCTCTCCGCGATCGTCGAGGACCTCGCTTTTGATCCTGGCGCTGATCTCTGCCAGCTCCGCCTCGGCGTCGATCAGGTCCTGAGGTGCGGAGAGGTCCGTGCCGGCCGCGGCAGCACGTGACTGCGCAGCCCGGTCCAGCGCAGCGTCGGCGCGGGCGATGATCTCGGCGTGCTCGGCGGCCGCGCCGTCGAGGCACCCTCCGACCCAGGACCGCGCCCAAGCCGCGACGACCTCGGCCCCTTGCCGCCGTACCTTCGCCGGCAACACCTGGGTCCACAGCGTGTGGTAGCCGAAGCCGACCTTCACATGGTGATCGCCACGCTCTTCCTCGATCTGCACCACCAGGGGGCCACTTGACCACCGGGCGCGATGGCCGTTGCCTGACACCGCGCTCTCTGTGCACCGGGACAAGTCCAGGGGGGCCAGCTGGGGCCGATAGTCGATGAGTTCGGCCAGCAGTTGTGCCCGCGACTGCAGGGCGTCGGCGTGCCGCTCGGCCTCGGCCGCGGCGTACAGCGCGGCGTTGACGTTCTGGCGGGCGGTCATGTGCTTGAGGCGCAGCTTGCGGACGACGACCTGCAGTTCGTGCTGGCGCAGTAGTAGGGTGTTGCCCGCGGCGGCGGCCTTCAGCTCGCCGAAGCTCAGCGTTCCATCGCCCAAGTCCTCGATCTCACGGACCTCGGAATCTGTGCGGTAGAGCTGCTCGAAGCCGCGGCTCTTGCGCTCGGCCAACTGGAACATGTAGGCATCGAACGACCCCTCGACGGCGTAGCAGTAGATGTCGATGTCATCGTGCAGATTGCCGGTGCGCACACCGCGGCCGTTGCGCTGATCCCAGTCGCGCGCCGTCCACGTCGGGTCGACATGGTGCAGAGCGACCATCCTGTTCTGAATATTGGTTCCCACACCAACTTTCGGTGTCGAGCCGAACAGCACCGATACACGGCCATCACGGCACGCCGCGAACAGGGCCTCTCTGGCTTTGGAGCTGGTCGCCTCGTGGATGAAGCGGATCCGATCGGCCGGGACACCACGCGCGATGAGTCCGCTGCGGATCCGGCCGTAACTTTGCGCGTCGCCGGGATGGGGGGTGCCAAGATCGCACAGCAGCAACTGGAACGCACCCGGCACAGGCGAACTCGCGTACACCGAGTCCCGTGTCCGGTGGTAGATCGCCGCGACGTTCTCAGCGACCGCCTCCAGCTTTGGAGCCACCTCGGCGAAGCCGACCAGGTTGGGATCCAACGCCACCTTGCGCCCGTCACCGCAGATCGCCAGCATGTTGTCCTTGTCTGGCTGCACCCGACGGGCCCGCAGGTCATCGGCGCGCTTGACCAAGTCGGTCATGAAGGCGCGCGTGTTGTCCGTGGGCTGCACGACGATGGTGTGCTGATGCGGCAGCGGCAGGGGCAGATCAGTCATCGAGCTACGCACCATCGACATGAACGCGCCGATCATCGTGCGCAGTTCGGGAACGTTCTGGATGACCACCGGGCGGCGGCGGCTTCGGAAGCCTGAACCGTCCGGGCTGACCTCGACGAGGGTTTCGTAGCGCACGAACTGCGCGGCCCACGCGTCGAAGTGGCCGAGACCGGATTCTGTCAGGCGGTCGGGGTCGCAAAGTCGTTGCCACACATATGCTTCGGCCAGCGTGTTGGTGTAGGGGGTGCCCGTGAAAAGGCTCGCGTAAGGGCGGCCGGGGTTGGCGTGGCGCAGCATCGACAGTTTCAGCAACAGATCGGTGGCCCGTTTGCTGGCACCCAGGCTGAACCCTTCGGCGCGAGTGGTAATCGGCAGCCGGCGGAAGCGGTCGGCCTCGTCAACGGCGAGATAGTCGATGCCCAGCATGTCGAAGGTGATCGCATCGGGGTCTGTGGCGACATCACGCAGCCGCTCGATGCGGCCCTCCAAGGAACGTACGGCCGCGGCGATGCGCTTGCCGTTGTCGCCCTGGCTGCGCTTGTAGTCCTCCAGCTCGGCGAGTTGATCGTCGAGCCATTCACGCTCAACCTCGGCCGGCACCGGCATGGAGGCGAACGTTTCGTGCGTCATGATCACCATGTCCCAGTCGCCGGTAGCGCAGCGCGCGGCGAACAAGCGCCGACCGTAGCGGGTCAGGTCCTCGCGGGTGACCACCAGGATCTTGCCTGCCGGCGCGGTTTGCAACGCCTCTCTTTGTGCTTGTTCGATGAGATGGTTGGGCACGATGTAGAGAGGACGGTTGGCAATTCCGAACTGGCGCAACGTCATACACAGTGCAATCGCTGTACGCGTTTTGCCTAATCCGACAGCGTGCCCAGCAAAGGCGACGGGGATCGACAGCGCGCGATCAACGAAATCACGCTGCCACCACCATAATTGCAGATCATCAGCCAGGCCGGGGAATGTCAGGTAGGAGCCGTCGTCGCGACGCAGAACGTGGGAGTTCATCGCGTGGTTGTAGCGATCGAGGAGCCGCTGCTCGCGTTGCGGTGACTCCCAGACCCACAACGAGAATCGCTGCTCGATAGCAGTCAGAGCGGCTTGCGCCGCTTCGGTCTCGTCGGCATTGCGGACCCGCCGGGTGCTGCGGGCGATGGGGTCGTAAACCTCGTCGTACACGGTCGGGGAGGTGCTGTTCAGTCCGGCCTGCAGCAGGTCGAACGCCGACTTGCGGGTGGTCGTGTAGGTGATCTTTGCCTCGGGGGAGATCTCGCGGGCGTTCCCCTGGATTTCCCACGCCGCCAGCGGCGCAATGTGATGAACCTTGACCCACTTCGCGTCGAACACCTCGCGGCAGAAGTCCTCGACGTCGCCAGTGGTCACCCACGGTGACCCAAGCTCGATACGCACCTCGTCTCGGCCCAGCCAGCGCGGCTGAACCTCCTGTAACGCCGTCACGTTGCGCTCATAGGAGGGATCGGTCGCGGCGGCAGCCAGAGCGTCCCGCAACTTCGTGCGGACGTCGCCGCACAAGTAGTCGCGGGCCGTGCACACGGCACCCGTGGCGGGATCTCGGTAGGCCAGATCCCCGAGCGCGGCGAACGCGGCCTCGGCGTTGGGCAACCCCAACAGCTCGGCCACGCGACCCAGATCGAGGCCGCGCCCTTCGCCCAGGGAGACAGCCATCGCTTCACCAGCAGCGTCCACGCGGGTGACGGGAACGGGGCGTCGATTGACCCGGCGTTGCAGGATGGCCGCCGGCGAGGCGTCTCCGGACTCCTGGTCGAACCGCTCCAGAGCGAAGACCAGCGCAGCGTCAGGATCTCCGCGGAAACCCGACATGGCCGGTACGCGCCAGCTCAGCTTGGGCAGACCAGTGTCGGGGTCGGTCTTGCCCTCGATCAGCGAGCCGCGGTTGAGAGGACCGAAACGCTCCACGTAGGTCAGGTAGGCCTCGCGGCACGTGGTGCGCAACGACTCCAGAGCCGCATCCGGGGTGTCCCAGTCGGCCTCTGCGGTGACGAGGCCGACCGTGGCGTCCCGCAGCGCGACGAGGGCGTGCAGCTCCTTGCTCGGTCGCACGACGGGCTGCGGCTGGCCGTCGACAACACGCGCCATCTTCCCGTCGACGAGGTAAAACGAGCCCTCCTTGCGGCCCTCGGCATCGGTGAGTACGACATCGGAGAAGGTGTTACTGACCACGCCGCCCGACGGATAGGGCAGCAGCAGGCGGCGAGCGGCGGCGAACGCTGCAGCGACCGAGCCGTGCGGATCGTCGGCCTCGACCGTGACCGGGTTCTGGTGAAACCCCGTCAGCCGCATCTCGCCGGCGACCAGCTCCGGATGGGCCGACCAGAAGGCGCTCACGCGAGCTGACGCGGGGCGGCCCTGGCCATCGGTGCCGCTCAGATAGTCACTGGGTTGGCGGGGGTCCCATCCCTGGCGCGGCTCGTCGACGCCGCGGGCCCGCAGCACCAACACGTCAGCGACCACGTCGGTCCCCTCGGCGGCGAAATAGCCCGCCGGCAGGCGGATGGCCGCCAACAGGTCAGCGTGCGTCCGCAGAGAGTGCGACAAGCCGGCCGCCGCATCCAAGGTGTGGCGCGAGGTCACCATCACGACGTAGCCGCCTGGGCGCACCGCGCGCGCCGCGCGCACCAGGAAGTATTCATGCAGGGGTCCGTAGAAGGCGATCGCTGGGTCGGAGACGTTGGCTGCCGAGAACGGCACGTTGCCCACTGCGGCGTCAAAGCGGTTGTTGGGCAACGAGACCTGCTGGAGACGCTCCGCGCGGATCGTTGCCTGGGGATGTAACACGGTGGCGATGCGGGCGGCGACAGGATCGACTTCGACACCGGTGTAGGCGATCGGTAGATCGGTCGGGGCGTGGCTAAGGAAGCGTCCGGTGCCGCAGCCCAGATCCAGGACCGCGCCTCCGCGGAAGCCGGCGTGATGCAGCAGTCGGTAGATGTGCTCGATCAATGCCGGCGGGGTGTAGAACGACGTGTCGACCACCCGGGCGGCGGCCTTCATCGCCGAAGGGTCCAGGTCATCGAGTTCATCGGCCAGCGTGGCCCACGACTTGGCCGGCTGCGGATCAAACAGCGGTGCGGCAGCACCCCAGCCGGGGAAGCGCAGCAGATTGGCCCGCTGGTCAGGGTCGAGGGCGGCGCCGGGGCGCAGGTTGTGGAGGGTCTGAACTGCGTGGAGCGCGGCGCGGGCAGCGAAGAGGGTAGGGGCCATAAGGAGCACCTTTCGGATCGGTGACCAACCCCTCGGGGCTGGCCGGTTGAGTGGCGCCGGAACGTGTTCCGGTGTTCGTTGAGCACTGTAGCGGCGACCTCCGACAACTTAGGCCGACTGCGACGATGCCGCGCTCCTAGACATACTACTCATGTATGCCGACCGTAATGCCTGAGGGGTGCTAGGCTTCTGCCATGGATTACGACGGAGCCGGTTTCGCCGAGGGGCGCCGTGAAGAACGCCGCCGCTACGTCGAACGGCGCGCCGCGCGGACCGCAGTGCCGGGCCGTACACAGAACGTCAAAAAGCCGTGGAACGTCGAGGACGCCAAGACAGCCTTGAACCTGACCTTGTCCGTTCCCGAAGCCGCTCTTCAGGTCGGACGCACCGCCAGCGCGGTGGAATCGCTGCGCCTGCGTTGGCGCCAAGGACGCCTACCGGATGCACTGGCCATCCACATCCCTCCGCCACGCAAAGAACAGCGCTGAATCAGAACGGGGACCCAATGCTCTATCGACTGACCGTCGGCGGTCGCACCTACCGCCTCGACGCCGACGATGAAACCAGCGACATCCTCCAGTGGTACATCGAAACCAAGGGCACGCCAGAGGATTTGGTGGGGCTGTCTCGCCAACAGGTGGTGGCCAGGATCGGCCGCAGCGCCCTTCCCACCGACTTCCCCGACTCCGATATGACGATCGGGGACCGCTCGCGTGAGAACGGTTTCTGGAGAGGCTGGTTCGAGGAGACCGTACGGGAGTACGAAGAGCGCGTCCTCGACACCACCCCCGAGTCTGAGACCACGGGCCAAGGGCAGGTGGAGACCAGCGACGATGGCACGTCCCCATGGGAGCCGAAGAGCCGGCAGTGGACCAACACCCCGATCATCGCCGACGGCCGGGTAGCGATCGCCACCAGTAGGGGCATCGTCAAGCCTTCAGGTGTGGTCGTCGCCGGGCCCATGCCCAGCGGCGACGCGCTGCACAAGTTCCTGGTGTGGAACTGGGGACCCAAGCCCAAGGACCAACCACAGGTGTGGTTCACCTACGAGGCGCTCGCCGCACTTGGCCTGCCGATGGACAACCTGCCCGACGACGTGTCGGGCCTGGTTGCCAAGACCTTCGGATGCGAGGTGACTTGGAGCCAATCAGGTTGGTTCACATGCCGATTCACCGACCACGACGAAACCGCGCGCAAAGCTCAGATCGTCCTGGTGCCACTGCTCTATTTGGACCAGCCGCCGCAGCGCCCCGGCGACATGGGAGTGGCCGGAATCGAAGGAACACCGACGGAATTGCCCGAGGATGAATCCGAGGCCGTCAGGATCCTGGCTGACCGCATCGCCTGGCTCGCCGGCATTGGTGACGCCGGCCTCGTCCCTGCATCACGGTGGGCCACCGTGGGAGCCCATCTCCTCGACCGCAAACGACAGTCAGGGCGCACCAAGGCGATCGAGGCTTGCCCACTGCCCACCGAGGTCATCGTGGAGGCTGGCGCCGATCTGGAACCGACCCTCCCGGTCAAGTGGGACAACCGTCCGCACCGCGGGCGTGAAGACGCCGTCGACGTCCAGGTCGATCAACGAGCGGCCTACCTCGCTTCCGCCGGGCAGGTCGAGCTCGGCTTCGGAAAGCCCAAGGAGATGCACCGGGTCAAGGTCGACGTTTTCCACGAACAACGCCCCCCGTTCGGCCTCTGGCGACTCAACTTGCCCCCGGCCGAGCAGATGGACGGACTGACCACGAAACTGCCGTTGCCCCACCCGGGCATGCACTGGAAGGAACCCACCACGTTGTGGGTCACCACCCGAAGCATCCAGCACCTCACCGCGCCGGTGGAATCCGGCGGCGCGGGCCTGGGAGTTGAAGAACTCGACATCACCAGCGCATGGGTCTGGCCGGAGCAGTCGCGACTGCTCCGGGGATGGGCCGACGCCCTGCGCAGCAAGCTCCAGGAAGCCCGAGACGCCGACCGGCTGGACTACCAGCAGATGGTCAAGGCGATCTACACGACCTACCTCGGGCGGATGGCCAGCGACAAATGGGCGCCCTACCAGCGTGAGCACCAGCAACCGGCCTGGTATGCCGCGATCCGTGCCGACACACGATTCCGGGCCCTGCGCTACGCGGCCGGCATCGCCTCGGCACACGGCTTCTACCCGATTGCCGCCGAACTCGACGCCTGGATCTACCGCGTCCCGGCAGGGACCGACCCCGCAATCCTCGACGAGAAGTCCACTGCCAACGGCAAATACCGGATCAAATGGACCAGCGCCGATAAGCCCGCAGCGGACGGCGCCGAGGCACAAAGAGACGACGACCAGTGAAGAAGGGACGCTTCGCCAGTTCGTCTCCGACGCCGCCTCCACCGTCGTCGCCGACGGCCAGCGCTGCCACCACGCCGCCGCCCAGCGGCGGCCCAGGACCGCAGCAGCCTGCCGGCAAGGGCTTCGGCGCCGCATTCCGATCACTCGTCGAACGCAAGTTCCGTGAACTCAGCAAAACCCAACGCTGGCAGGGCATCTCAGAATCCAAGCGCCGCGCCGAGGCACGTCGCCGCGGCACCGACGAGATGGCCAAACGCCTCGAACGGGAGACCGGAAAACGACCAGCGGCGAGCACCGTGACCCGCAACGCCTCTAAAGGGCGCACGCCGAAGGGAGCCGACCAACAACGCCTGGACCGCCAGGCAGCCATCGACCGCGCGGGCGGCGTCAAACAGTTCGCCTCCAGAGCCAAGATCAGCACCGGCCAAGCACGCCGCTGGCGTGACTCCGGCGGGCCCATCCACACCTCCGAGACTGTCGTCATCGACTTCAACGTCGTCGGGGACCTGCAACATGGACAGCGCAGCGAGAACGAGCCCGAGACCCTCGACGTCGACAAGCATCTCGCGGACAAGCTCACCCTCGCCGGAGACGACGCCGACTACTTCATCGAGGCCTACGCCGCCGAGGACATCGACACCCAAAAGGAAATCCTTGGCGAGCAGATCGCGCAGCAGATCCTGGTCGACTGGAACGGCGACATCACCCGCGTCTTCACCGTGCGCACCATCATCACCCTGAGCATCCTCGACTAGATGGCGCCTCAGCTGTCGGTGTCCACCACTACAGTCGACGATCGCAAGAGTTCATCATACGGCCAGACACGAGAGTCCGGCCCCCACCGAAAAGGGAAGCGCCACAATGGATACAACCGCCGCCCCTCACCTCTCTGCAATCGGCAGCAAGCGTGCGCCCTCCGCGGAGGCGACGGGAGTGCCGGAACCCACTGGAGCGGTCTGGATCGACTTTGGCGACGGCGGCGGAGCGCGATGGGCCGGCCTGAGCCTGCCCACGCTCGATCAGATCTGCGCCCACCTCGAAACGATCAAACCGGCCGACACCCTCACCTGACGGCCCCGAGGGGACCTCAGTACAGTGGTCGACGAAGCCTCCACGGCACACAACAACAATCGGCCGGGTACGCGTACCCAGTCCCACAACCCGGATGGGAATCCACTTATGCAGCTCACAGAAGAAGAGATCGCGGTTCGCGTCGGCCTCCCCGGACCGATTATCGCCGAACTCCTACGACCTGTCGGCCCCGGCGACAGACCGGGCGCCCACGGGCGGCGCTTCAGCGACACCGACGTCCTACGCGCTCAGGTCGCGGCCCTCATGCTCGCCCAAGGTGTGCGTTGGCAGTGGGTCCGGACAGCCATGGAGCACTCACCCACCCACCCCGACGCCCTGCGCGCCACGCTGGACTACTGGATCGGTACCGCGCCCTCGCCCCTGAACCCGCGCCACTGGCCCTTCGCGGCGACGGCGCTGGCCACCGCCCTGATGGTGCTCGCACTGCTGGTCGGCATCCTGCTCGGCATCCACCTCAGCCCCGCGGGACTGCTATGACCACCACACTCGTCGCCCACGATCTGCGCAGCGCCGGGGGACATGCCGTCGGCCCTGCACCCCGCGTCGATGAACAGCGACACTGCCGCCGGCAGCACACCCCGCCCATACCAAAGGAGCCCCCGTCATGACCGACAACCGCGTGTATTCTCCGGAGCAGCCCTGGTTCCCGCCGGCCACACCTGTGGAGTTCCCCGAAGGTCGCCTCACTCCCTCCTGGGTCGGCAAGGTCGCCAAGTCCAAGCACGGCGACATCGTGATTCGTTCCCACCTCGTACCGCGCCACCGCCAGGACAAGCGCTACATGGGCGCCTTCCGGACCTTCTGGCGGGCAATGGCATTCGCCGACCGCAAAGGCGTTTATGCGATGCTCGAACGGTGGCTGGCCGACGCCGACGCCGAATTAGCGAATCCAACCCTGAGCGCCGAGGACGCGGTCTTTGTGCGCCGTTTCCGCGGCGACGTTGACGGCGCACTCAAGCGGCTCAGCCGCGCCAACGACGAACCGATGGCGTGGGCCGGTGCCGAATTCTCCAAGTACGCGCCCGAAGAGCGCGTCATGCTCGAAGCCCTGATAGGGGCGATCGCCTTGCACCGGGCCGGCGACCTGTCCGATGACGAGCTGTACACCATCCTGGGATGCCTTGACGTCGACCCCGCCGACCGCGACACCGGCATCACCGAAACGGCCCTGACAAAGATCCGCGCCGCAGCCCAAACCGGCGAACCCCTCGAACTCGAGTCCACTTACCGCCGATCCTGAAAGGTAGGCGGCCGCGCCGCGGCTAACCGCGGATCGTGAGCTAGCGTTGGATAGCGCAGAGAACAGGAAGGTTCGGTCAGTGCCAGTCCCAAAGAGCCTGCCGCTATTCACGCCTTCCCTCGCGACGCGCGCCGAGCTAGACATCCTCACGGTCGGGCGCGAGGACCTGCTGGGCCGACTGGTCGATCGAATCCAATCGGCGGCCCACAGCGGCTCACGGCCACACTCATTGCTGTTGGGGCCAAGCGGAGCCGGCAAGACACACACTCTGCAAGTAGCGCTTCATCACGCGCTATCCGTCGACACCTCGGCAGACCGCGTTCTGCCCGTGGTGGTGCCGGAGGATTCGGTAGCGATCGGCCGCTACGCCGACCTTCTTGTCGAAATCGCCCGAGAGGTCGACCCTCAGGTGCAACGTGCCGCGTTGGTGCTGCGCCAGCAGGGCGATGCGGTCGGGATAGAAGAACAGCTCCTGAACGCAGCCGCCGGCCGCACGATTCTCCTGGTGATCGAGAACCTGGACCGGGTCTTCGGCGCTCTGAGAGAGGCTGGGCAGGGGAGCTTCCGTGCCTGGGTCGAGACCTCGGCCGCCATTATGGTGCTGGCATCGAGCCCAGCGCTCTTTGCGGGCATCTCCTCACGGACACGTCCCTGGTATGGCTCTTTCATGGTCGAGATGCTCCCTGAGATGACCGTCGATGAGGTGGGCGTGCTCCTCGAACATGATGCTCGTCTCACAGACAAGCCTTGGCTTGCTGAGCTTTTGGCCACATCCGCAGGGCGAACAGCTATCGCAGAGATCCACGCGCGCATCGGCGGACTGCCCCGCTTATGGCACCACTTGGTGAGTATGGCCACCGCCGAACAGCTCATCGAAGTCGAGCTGGCTGTGGAGATCGTGCTTGACCAAATCACGCAGTTCTATCAGCCACGTCTGTGGAGCCTTCCCGCCGGCCAACTGCGTTTCGTCGCCGCACTCGCCCGCAGCGAAGGGCCGCGCACGGTGCGAGAACTCGCTGAGGCGGTGGGGGCATCCAGTCAATCGGCCTCAACAGCGTTGGGACGGTTGTCGGCCGCCCGATGGGTCCATTCCGTGGAGAGCAGCGCAGACAGGCGCGTGTCTCTCTATGACCTCACGGATCCTGTCGTGCGCCTACTTGTGCAGTACCGCGAACGTAGCCCGCTGAGTTGAAGTGTGCCAGGCGGAGCGAAAGTGCTCCTTGTCGGAGAGACCGGGTAGCGTGAACGCATAGGTTGAAACGTGTTCGTAAACAACCTAAACCGGCCATCCCCGCGGGGATCGGTCACCTACGGAGAGGCGCACACCATGGCTGACATCAATAGCACCTACAGCATCGAATCGGACTGTTTGGATGGCCCTCAGGACTGCGCGGGTGAGGTGTTCCCGCGCGCTGCGCTGTCGGGTAGCGGCGAGCGCTACAGCCGCTGCGACCACCACTGGGAGGTCTACTACGAGCGCACCGCCCCGAAGATGGACGCGATCCGCGCTCGCTACCCCGAGATGGCGCCCGCCGACTTCGATCCCATGGCAGCTGGTGAGCGATGGGCTGAGGACGACCCGTGGCCGTGAGGCCGCGAGAACTGCCGGTGCTCGCACGCAGCGTCGATGGTCGCGCACCCAGTGCAGATGCCCCATTCGGCCCTGACGAAGTGTGACCCGTCGGCCACGACGGAAACGGACCCTGGCGCCGGTACTTCTTTGGTATGGACGCCAAACCGCCTACCGGCCTACCGGCTTCCCCGGGGCCACGTCAACCGACCGAGGGCACATCACGGCGCCCGGATTTGTCGGAGCCCCGCGATACACTGAACGCAGCGACTCGCACCAAGGATGCGCACCAACCGGCCAGGCCCGAGGGCCCGGTCACCGAGCCCCGAAGGGTGACATCAACGATGTATTGCATTGACGGCGAGGACGTTTCCCTCGAAATGCTGACTGCGGACGGTGCGCCCACCGTGCTGCGCGCCTTGCGCGCACAGGCTGCCGCGAGCGTCGGTCAGGAACGCGCTGGCCACCCAGATCGACGAAGTGTCTGCATGGCTGGAGCAGCTCGCCGACGAGGCCGCCGCTGGCGCCGCGGCTGAAGCCGCCGCCGATCACGCCGCCGACCACCTCGCCGGCATGCTCTGATGACGACCACACCGGCTGCCGAGGACACCGTCGACGACCTGGACACCGACGACATCTGTTCTGACCCCTACGAGGAAGGCTGCACTGCCTCCCTCGACGACGGCGAAGGGTGGAACGGATCCTGCGGCAACTGCGCCGACCGCCAGTACGCCGAAGAGGAAGGCCAGTGGTGGCTCGGCGACGCCGACGCGCCGGCAGCGGACCAGGAGGCCCGGCGATGACCCACCACACGGCTGGTGCCGGCCGATCATCTCAACTACCTGCTGGTCGACCGCGAACACGCCCCTGAGGCGTTGGGTACCCCGGTGCGCGACACCGCTTCAGCGGAAGCCGTAACCCAGCCCTGGGCCCTGTTCCTCGGCGAAGAGAACGACGGCCTCGCCATCGAAGGGGACCTCGACGCGATCGCCGACCGCGTCGACGACATCGCCCGCTACGTTCGCCGGCTCCGAGACGAGCGACGATGACGCTTCGCAGTCAGCGACGCCTGGCGGCCCTTGCCACGCGATCGCGCTTCCCGCGCAGCAGGGGCCACACCCCGGACGGTCGCCTCACCGAAGAAGCGACCCCGTTGCGCCGCTGAACAGCGGCGACGACACGTCCCCGAGAACCGCGCCAGTCCACGAGGAGAAGACAGCATGCGCGCACTTCGCGTCACCGCCGGCGGATGGTGGCAGACCGTCGACATCGACCCCACGGCTAGCCGCCCGCAGCCTTCGAGGCCGCCCCCGGGATCGGCTACCAACGCGCAGTCGCGGCATCGCTGCTGCGCACCGCAGGACGCCTAGGAAGTCACATCGTCTAACTGTGGAACACCACAGCTAGACGGACACCCGACCACTGCGGGTCAAGGAACCATCGCGTCTGGCCGCACCCGACTTGTTAACGTCTTCGCATGGCCGATAGCACTGCGGAGGTGTTCTCAGCGGCCAAGTTCACCCATCGCGCCGACAGTAAGGGGCTGTCGGGGCGCGAACTCGCTGCTCAGCTGGGGGTGACGCCGACGACTCTGAGCGCGATTCGCAACGGTCGGCGGGCGCCGTCGATGGACCTTCTGTGCAAGGTCGTCGAAAAGCTGGGCGGGGTTCCGGCTGATTATCTGAGCCTGCCGGATCGGCAGCGCTGGACCTTGCGGCATTTCCGGATGGCCGCGGGAATGACCCAGCTTGCGGTGGCGGCGGAGGTCGGGGCTACGGCGGCGGCGGTGGCCAGTTGGGAGTCCCGCCGCTATAAGCCACCTCGCGCCGTCCTGCCGCGGTTGGCGGTGGTGTATGCAGCGACTGAGGCCGAGCTCGATGCCGCGGTGGATCGGCACGGCGTAGTAACCCCGGCCGATGGCATGGTGGCCGCAGGTCAGTCCGCTGTCGGGTTGGCTGTGGCGGCCCTGGATGCGGCTGAGTCGTTGAGTGCCAGCCGCCGGCGAGCTTTAGCGCTCAATGTTCGTGGACACGTTGAGCATTCGTTGGAAGCGCTTGCCGGCGCGGTGCGTGATCTACCTGAGGATGAGGTACGAGCGACTGTGGTGGATCTGGTGCGCCAGCTCGCCGAGCTGCACGCAGATGCGGACAATAAATCTAAGTAGATTCAACACTTGGTAAGCTCATCGTTGGGAGAAGCCAACGGGGGGGGTTAGCTATGTCTGCCGTGCACGAGGAATCACGATCCAACGAGGCCGTAGACGCTGCTCTTGCCGTTCGCACGCTTACTCTCGCACAGTCCACCCTAGCCTTGGCCCGCGAGACCGCAGCCGCATTTAGCAAATCATCAGAAGTTCCCTATGCCGATATCAGGACGCTAATCGGGCTGGTGGAGCACACCATCGGGGCAACGACAGTGTTTACCCACCTGCCGTCACAGCATCACCAGACGGGCAGTGAGGTGGCCGCCGATCTAACGGCGTTGCTGGGCCACCTTGTCGCACTGTCGCGCTAACTCGCAGCGGCGCGGCACCGCATCGCGTGTTCTCCATTCCATGCGTACGCAAGAACCCTCAGCATGGATGTAGATATTGTCAGTTGTTGTTTGATAATGTCCCCGTCAATACCACTTCGTGGCCAAGGGGGGCCCAATGCTGAACACCACGCCGACACCTCTTCTTCGCGCCAAACTTGCCGCTGGCGCGGTGGCGTTCACCGTCCTCGCCGGCGCCATCGTCGCCCCGCAGGGCGGCATCCTCGTCGCGGCGCCGCGACCGGCTCACCATGCGGCCATCGAGCTTGTGGCCGAAATCAGCGATAGCTCAACAACTGTGGGTGTCGCTGACTCGAATCTGTACAACCTGACCCAAGACCAGCTCGTCGAGCGGCTCACTCAGATGAAGAGCCTCGGGGTCACCGACCTGCGTATCGCAGTGCCGTGGATCTATATCCAGCCGACCAGCGCGACGTCCTATGACTGGTCAAAGATGGACAACGTCGTCGACACGGCGGCCTCAATGGGTTTTTCGATCACCGGAGCCATCAGCGGAAATCCCAAGTGGGACGGCACCGTGCTCGCAGGAGCGCCAGACCCGACCGCCTACGCCACCTTCGCATCGGCAGTCGCGTCGCGCTACGGCACCAAGATCGGCGCCTACGAAATCTGGAATGAGCCCAACGGCGTGGTGTTCTTCGCGCCGGTGAGCGCGGCCAAGTACACCGAGGTCCTCAAGGCCGCCTACACCGCCATCAAAGCCGCGAACCCGGACGCGATCGTCCTCGCGGGCGCACTCGGAGCGACCGGCAACATCAGCGGCGTCAGTGTCAGCCCCCAGAAGTTCCTGGAGCAGATGTACGCCGCGGGCGCGGCCGGCTACTTCGACGCGCTGTCATATCACCCGTATGGCACCTCGCTGCCATTCAGCGCTGGCACGGATGTGAATAATGCTGCGCTACAACAGATTCAATCCCTGTACTCGATCATGGTCGCCAACGGCGACGGCGACCTGAAGATTTGGGGGACCGAGTACGGCAACGCCACCACCCCGGGCATTGGATTGACCACGGCCGAACAGGCACAGTTCCTGCAGGACTTCGTCACCGCGTGGAACCGGCTACCATTCACCGGCCCGTCGTTCGTCTACACCGCCCAAGACATCCAGACCGGAGCGCTCAACGCCGAAGCCAACTTCGGCCTATTCAACAGCGACGGCACCCCCAAACCGGCCGCACTGCTGCTCGCCCAGATGATCGCCCAGCTCGACGCGGACGGCACCCTGCCCGACTACACAGCGCCCAAACTGTCCCAGGCGCGCGACGCCTACCTGCAGATCGCCTCCATGGCCTTCGGCCTGGTCAACTTGGGTCTGATCATCCCCAACGCGATCGTCGCGGCCGTGTACAACGAGATGCCGGTGCCCGTCAGGCGGGCATTCACCGCCCTTGCCAACATCGTGACCAAAGGGGTCGCGGCGGCGGTGACGGCGATCGGCCCGATGGTGCAGGCCGGCATCCAGGCACTGATCAACGTGACCAGTGCCCTGACCGCCCCCAAGGCGGCGGCAACAACGGCCCTTGCGCAGGAAGATACGGTCGTCACTGCGGACACGGGCCAGGCCGAGCGCAGCACCACCGAGAATCTGCTCGGCACTCAGCCCGCCGCTGCGGCCGCCGTGAGTGGTATCGAGTCGACCCTCGCCGGTGCGCTGGACGACACCCAGCTCACCGTGCGGCAGCTGACCACCGAGGTCCCCAAGACTGCCGAGCCAACAGAGGTTGCGGCGCTGCCGGCGGCAAGTCCCGCCGAGGCCACGCCAGTATCGGAGGCCACAGCCCAGGAGGCGAGTTCAGACCCGGCAACCGTTGAGTCCGATGGTGTTTCGACGCAGGCGAAGTCGTCTTCGACACCGAAGGATTCGCCATCTACTGCGGAGGCGAGCTCGACACAGAAACCCGCGGAGAGCGATCAGGCCGCGTCCACCACACCCGATCAGGCGTCCCCGACGAAGACGGAACACGCAGACGCGGCGACCTCGACGGGAAAGCGCCCGAAGGGCACACCCAAGCACCGCAAAAACTCCACCGACTCGTCAGTGGACGGCACCACCTCGACAGCACCGTCCGACCAGACCCGGGCCGCCTCGGGCGACAGCACGGACTCGCCGAAGCAGCCCAAGGCCGATTCGTGAGCCGCGCGCGTCGCCAGTGGTTCGCCACGACCGGATGCGCACTGGTGATCGGCACAGCCGCCCTCACGCCCGTTCCGATGGCGCACGCCGAGGACTCGGTGTTCTACCTGTCCGGCACCCGCAACCATCCCGCCCCGGAAGCCACGGTGTCACTCGGCGCGATCAGTGCCGCGCTGACGGGATTCGGGACCACCGCCCTGCAGCTGGGCTACGAGGCGTCGCTGTTCCCGGTCGTCGGCAGCATCGCGTTGGACCCCTCGGTCGCTACCGGTGTCGCTGCACTCACAGCTGCGCTCGGTACGGTTCCGGTCGGGGATCGGGTCATCGTTATCGGTGTCTCCCAGGGCAACATCGTGTCCAGTGTGGTCGAACAGGCAGCCATCGCCTCGGGTTCCACAGTGAATTTCCTGTTTGTCAGGGTGGCCGATCCGAGCAGTGCCGAAGGAATCATGGGGCGTAACAAGGGAATTCGGCTCCCGGGCCTGACGTTCGTCTCCGCCCCGGCCGAGAGCCCCTGGGACACCATCGTCATCGCCCACCAGTACGAAGGTCTCAGCGACTGGCCCGTCCAGCAGGCCAACCTGCTCGCCGACCTCAATGCTCTCCTCGGCGCGATCACCTATCACAACCCGTGGTCCTACAACGTCGACCTGTCGAGCATCCCAGAGGCGAACGTCACCGTGACGGTGAACTCCCTCGGCGCGACCACCACGCGTTATCTCATCCCCGCCACGGGCTTGCTGCCCATCCTGCGGCCACTACAGGCCATCGGGGTGAACGACCCGACGCTGCAGAAGCTCCAGACGGTGCTCAAACCCATCATCGACTCTGCTTACGGTCCTCAGCCGTACCCGGACGTGGCCGCAGTGGCTCAGAAACTGTTCGTGGCGTCGATCGACGCGATGACGACAATGGCCAACCAGGCCGGCGTGGCACTGCGGAAGGCGCAGGCAGCGCTGAAGACAGCAGCCGCCCAGTGGAAGGCCGTCACCACTGCCGCTGTGCCGAGGGCCGGCGCGACGGACACCGGTGTCACCGCCATCACCGCAGCGGCCGAGCCAGGGCAGACCACAGATGCAGCGACAGCCGCCCCCAGCGGGCTACCGGTGCGTGCGTCCACAACGGCGCCCACCACCGACAAAGCGCAGGCACTCGGGGCGCCGGCGGCGGTGCCAGGTTCCTCGGCATCGGGTGCGACATCGGCGAGCACCAGCCAGGAGGCGGCCGCACCGGAATCGCATCCGACGCGGGTGAACTCAGAGTCAGAGGCGAAGGATCCCGCCACCACCGATCCCGGGACGTCCTCCAGCAGTGGCGGCACTGAGAAGAAGCGTGGCCAGCGCAATCCGCTGACCCGTAAGCACTCGTCGACGTCGACGAGCACGCAGACCACCCCACCCGACAGCGGCACCAACGACGGCGCAGTCAGCGGGACAGACCGGCCCACTGCGCATGCACCGCGCGCAGACGCCGCGCCACCCAAGAGCGATACGACGGGCGAAAAGAACGACAAGTCCGACGATGACTGACCCGGCGTCCGGCGGCACGACAACCACGGCGCGGCAGTCGGGCCTGGCCTGCGTCGTCCGCGACGGCATCCGGTGGCGCGCGCACTGCACATGCGGCGAGCTCCCCGAACGTTCACGGATCCTCAAGGCCGCGGCGATCCAAGACGCTCAGGGACACGCCGCCAGTGCGGGCTGTGACCTCAGCTGGCCACTGGTGCTCGCTCATCACGGGCTGTGACGCCATGGACACCCCCCCTTCAGGCGCCGGATCCCCGACCTTTCCCGGTCTCGCCCTTAGCCCACGAGGAGAATCCCGATGTCTCTAGCCATCGCCACGGCAAGTGCTCCGGCGGGGACGAGCTTTGTCCTGGTGGTGTCGATGGTTGTCTTAGTCGCGGGGGTGGCTGCCGCGACACCGATCGGGAGCTTCCTCCGATCCCGCTTCGACAGTGCTGCCGCCCGACGAGCCGGCGGCCATCATGAACCGCAGCCGCGGCTGCAGCAGCCCTCCAGCCAAGACAGCTGCACATGTCACGAAAAAGGAGCTCACTCATGTCCCAACCGGTTCGCACTGTGACACGGCAACGCCGCAGTGGTGCACGCGGGCGTCCGCGCGGGAGTCGCCCGGTCCAACTCCTGGAGTCAGATTCGTTCGCCGCACGATTGAACCGCCTGTTCGAGACCGTCTACCCGCCCGGGCGTGGCCCTTTCACCGGCTCCGAACTGGTCCGCGCATTGTCCGATCAGGGATTAAAGCTGTCGGCGCCGTATCTGTCCCAGTTGCGAACAGGCCAACGCGCGCAACCCTCCCTGCGGACGGTCGAGCTCATCGCTGGATTCTTCGGCATTCGAAGGGACTACTTCACCGGAGAAGACGTCGCCTACCTTCGCCGCCTGGAGGACGAGCTGGACTGGTTGGAGCTGGCCCGCGATCCCGCCGTACAGCGGCTGACCACCACCTTGCTTGAGTTAACGCCACATGACTGCGAGCTGGCATTGGCCAGTGTCGAAGTGGCGGCGGACTGCCCGTCAGACAGCCGGTGATGGCCGCAGTACAACGATGCTTTCTCTTGGTGGCGATAGTTGATCAGAGGACATCGGCCCTCCTTCGCCAGCGCTGCCTAGATGTGCTGTCTCATGAGATTGGTTACGCGGTAGGGCCTTCGATGAGAGCTGTTCGGGCGGGCGGGGGCTGGTGGGGGCAAAAGAGCGAACGAGTGTGTCGCACCTCGGTGGGAAGATGGAAGATATGAAGGGTTCAGACCGCGCACCGCTACGTGAGCGAGCAATTCGAGTCGCGGCGGCTGTCGCTGTGTTGGAGCTTCTCGTCTGGTTGGTGTTGGCGATGATGAAGCTCATCGATTTACTCGGGGCGTCTGCTGGGCAGGTCGACACGTGGGATGTGCTGCTCTGGGTGTGCGTCCTAGGCGCGCTGGTCGCCGCCACCGTGATCGCTTGGCACATTTACGACCAGGGCTCCGATGGTGCGCGGCGTGTCGGTTCGTTAATCACAGATACGGCCGGTGGAAAGATCCTCAGCGGCGTGGCCGCCACTGTGCTCGCCGCCGGCGGACTAATGTGCGCGGTCGCCGCCGACGGATGGGGTTCGCGGGGATGGTTCATCGCGGGGACGGTGCTGTGGGCGGCCGTGAGTGTGCGTTGGTTAAGGAACGGTTGGCGGCAATGTGCTTCGCATCGCGAGCCCTCACGCCATGGCCCTGGCATCGAACGCATTCCGGAATAGGTACCGCGCCGGAGGTACCACGCGCCGTCGCCGAGCAGGACCCTGGGAGTGCCCGCCGAGACGATGACGTCACCGCGTAACCAATCTCATGAGACAGCACAGCTAGCGCCACGGATAGCGCTCGCTGACGACTTCACGATGCCCGTGGACAGTGTGACCGGCACCTTTGCAATTCTCGGAAAAAAAGGGAGGGGAAAGACCCACACAGCCTCCGTACTGGCCGAGGAACTGATGAGCGCCGGCTGCCTGATCTGCGTCATCGACCCCACCGGCGTCTGGTACGGACTGCGTTCCTCCGCCGACGGACGCGAAGCCGGATTCCCCGTCATCATTTTCGGTGGCGAACACGCCGACATCGCCCTGCGGCCCGAGCAAGGCGCGGTAATCGCGGAACTGATTGCCCAACAGCGATTCCCGGCCGTACTTGACCTATCGCTCATGCGGAAGGCTGAACGCAGGTCCTTCGCCGCAGACTTCCTGGAAACGCTGTACTGGCGCAACCGCGAACCCCTGCACCTGATCATCGACGAAGCTGACGAGTTCGCGCCGCAGCGCGCACCAGCAGGAATCGAGCGCCTCCTCGGGGCCACAGAAGACATCGTGCGTCGCGGCCGCGTCAAGGGGCTCGGAGTGACGCTTTGCACCCAGCGGGCGGCAGCACTGCACAAAACCGTTCTCTCGCAGATTGATTTGCTCATTGCACTCGGCGTGACCGCACTCCAAGACGTCAACACCATCAGCGATTGAGTTGCCCAGCACGCCGAGGAAGGACGAGCCCGCGAAGTCCGACAATCCCTGCCGTCCCTGCCGGTTGGGCAAGCCTGGGTGTGGTCGCCGGAGTGGCTCGGTGTCACCCAGCACATCACCGTCCGCCGACGCAGGACCTTCGACTCCAGTGCCACACCGAAGGCAGGAGCGCGCCGGCACACCGCCACCACCTTGGCGCCGGTCGACGTCGAAGGGTTACGCCGCCAGCTCGACGCTGGCGCCCAGGATGTGCAGTCGGCGCCCCCAGTGGTGGTCGGGCGCCAAGTCCAGGCCGAGATCGTAGATCTGCGACGACAATTGGCCGCCGAGCAAGTGCGCGTGGCCCAGGTGCAGCGCGTTGAAGTGCCGGTGCTCTTGCCCGAGGACCTCACGGCCCTGACCACCGCCCTGGCGCAGCTGCACACGATCGGTGAACAGATTTGCGCGGCTGCGGCGAACCTCGAACGCGCGTTGGCCGCCGCACCGCCCGCCGTGACCAGGGAACATGACACGTCCCCACAGTTGGAGCGGCTCGAACCGCCGTCGCTGGAGCCGGTGACGCCCGCGACAGTCGGCGAGGGGACCGGTGAGGGCCGGCTCCGGCTGGCCGAGCGTCAAATCCTTACTGTCCTGGCGCAGTACGGGCAGCGGACCACCAACCAGGTTGCCCTGTTGACCGGGCGCAGCCATAAGGGCGGTGGATTCCGTAACGCGCTATCGGCGCTGCGCAGCGGCGGCCTCATCGAAGGTCGTGGCGACATCAGCATCACAGATGCCGGCCGGGCCGCACTGGGCAGTTGGGAACGGCTGCCGGCACCGGCCCGGGACTCGTCGCGTGGTGGTCCGAGCAGCTCGATAAAGCGCCGCGCATGATCCTGAATCATCTGGCGGGCAATCCGAATCGCGATGTGCCCATTGCCGAGATCGCCGACGCGACCGGGTACAGCTCCGCCGGGGGTGGGTTCCGCAACGCCGTCTCGCGGTTGCGTTCCCTTGATCTCGCTGAAGGTCGTGGCGAACTGCGCATCAACCCGGGGCTGGTCTCCGCCGACAACAACGGCACCCCGAATGGTCAGCGGGGGACCGAGATCTGATGCGAGATCGTGGTGCGCGAGCGGCATTCGTCGGACTCAGCTATACGCGCTGGTGATGAAATGCGCTGCATCGCAACGCGCTAGACGTCGTCCAGGGTTGCTTGCGTCGTGGCTCGGAGTCCATGCACCCACGGGTCCCTGACCATCGTCGAGACGGCGGTGACTACGGCCTCGTCGGAATGCTCGTTGCGGCCCATGAGCTGCCACGCGGCGTCCTCGATGCGCTGCAACAGACCGCTATAGGCGGCGCCGGCGGCATTGGCGTAGGACGCGGATGCCTCCACATCGGAGTGCTCGATGAACCGTGACGGCAACTCGGCCAACTCCGTCGACAGAGCCTTGGCCTGCTCCTGAACCGTGCGGGTGAGGCCACGCACGTACTCGACGTCGAGCGGGGGGCTCGACACGGCCATCGAGTTCTCCAACAGGTAGTCGATCCGGTAGAGGGCATCCAACACCGACTCCAGCGACCCGATCTGCGGGCGAACCGTCACCGAGGCGATGGGGATCATCAACGGCTCCGACGCGCGGACCGCTGACGTGACCCGTGCGACTTCATCCTGCGCCTGGCGCACCACGTCTTCGGCGTAGGCATTGGCGCGGTCGATGTCGACTTGTGCGGCGCGACGAGCCTCAGCGATCTCAGCCTGCGCGGCGAGCTGGGCATCGGTGATTTGAGCCTGGGCGGCATCGACCTCGACTTGGGCGCCTCGCTGCGCCTCCAGGATCTCAGCGCCCGCATGTTCTCGAACGGCGGCCACTTCACCCCTTGCCACGTCGCGGGCTGCCGCCACCTCGGCGGCCGCATCGGCGCGGATCTGGTCGACCTCGGCGCGCAGCCGCCCTGCGGCCTCCTCAGCGGCGGAACGCTCTTGCACGCGTTCGTTCAAGCGTTGCTCGGCCCGCGCGTCGGCGGCCGCCGCGCGTTCCCGTGCAGCAGCGACCTCAGCCGCGGTGTCGGCGCGGACCCGTTCGAGCTGATCGCGAAGCTCCTGCACCAGTGTTTCGGCTGCGGCGCGCTCAGTGGTTCGCTCGCCGGCGCGCTGCTCAGCGCGTTCCTCCGCAGCACGGGCCCGTTCATGCGCGGCGGCCACCTCGGCGGCGGCGTCGGCACGGACCTGCTCGATCTCTGCGGCAGTGGCGGAACGGATCTGTGCAATCTCGGAACGAATGGCCAGTAACGCCTGCTGGTCGGCCGCGTGTTCCTGCGCCCGGCGCCGGTCCTTCTCGTCGGCCTCGGCTTGCACTTCGCGGCCGCGCTCCCGCGCCTGTGTGGCGATGCGGGCGGACTCGTCGGCGTCGGCTCGGGCCATCTCTGCGGCCGCGAGCGCGTCCAGCCGATCCTGATGGGCTTCGCGCTCACGACTGTGCGCCTCACGGCTTCGTTGATCGGCTTCGACGAGCTGCATCACCGGGGACAGGCGCGTCTTGGCCGGGCCGTTGCGTTTGCGGTGCTCAACGAGTTCGACCTCGGTCATCGCGGCCAACGCGATCGTCTCCGGTCGCGGCCGCAAACCCGCCCGCGTCGACGCCTCGACCGACTCCTGTGCTGCGCGGAGGGTCACGGCGGCCCACCGCGCGGGATCGAGATCGGCGATGTGCTCTCGCGTGGTCGTCATCGCCGCCGCCGTCGTCCGGTCGTCTGTTCCATTGCCTCCGGCGCAGCGGTCTCGGCGACGTCAGGCTCACGGGAAGCAGCAGGCGTCGCCGCCTGACGCGTAGAGGGGGCGCTTGAATTGCGCTGTGGTGCAGCGCCATCAGTGAGAAGCTCAGCCGCGTCCCGGGGTGGTGGCGCGGCGCTGGAGCGTGCGCCGGCGGCCGATGCTGTCGATTCAGTGGCAAGCCGCGATAGCGGACCGCTCTGCTGCGCCAGCACTAGAAGGAACTGCTCCTGGTAGACGGTGATCGCCTGGGTGAGTGTGTCGTCGCCGAGCTGATCAGCATCTCGCAGAAGGCCTTTCAACACCTGCAGCGTCACCTCTGGACCGAGTCCGAGGGTGGCACCCTCGCTGGCCGCAGGTTCGAGCGCGGCGGTCTCCAACACCTGCCACCATCGATCCCAGCAGCGCGCGACCGCGGCCGCGTGCTGTTCATCGGTGCGCCGCTCTTGGTGATGTCGCTCGTTTCGAGCCTGTTCGACGCGGTGCCGCTTACCGGTGCGGCGGGATCCGTACACCACGGCGCCCATGACGATGAGCGCAGCGAGCAGCGCTATCGCGCCCGCGAAGCCAGAGGAGAGGATGAAGTCCCGAGCCGGCGGTAGGTCCGGCAAACCGGCGACTTGCACTAGGTGGCTCATCCGGTCAGTCTCCCACCCGACACAGCCCAGAAAGCGGCCCGCGAGGCCTCGAATTTTCCCGAGATGGTCTCCGGCTCAGCAACTGCCAGACCCCATGCTCGCAGCGACGTGCGGGCGCAGTCCGCGGACCAGTTTCCGGCGCAGGTGACGGAAAGACGGCACCAGGCCGGTACTTCCTCTATGACACCGAAACCAGAGGAGCACCGCCATGCAGTTCCGCAAGACCACGACACTGGGACCCTTCCGCTTCACCCTCACCCAGCGGGGTATCTCCATCAGCGTCGGTGCCGGACCCGTGCGATTCAGCCGCTCCGCCGACGGCACCGTACGGCGAACGCTGCGGCTACCCGGAACGGGCATCTGGGACACCAAAGTGGTGCGGCGTCAACGACGGTGAGAATCGGACTCGTCGCCGCCATGGCTACCGCAAACGCGGCCCGTCCGATGTCTCCCGCTAACCCGGCTTCGCCACCGCGGCGCCAGACCTCCGCGGCGCTTGCCGCCCGGCCGTCGAAATCAGTGGTGGTCGAGACGCTGTGTGAGCCAAACCCGCCGATAACCTGGATGCCACGCCGCCGACCATTCGCCTGACTGCGACCGGCGCTCAGAGAGGAGACCGACACCATGACCGTTCTCGGAGAGCGCCCCACGGAGAGTGCGCCGCACACGGAGACGGCTCAGGTCATCGTCGTGCATGACCTGCAAGAAGGCGATTACCTCCCCGACTACGACAGCACGGTGCGCGGCGTCGAGATTCGCACCGAACGCCTCGGCGTCGAGTGGGTCGACGTGCTGCTTGCAGACCAACGCCACCTCGTTCTCGACGGTTACGACGACATCGCCGCGGCTCGCTCGACGGCCGCACCGACCCGATCCCCGCGGCGGTAGGTTGCGCTGTGTCACGGTTCTCGATCAGCCACCTCCGGGTAGGCTCTGATGACCTGCGTCGGCAGCTTCCCCTCAGCGGGGAGACTGTGGACATTCGGCAGGGCCCCGACGGGCAGACATACTTTTCGGCACGACTCGATGGACAGCTCAAGCACCACATCGAAGCGAGCACTGATACGTCCACGTTCCCCGTTGAGCGCCTGGGCTCCGACGACTCGGGACCGTTCCTCTGGGTGAGCGACATCGTGATGCGCGCCAGCACCCCCGGTGCGGCTCCCCATCACGGCATGCAGCGCTTCCCCGTCGATCTGGCCTACATCCTCGATCCCAGCTACTGGGACGACCAGACCGTCGACTACGCCAAGCTCCAGCCCGTCGCCGCCGTCGACATCGACGACCTTCCCCACGACGTCACAGAGGCAGCCGCAGACCAGGAGCGCAATCCCGCAGCCGCCACCATCGAGGACCTCAAAGAAGACAGCTTCTCCGAGCCCAGAAGCGACGACCCCCCCGAGGACTCCGGGCAGACCACCGCCAGCACGACGGTCGCGGCGCACCCCGCGCCCGCGCACGATCCGCTCGTCGACGACGACCCGGCAGGCGAGCCGGACCGCGTGACCCTGCCTGCGGACGTGCCGACGGTCGGCGATGACCGCACTGACGAGCAACACATCGCAGCCGACGAGGAAGGCGAATCAGACCCGGATCCCGCCGCGCCGGCACCCGCACCCGTGCCCAGCCCGTCGCCCATCGCGACAGCCCCAGCCGTCATCCCCGAGTTGGTGATGACCCCGGCCCGCACGGCGACGGCAGCGGCAAGGAACGCCGGCGACGCCGACGCGACCACACACGCGGAGGCCCTGCCCGCCGACCCTGCGCCGAGCAGTACGACCGTGGCCAGCGAGCCACCAACCGCGAGCACTCCCGACGCCAGCGAGAGCACCGGCCCCATCCCAACAGCGACGACAGCACGTCCCCCCGCACCCATTGGCGTCAGTGCGGACATCGCAAGCAGGTCACGGCGTCTGCCTGCGCCTCACCAGAGCCCTCCAGAACGCGACCACTCCGTCGCCGCCGGCGCCGCGGCGCCAGCGCCGTCGTCGGCGCGCCACAGTGAGGCATCCTCCTACCCGTCGTCCTGGCCCCCGGCCGCCAGACCCGCACGTCCCGCTCCTGCACCTCAGCTGCCGCCGCAGCACACCACGCGACCGCCGATCATTCCCACGACACCGAACCGGCGGGCACCGTCGAAGAAGGCCCTCGCGATATCGGCCGTCATCCTCATCGGCGTCATCCTCACCGCGATTGCCGTACGGAACGTCGCCGGCTCAGACTCTGGCAGCGGACAGGCGGCCGCACCCGCCCCATCCCGCCCATCGGACACAGATGTTCAGCGCGTCAAAAATGCTGTGCCCAAGGGATATTCAGATACAAGCTGCACCGCACGTGACGCCTCAGCCGAGGCCTCGGTGAAGTGCGGCCCCAACACCGACCCCGGTGGACCACAGACCGCCACCTACACCCTCTACACCGACCAGCAGGCACTCAATCAGGCCTTCGCCACCACCATCGCCGGCTTCGATCAAGTGACCTGCCCTGGAAACATCCAGTCCCCCGGTGCGTGGCGGCGCAACGCCGCACCAAACAAGGTGGCCGGAACGCTCTTCTGCGGCACCCGAGCAGGACAGGCAGCTGTGATCTGGACCAGCAACGCGCAGACCCTGCTCAACGTCACCGAAGCCGGAGCGCAGGGCCCCACACTCGACCAGCTCTACACCTGGTGGAGCACCCACTCCTGACGCGGCCAACAGGACAACCACCGCATCCCCACCGCCCGCAGTCGCCAATCGCAGCACGGCCAGTCCAGCCGACATGTCGGAGCACCCGACTACACTCAAACCCGCAACACCACTGCACAACTCGGCCTGACATGAGTGCCCGGTCACCCGACGCGAAAGGCAACCATGCCCAACCAGGCGATCGCCCACCAAATTCATCGGCTTCCCCACCACCTCCTCGCTGCGGCACTGCCCGACCTGCGGCCATCGGCCGCCCAATGGGACGACGTGCGAACGGAATTCGCACGATGGACGTTGCGCCAGCCTGAGGACTTCAGCACTTGGCGCCACGCCTGGAACGGCTGGACCCGGGCCACGTCCCACCATTTCGGCACCATCACGCTGACGGTGACCTGCCCAGACTGCCGAGGCCGCCCGTTCAGCACCAGGCGCGGAATCCCCGGGCCCTGCACCACCTGCTGCGGCCGACGACGCACCACCCTGCGCAGCAGAGCCCTCTGGCAGCCCGACACCACCGCAGACACCCCGTAACCCCGACCCGGTGAATCCCCATTCCGACGATGGCTGACGCGACCCGACCGCAGACGCCTCTGGTTCGGTAGGACCTGGCGATCCCGACATTTCCGGCCACCACGCCGCACCAAAAGAAGTCGGGGCGCCAGGCGGGCGACGGAAACGACGTCCCGTGCCGGTACTCCAAGTATTAGGAGACGTCCGAACACTCATTTGGAGGAACCATGTGCAAGGCAAGTCATGATCCCGGAGGGCCACAACGGTGCAGCGGTGACTGCCGGGCCCGGGCCGCCAAATCCGGCGCCGAGGTGGCGGCTCTGGAGGCGCAGAAGCACACACTGCAAACACGTATCGCCGAGCAGACAGCGCCCTCTGTGGCGTCATGGGGGCCGCACGTCGGACCGCCACCGTTCACTCCGCCGAACGCGCCCGACTTCGACCAGTGGTACGCCGCGCAGCTCGCCAAGCATCCCGACTACACCCGCGAGCACGCCTACGGCCACTTCTACAACCTCGCCCGAGACCCCAGTGGCGAATCCGGGTATACCGACCAGATGCCCGGAGCAGGCTGAGGTCGGTACGGGCAGGAGCGCCGACGCATGCTGGACAACGGATTGCGGTCCACCGCGACGACGTCGATGCGCAGGCGCCGGACAGCTACTACTCGAGTCGGTTCTACCGAGACGCTGAACGAGTCGATCGCTTCGGCGCGGCGGCAATCCCCTGGCAGGGAGCCGGCCACCACTGCCGTCGCGTCGGGCCTGAAGCGCGGGGGGCCGGGGGGTGAGACGGTGCCTGCGCGCACCCGGTCCTGTCGGTGCTCTCGACTAAACTGACATCGTCGAGCAAGAGCACCGACACACCTCCGGCCGGACATGAGTGCCCGGTCCCGCACCACCACAGGAGACACCATGGCCGCTGGCGCCGCACCCGCCTTCACCGTCACCCTCTACGCCGCCCAGATCACGCTGTTCAGCATCGACGAGGACGCCTTCGACCGTTGGTGTGTGGCCAAGGGCGACGAGTTGCAATGCGAGGTGCCCAAGTGGACCGATCCGTGCGCCGGGGCGGCATTGTCGGACCTCGTGCACGACGCGCAACAAGCCCGCGTCATCCAAGGCGATGCCAACTTCGACCTTCAGGTCAACGGCGACGACGATGCCGAAGTCAGCGGCTTCTACGCCGTACTCAGAAACGTCGTCGGCGATCAACGCCTCATCGGGCTCACCAGCGGATGGACCGAAGTTGCGCGCGTAGGCGATGACACCGATGCCCGCCAGGGCGCCCGCGAACACCTCGACGAAGTCTGCGCCGTGGCCAACGCCGTATTGCGCACCATCGGCGTCGCCGAACCGACCACCGACAGCTCGCACCGCCACTTCGGCTACTGGATCGACCGAGCACTGCGCACCGCCCGCTGCTATACGTGCCAGTACCAATTCGTCGGCACCGACGACACCGCCGAGGAATGGAACCCGGCCTGATCGGGCGGTAAGACCGGGCTTGTCGGACCCACCGTCTAGCCTCGAAAAAGGTGAGGCACAGCGCTTCACAACCCAAACGGCCCAGTGTGCGCACTTGGTCACCAGCACCCCAAAGGGAGTCAACACCATGGGATCAATCAGTTACGCCATTCCCTATGGCAGCTCAGCCCGCGCTGAAGTTGCCAAACACGTGCGCGGAACCCGCGCTGACGTCATCGCCTCCAACAGCGCGCCGGGCGACGGATGCGAGTGGGGGGGAACGTACTTCGCCGCGCACCGAGAGGCCACCGGTCAGGTCTGGGCATCCATCACCCTGTTCGCCCAATGCCGCGGCGACGTCGTGATCAAGATGATGGACGAGACCATGGGGCCCACCGCGGTCGGTGTCGGCGCCAGCGTTCTGGCCGCACTCACCGACCCGCCCGAAGGTGAATACGCCCGTCAGTGGCGCTGCGAAGCGGCCCGCTACCAACAGCAACGCCGCGCCGCGCTCGCCGCGCGAGGACAGTGGATCACTCTGGGCCGCCCAGTCGAGCTACGCAGCGGTGCCCGCGTCGACACCGTGCGCGTGGAGACCCTGCGCCTGTGGAAGGCGCAGTCCGGTATGCGGATTCGCCCGCACTGGGACTGGTTCATGGCCGAGTGGACGAACGCGCCGCTCGACCGATGACCCCGAAGTCCATTCGCCTCAAAGCACGAAGGGAATGCCGCATGCCACCCCATCCGTCTACCCTGGCCGCCCCCGGTGAGTCCGTTGACGACCACCGCCGGCGGGTCCTGTCACTGCGTTACCGCATCGCGCACACTCGCGGCGCCTACCGGGTGCGGTGGGATGCCTACGACCTGGCGATGCTCTACCTGAGCACCGACCGGCCGCACCTGGTCACGCCCAAACGCATCCACGCGCAGATCAACGGTGGACGGTGCGCACCGGCGCCTGTGCGTGCGGCGATCGCCGACGCGCGCCGTGACTGGACCGCAGCGCAGCCCACGCAGGGTTCTAATGGCTGACCCGCGAGACATCACCACGTGCACCGTGTGCGGCGCCACGCTCATCCGGCACTGGACGCCCGACGGCATGGACTACGCCTGGCTCGACGAGACCGGCAGCTATCGGGCCGGATGCGGCGGGCCCGAGGGGGTAGACAGCATCGAGGGCTACCTGGATTGGTTGCGCGTCAAAGACATCGGGCGGTACTCCTCGTTTCTCGCCCAAGTTACGCTCGGTGCCGGGCTTCTGCCCTGGCAGCACTGGCACCGCCCGGCGCCGGTCACCAAAGCCAGCGACCCACGCCAGGCGATCCCGTGGTGTTGCGGCGAGCCCGCCCGGCGCATCCGCGACGTCTGGGTCTGCCGAGAAGACCATCATCACCGTCTGCACACTTCTGCTGGGGACGCACCAATCCAGAGCGAGAATGTGACTCTAGCAACGTAATTCGTGTGTCGGAGTGCTGCAATACAATAAGCGACAGCAGCAGATCGCTGTACACCCATCCGGCGGGGCCTGCGGGCCCAGTCAACCACCAGGAGAACCCGATGAGCACACCTGACAACGACCCGACGCGCTACACCCACATCCCGGTCGTGTTCTGCGACGAATACTGCGACAAGACCTACGGCACCATCGTCCTCGTCGGCGAGATGACCGACGAGCAGCGCACCGAACTCGCCGGATATCTCCTGCGGGGCAACGAGTACCGCCCGGCCATCCTGGAGTTGGTCGGTCTGGAGATGAACCGCCTCGACGACGCATGGTTCGACATGAACCTCAGCGAGATGACCATCGAGGCGACCGACCGGCTTCGGCTGGGCTGGGACGGTGAACTCGACGAGCATCCGGGCGTGTCGATCGAGGAGTTCATCGCGGCGTTCAAGGCCGCTGCTCAACGGCAGTGGCGACTGCACGGAACCCTGCACGTCGAGATCGACGCCACCGCCGACCACGGCTGGCGAGGAACCGCCTCCGCCCTGAAATCCGTGATCGCCCGCGTGGAGGAGCAGCTGGCCCGCGGCGAGCTACGTGAACTTCCCTTCACCGCGGTAACCAACCAGGACGGCCACGCCATTGGGCGGGTCTGGGTGACCGACTAAATGCGCAGCAGCGCCGCACGGAGCGACCTCTGTGCGGCGCTGCGTCGTCGTACCCGGCAGCTATCATAAAGGCAGCCGCACAACAGAAGTCGGCAGACCGAACGGCCAGGCGCGCGAGCCTGGTCCACGACCGAGGAGAACCCCGTGAGTGTTTCAGATCCCCAGCTTTCGGCGCTGGTGTACCACCGCGAGCACCTCGACCGCGCCATCGGGTTGCGCGCCGTCGAGATCGTCCGGGCCTGGCTGATCAAGACCAGCCGATCGCATGTGTGCATCGACGAGGAGAACCGCAGCCTGGCCGTCGCCGACGACCGCTGCGAGCTGCTCGACGAACGCGCCGAAGCGCAAAACCACGGCTTCGCGTTCGACGGACTCAACGACGCGATCGGCAACCTCCCACGCGAGGTGATCCGCTGGGAGCAGACTGCCCCCCGCGGCTACACCGTCGTCCTGGCTGACCTCAATGCCCACCTCGGCCGGGCCCTCAGCGATCGCAACCCCAGCCCGATCGCTTCGCTCGACTCCTGGGAGGCACAGTGAACACCGCCGCAGATCGGCGAACACCGACCGCAGACCTGGTGACGCTGGCCTACCGGGGCGCCAAAGCCGTACAGACCGGCTTTCATTCCCCGACCGATGACTGGGAGCCCATGCTGCTCTTCACGACCGTTGAGGGGCAGCTGCGCATCGTCGGCACGCCGCACACCCCCCAACGGAAAGAAGAGACCGCACAGGCCGTCACCGCGCTACTGCAGCGCGCCCACGCCGTAGAAGCCCTGTGGCTGTCCTCGGCATGGCAAGTCATCCCGGATGCCACTGACACTGATCTCTCGGCCATCACGCCGTCCCAAGATCCGCGACGGCGCGAGATCCTGATCCTGGTCCACGTCGGAGCCGACTTCGTGGCGGTGCACCGGGCGCCCATCCGGCGACACGATGACAAGACACCCACGCTCGGTGCACTCGCCGAATCCGATTGTTACATCGACGGATTGATGAGTGACGCGCTGCGTCGCGGCATCGGGTGAGACAGCTGGCGCGGGCATGCCCGGACGGCACAGCCCGCACCAGGTGTCACACCCTCCTGTATCTCGCGCCCGAAGTTCGCGACAGACAGCAGCCCTGGTCGCCGAATCGGGCCGCGTGGTGTGTCACAGCTGTGCAATACAATCGCGTTGTCGTCCAACTGGACTGACGGACACGGCCGTGTGTGAGCACCCGGTCACCGAACTGGGAGAAACTCATGGCGGACTACTACGGCAAAGGCCGCACCAACATCTTCAAAGTCAAGGACATCGAGGCGCTCAAAGCTGCTCTCGCAGGGGCGGAGTTCACCGTGGAAGCCCGGCCGGACCGAGGAGCCGATGCCGTGCTCATTCAGGTCTCCGACAACGACGTCACCGGCTGCTGGGGCCAGCTTGTCTACAGCGACGACGACGACGATGTCGAGCCGACCGAGCTGTTCGTCCCCGACATGATCGCTGAACACCTGCAAGACGGTCAGGTCGCCGTGTTCGTGCACGCCGGATCAGAGAAGTTGCGCTATCTCAGCGCCTACAGCATCGCCGTGCACGCCAACGGTAACCACGGGCGTCGACCTCGACGACATCTACCAGCGTGCGGCCGAGGCATTCGACGTCGATGTCAACGAGATCGATTGGGCCGCATACTGACCAGCGACTGCCGCCGAGCGTCGAGGTTTGTCGGTGGGTTCCGATAGAGTCGTAGACGTACCACCCACCGGCCGAGGCGTGAGCGCCCGGTCCACACCGGCCAAGGAGGCCCAACGATGATGACCAATACACCCCCCGCAGCGGTCCTGCGTTCTGATGACATCAACGCCGACCATGGGCCAGGCGTCGCCGTCGGCGTTGGCCAGGCGCTGCGCATCGGCGTCGATGCCAGCATCGACACCATCGACCTGACCCCCTCTGATACCGGCACTTTCGGGGTCACCATCCGCGAAGCAATCGGATGCCGGCTCTACGCCGTCACGGACGCCACGACGTACATCGATATGTGGACCGACGACGAGGGCTTCCCCGACCCGAGCGACGTCGAGCTGGTCGCCGAGACGCTCAACCCGCTGGCGACGCTGCTGCTGGCCGAGTACCGGACGATCTATCAGCCCTACTTCGGGGTGGCCCTGTTCACCGGGCGTCGTGGTGAGCACACCGCTGGCCTCGATGCCGTCCAGCTTGCGGACCTTCGCGCCCGAGCAGAGGCGCTCGCCGGCCGTCCGGAGTGGCTCGAAGCCTTCCGGGGACGCGTCATCGCCGCCGCGGCCCGCCAGCGATGACCAGGGGCCGGGGAGAGCCGCTGTGGCAGCTTCTCCCCGGGCCCGCCGGTCAGCGCTGGCTCACTCCCATGGGACAGGCCCCGACAAACGCCGTTGCAGGATGGTCTGGGCCGACGGCGGATACGGATCCACCAGGGGAACGATCTCGATCGGACCGTCGACCTTGCCGCGGCGCCGACGCGGTGGCTTGAGGGCATACAGCGCCGTCACGTCAGGCCGCTCACTGGTGTGCACGCTGCCGTCGCGCATCGGGAGAACCTCCACCTCGACGACAGCGCACGCGGGGTTGCTGCAGCGCAGGCGGATGCGGTTGGTATCGCCAGCGACGTCGCCGGGGGCCACCATGCAGCAGACGTCACCGCAGAACAGGCACGGCATCCGCTGACCGGAGGAGCGCACATGCGGGGGTGTACCCGCCGCCCACGTGCGGTGCGGGTCGGGCTCCCACCACTGCGGCCGATCGGTGACCGGCGGGAAGTGAGCCAGGATGCGCACATCGGAGCGCTGCACGGTCGCCGGCGAACCGTCGTCGACGACGATGACCTCGGTTTCGCGCGCGTCGCACTGATGGTGCTCGCAGTACATCTGCACCCGGCCGTGATCAACCGGCAGATCCCCGAAGGAGACGATGCTGCTGGTTCTGCCGCACAGATAGCAGCGGGTGGGAGCGCCCCCGGGGGCGGTGCGGACCCATGGCTGTTGCCCGTGGGTCCACGCCCGTGTGGGCATGGGGGAGAGCTTGTTGTCGCACGCCGCCATGGCGGCGTGGAAATTGATGCCCGGAGTGGTGCGCTGCAGCGCGCGGGCGGCCTTCTTCTGGGCGGAGTTCTTCGTCATCGCGATCTTCCGTTCACTGACGTCATCGGCGAAGCCCCGCATCCAACGCCTACCAACAGTGATCGGTGTATCGCAGATCCAGGGGACCTAGCCCTTACTGCCGTCGGTGACGCGGGCACCTGAACGACGCGGGGTCAGCCATGCGATGCGGCTCTAACATCGACTATAACCGCAGCGAACCCCTCAGGCATAGCGGTCGGCTGATGAGCTGTGTTCGGGGTGTTCAGGCGTGTCCAGGGCGGCGATATTTGCCCTCGGCGTTCGTGCGGGTGCGCCGACCCCAGTCGTAGCGCAAGGCGTGCATCAGGGTGTGCCACATCGGAACCGCGACGACGCGCCGCACCTCGTTGCGGTCGACGGTGTCGAACGTCGGCGTACGGGTCGTCCACTCCCAGGCTGCGCTGCGGGTGACGTCGTCGGCGATCCAATAGAGCAGCTCGTCGACGTCGGTGGTCTGCCGCAGGACCAGGCCGTCCCAGACGTCATTGGTGAAATAGCGCATCGTGCCGCGGCTGACGCTGTATGCGGGGCCGCCCTGCTTCTTCTCCTGTCCGGCCTTCACGCACTTGGGCTCGTGGATTTCGGTGAGCGACCAGCCGAGCAGGGCGGCGATCTGCCCACGCACCTGGATCAGACCGCGTTGCACGTCAACCTCGGTGGCTGGGGCACCTGCGGTCGAAGGTGTCGGGGCGGGCTGTGCGGGCGGGGCGCCGGTGACCTCGCACGGTGTGACATCGGGTGCTTCGGGCGCATCATCGACGGTGACGAGTCCCATTGGTGTGGTCACGATTTCGGCGATATCGGGTTCAGGGCCAACGGGTGCGAGTACGGCGTGCACGTCCATGGCGAAGTTCGCCATGCCGGGGTAGGGCTGTTCGTCGGTGCGGTGAGCAGACATGACGATCTCGCTGACCCACAGGAACGGTCCCCGCTCATCACGCCCGAATCGCTCAGCCGCAATGCCGCGGCCGTCGAACGCCGGGTCGACGTAGAGGCGCAGCGGAGCATCCAGGTGTGCATGGAAGGCCGGTGCGCCGCGGCGGCCGGTCAGTACGTTCGCCGTCCGGCCGGCGATCGGCAACTGGCTCGGTAGCCCGGGCGGCCCTGACTGCGCGGACTGTATGACGAAACGGGACACGACAGTGAACCTACCGGCGGATATGGGGCAAAATGGCTGCCGCCGCTGGGGCTGTTTGTCCTGCAGCCCTCGGGTTGGTCAGCGCCAAACTGGTGCGGTAGACCTACTGGCGGGCCGCGGTGACGTTCGAACGGCATGGGAGAGGTCCTGAGGTTCCCCGAACGCGGCGGCGACGGCGCCGCGACGCTCACCGTCAAGGAGATCGCCGAAGCCAGTGGGCTCCCGTAGCCGGTGATCGCCCAACTGGTCCACCGTACGTGGACGAGCTTCGGATGGATGTACACCGCAGGAGGCGGTGGCGCTCGCGGAGCGCCGCGCCGAGCCACGTCGAGCCGCAGCCGGCGGAACGGTCGCGTCGGAGTGCGGTCAGCGCGACGCGTAATACCCGGCGGCCATCAGCGGGGCCCCGTCCTCGGCCATGAATGCGCGGCGCAGGTCGGACGCGCTGAAACCCAGCAGGCGCGACAGCGGTACCAGCGTCAGCAATCCGAGTGTGGCGTCGGGTGCGGCGGCCACCGGGCCGCGGCTGTGATGGACGAGGACACGGAATCCGGCCGCGTCGGTGGTTAGGGTGTAGCCGCGCGCGAGGTCGCTGGGCTGCCAGGGAAGGGGAAGGTCGGGCAGTGCGAGATCATCGCGGATGTCGTCACCAAAGAGGCTATACAGATGGTGCTCAACGACTTTGGGCGGGGCGATGAGCAGAACCGTGTCAGCGTCGGTTTCCTCGGGATCGTTGCGCGACAGCCGTAGGCGCCCTGTACGGTCGAGGTCGAGGGTGTAGCGCGTGTTGGCGCCGGTGACCGGGTGCAGCTCGAGCGTGCGGTCATCGTGGCGGGTGTGGTTGTAGCCGGCGACTTGGGCCCAGGCAAGAAGTTCGGGGCTCAACATCGCAGCATCCATGCAGCGCACGGTAGTCGGCGTCGGTTCAGATCGTCACAATGCGGCCGCCGTGAACGTACTCCACTCTGGTTGAGCCCGCCTGCCTCACCGGCCGCGCGGGGTAGGTGTGCCCATGGACCATCACTGCGGGGCGAACGCGGTGAAGCCAGTCGTTGAGTGCGTCGATACCGACGTGAGCGGGGTCGTCGTGATCATTGATGCCTCGCGACGGGCAGTGAGTCACCAGAACATCAGCCGGCGGCAGGGCGTCCACCAGTTGGTGGTACTCCTCCTGGGTGTACAGGGCGGCGTCCGGATCACGCTTGTAGCGGACGCATCCCTCAATGCCGGTGAAAGTGATCGGCCCGACAGTCACTGTGGACAAATGCAGGTCGTACATGCCGAGTCTGCGCAAATAGCCGCGCCTGCAATGGTTTCCGTAGACGCCCATTGTTGGTACGTCAACATGGTTGATTCCGGTGAGTTTGTACGGGCTCAGGTCGCCGGCGGTGATAACGGCATCGAGGCGCTGGTTGCGGACGAACTCGGGTAATGGCATACCCAGTTGTGCTGTGGCATCGGCGATCACAAGGGCTCGCATCGGTGTAGTCGCCGGATCAGCTGTCGAAGATGCGTTTGACGATGACATTGCGAGGCATAGCGGCGACACGGACGACGTCTCCTGATTGAGGAGCGTGGACGACCTGACCGCCACCGAGCGCGATCTGGACGTGTTCTGGCCCGCGGCCGCTGAATTCGGAAAAGACGAGATCACCGGGCTGCGCGTCCGCAGGGTTGATTCTGGTCCCGACGTTGATGAGGTCATAGGTGACGCGGGGGAGCACATGGCCGGAGGTTTGCGCCGCGGACCACTGGACGAGACCGGAACAGTCGAAGCCGCCCTTGGTTGGACCGTTGGCGTCACCGCCACCCCACACATAGGGAGTTCCCTTCGCGGATAACGCTTTCTCGGCCATCCGACGTCCGGCCTCGGTCCCCCCACGTCCAGCGGGCAGTCCTGCGGCCTCTTGCTGATCGCCGCTCGACCCCTCCCGTGCTGAGGATGGGGAGACAGCCGATGCGAGGCTGGCCGCCGGGGCGGACAGAGCGCTCAGTGGCGATCCACCACCGCCGCCGCCCCCCGCCGGTCCGCCGCCCATACCGCCGCCAGGCGTGCCTCCGCCCATGCCAGCGCCCGGCATCCCACCGCCGGCGCCCTGCATGGCCGCTTTCGCTTGTTCGTAGTAGCGCTGGGCGAGTCGGTCGACCAGCACCCGGCGCAGGTCGGCCGGTGGAAGTTGCCCACGGACGGTGTCGGCTCCGTTGCCCACGGCATCGGCCTTGGCTTGCAGGACGCCCAGCTGTCCCATGGGGGTGCCTTCCACGGGCGCCAGCTGGTTACGGCGGTCGGAGTAGGTGTTCTGGGTGTCATTGAGCTGGTCACGGGCGGCGGTAACGTTCGCCGCGGATTCGTCGACCACGGGAACCAAGGAGGGGTCGACCTGAGCCAAAGCTGCGCTGATCTCAGCCTGGCTCTTGCGGTCGGCGATTAGTTTGTCGATGAAGGCACCCAGCCCGCCGGGCAGAGCGTCGAGACGCTGCTGAATTTGGGCCGGCACCTGCGACGGCAAGGGCGCAGTGACGGGAGTGCCCTCGCCCAGCAGCCCACGCATCTGATCGAGGATCTGGGTGACATCGTCGCCGGTGCTCATCAGACCGCTGCTTCCAAGCGATCGGCGTGAGGCCGTGCTGGCGGCCGCTCGGCGGATCGGGTAAGTCGCGGCTGCAGGCCAGCGTGATGGACGTAACCCACCGTCACAGCCACCTCATGCTCCCTTCCGCCGGTTCCTCCAATATTCCCACGACTGGGGACTCGCCTGCGCTCTCCCACGTCAAACTCTCAGCCCGAGTGGTTGGATTCGCGCAACCTGGAAAGGGGTCGGCTATCGACCCGGGAAATTTTTGGTCGGCCGCGAGAGCCGCTTCGGGCCCCGAAGTTGATGCATCATGGGCGGACGCGCCAACGCCCTGGCCGAGGGCCAACAGAGGTGGGGGCGCGCCACCCATTCAGGACGCTGTCGAAGAGGAGGTCCGCGTGACGGCGACCATGGACGCGAAGTCCGAATTGAGCCAGGTAGTCGTGAACTCACCGTCCGCGCGCAAAGCGGAGGTGTCGGCACTGCTCCGGTTCGGCGGTGGGCTGCACATCGCCAACGGTCAGCTGGTCGTCGACGCCGAGCTTGATCACTTGCCCGCAGCGCGCCGACTGTGCCGGGACATCCATGGCCTTTTCGGCCATGCCCCCGCCATCCGGGGGTTGCCTCCAGGTGTCGGCCGTGGGGAGAAGTTCCGGGTGCAGGTCGTTGCTAACGCAGAAACGCTCGCCCGGCAGACCGGTCTACTCAACGAGCGCGGCCAGCCGGTTCGTGGACTGCCGGCGCACATCGTCGCCGGTGACGATCGGGTGCTTGAAGCAGTTTGGCGGGGAGCGTTTCTCGCGCAGGGTGTACTCGTCGAGAACGGGCGGACACGGGGAATCGAAGTGACCTGCCCGGGTCCCGAGGCTGCGCTGGCACTTGCTGGCTTCGCTCGTCGCCTCGGAGTGTCGGCCAAGGCGCGAGAGGTTGTCCGCTGTGATCGCGTAGTGGTGCGAGATCTCGACGGTGTGAGCGAGCTGTTGCGACGGATGGGAGCCGTGGAGGCTGCCCAGGCTTGGACACGGCGGCGCCAGCAGTCTGTCGATCGTCTCGGGGCAGGCCTACCGTCGAGCTTCGATGACGCTAATCGGCGACGTTCGCTTACCGCCGGAGCGGCTACTGCGGCGAGGGTGTCTAGGGCGCTGGAGATCCTTGGCGCCTGCGCGCCCGAGCACCTCGCTCACGCGGGCAGGTTGCGGATCGACAACCCGAGTGCCTCACTGGAAGAGCTGGGTCGAATCGCTGTGCCACCCATGAGCAAGGATGCGCTCGCCGGCCGTTTGCGACGGCTGATCTCCAGTGCCGATCGTGCAGCGTGCAAGGCCGGGGTTCCGGATACCACGGCTGACTCGTCGGACGCTTTGGCTGACTACCTCATACGACGGTTGGGCTGAATCGCCGCCGAATCGAACCCATGACCGGGGCGGCCGTTCGCGGCCACGTGCACCTCAGGGTGTTTACGGGAATCGGCGGTCGCAGAGGTTGGTGTTGGCGTCGGCGATGCCTGAGCGGAAGGCCAGGATTCGGGTGAAGCCGGCGGGCACGGTGGCGTTGGTGACGTCGGCGGCGGCGAGTCCGTTGGTGAGCAGCCCGGAGACGGCTTCGTCGAGATCGCCTGCGGTGAGCCGGAATGCGGTGTTGGTGGCGCCCGGGGCGGGTTCGGCGAGAGCTCTTTCGGCTACGCCGGTGTAGCAGGCGGTGCGCAGTCCGGCTGTCGCTGAGGTGAGAGTGAGGCCGCGCTGGTGCTGTAGAGCTTGGGTGTAGCGGGCTACCACGATCGACAGGGCGGTGTTGTCCCCTTGCAGGAGTTGCTTTTCGGACTCGTCCATGGGACGGCCGAGTGCTGCCAGGGCGGGTAGGTCGATGCTGATGGTGTTGGTAGTGGGGCAGTAGTTGGCGGGGCCCGTGTTGGATTCGATGCCGGGGCAAGGCGTTGGGGTGTAGGCCAGTGTGGGCGCAGTGTCGGGTTTGAAGATGGTGTTGAGCTGTTCGATGACGGCGTCGGTGATTTCGCGGGTGATGGGCACGTCGCCGCTTCCGATCTCGCCGTCGGTGTCGGTGTGAAGAATCAGGGGTAGTTCGCCGCGGCGGGACTGGATCTCGCTCATGGTGATCTTGGCGCAGGCGCTGGCGCCGTCGACAAAGCCGATCTGGACGGCCGAGACCCGGTCGAGGGCGGTGCCGTGGCCGTTGTCGACGAGGTCCGCGCGATCAGGAGTCAGGACGGGGTCTCGGGAGACGATGACGGCGGCGAGGATGTGGTTGAGTCCATCGCCGGTGCTCATGGTGAAGCGTGGTGACTTGCCTTCGGCGAGCCAGCGTAGGTAGGAGCCGCCGAAGCAGTCTGCCTGCTGTTCTCGTACCAGGGTGGGTGTGGTCTTGTCGACGAGGCCGGCCATCTGCTGGATGGCGTGGCCGTACTCGTGGGAGATCAGTCCGGCGATTGCGGTATCACCGAAGTATTTCTGCCCGGTGGGCACCAGGGCGCCGCGGTCCCAGGCCATCAGCCAGTGCGGTGGGCAGAAGAAGGCGTTGGGTTCTTTGAAGGTCTCCGAGCCGCAGATTCGCGGGCTGGCAGGGTCTTTGGAGTTATAGGAGACCGTCCTGGTCACGGGCTTGAGCGTTCCGGGCAGCTCGGTGGCGTAGGTCTGCTTCCAGTAGTCCTCGACGTCGTTGACGCCGAGGAGCGCGACGTGATCGGCGTCGCTGCCGTCGCCGTTGATCACCTTGCCTGTGGGTTCGGGTGCGTCGGCGCGTACCCCGCTGGGTCCGTCTGTGGCAGGCAGGCCGGCGACGGTGAACGGATCGTAGAGGGGGGAGGCGGGGGTGCCGGTGATCGTGTTCGTGCAGCCGGTCGCGATGGTGATGACGGCGCCCAGGGCGCCTGCGAGGGCGAGGCAGCGGGTGGCGAGTGTGGTGGCGTAGCGGGCCATGAGGCACCTCCTTGAATGCGTGACCGGGGATCACCCGGTGGGCCCGCCCGCACGTGAGAGGGCAGACCCACCGGGGAGGGGGGTTAGTTGCAGGCCCAGTACTCGATGTAGCCGGGTTCGCCTTTGAGCTTGGTGAGGGCGTCGAGCTGGGCGAGGGCCAGGGTGGGGCCGGTGCCGCCCTGGTAGCGGGTGGAGTTGGCGGCGATCGCGCCGCATCCGGTGAAGCTGGTCAGCACCTTGCAGCTGGTGTAGCCGCAGGTGGCCAGCGCGTCGCCTTCGGCTTCGGAGCGGCTCGGGTACCCCCAGGTGGATCCGCCGGCACCGTTGGGGGCCATGGCGATGGCGCCGTAGGAGAGGGCGGCGTTGGCGCCGGGTGCGGTCAGCGTGCTCATCGAGGCGCCGGCAGCGATGGCGAAGACGGCGGCAGTGGCGCGTCGACGAAATGTGTTGCGAGACATCGATAGTGCCTTTCGGGTGAGTGTGGGCGGCTGCGGATCAGGGATTGGTGACGGCGGGCTTGGTGGCGCTGACCTGCTTGCCGAAGTCCGACAGGGTCACGGTCACGTTGGTGCCGGGCTTGGGCTCGATCTCGGCTTTGAGCAGGTGGTGTGGGTCGTCCTGGGCGATCCAGACGGTGACCGGGACGGTCTGCTCTTTCTCGGGTGCGAGTTTGGAGCCGGCGAGCTGGGCGACGTCGTTGGTCGAGGAGGTCCCTGTGATCTTGGTGGCCTTGGTGCCGTCGATGTCCTCGCTGCCCTGGGCCTTGGGGTCCTTGAGCTTGGCCAGCGCGTTGGCCAGACCCTTCTGGGTGTCGAGGATGACCGACACGTCGTAGATGGAGTTGCCCTGGCCGTAGTCGGTGAATTTGCCGGGGTCGGCGATATCGGAGTACAGGTGGCCGTCGACGAAGATGATCTTGGCCGACTGGGTCTTGTCGGCGCCCATTTGCAGGGTGGCCTCACCGGTGCCGACTGCGGTCGGCTTGCTGGCCACATCGGCTTCGAGCTTGGTGACCTTGAGGTTGGGCACGCGGCCTTCGGCGGTGAGTACGACGTGGGCGCTGTTGACGTCGCGCATTGTGTTGGCGGAATCCTGGACCAGGGTGGCGGCGTCGGGGCCGGTCGTCTGGCCGCTGCTGCTGCAGCCGACCAGGGTGGCTGCAGCTGCGGCCGCTGCGGTGGTGGCGACGATGCCGAGACGGAATTTCATGGGTTCTCCTTCGGTGGTGGATTTTGTGATCTGCTGCGTTCGGTGCGGCGCTTCGGTTCGCGGGGAGTGTGGAGGTCCCCTGTCCGGTCCGGCCGATCGGTCTGTCGCGGCGTTCAGGAGGTGAGACGTGAACCTGTGAACCGGTAGAGGCCGTGCCTGGTCAGGGCCACCGCGATCAACAGCCGGTCCGCGGTCTGCCCGCATGCGCTGAGCAGGTCCAGGGCCAGGGTGGTCGTCATGGTGGTCCTTTTCGGTGGTCATCGTCAGTACCACTGAACTGTAGCACAAAACCGTAGCACCGCAACAGTTACGCTATGGCTGGCACGCTCTAGGTGAAGCGGTTGTAGCGGAATCGCGGTATCGCTCATGTCCCCCTGCCCTGCAATGTGCAGCTGAGCTGCGCCTATGCCCCCCGGCCTGGCCTGACCTAGGAGATCTTGTCCTCGATCTGCGAAGCCACGTCCTCGGCTTGCTGTCCACGCATGGCCGCACAGGTGCGGACGTCGATCACGACGTTGGAGTCGGTGCTGAGCACCCGTTGGCACGCGCGCTCGGCAGTGGTGACGACCACGCTCAATCGACCTCGGGCCGAATCGACGGCGTCGACCGCAATCGACTGTGGTGGCGCACCGGGCGCTGCGGGCACGGTGACAGTTGTGGAGGTGCAGTCCCGCCAGGCCGACATCTGGCTGTCCTGATATCGGGCGGCATCCTCGGCAGTGGGGAAACCAACGACGAACTGCACGACGGTGTTTCGTGGATCGGCAGGATCGGCCAACGATTGCCCTGCGACACCGGTGACCGGTTGACCGCGGTAGCCCTCTGCTGTGCCGGGCTCAACGGTCGAGGTGCACTGCGGTGGGTTGGCGACGGTGGCGCTGAGCTGGGTCACCGTTGCCGGGGTCACCGATGCGAGTTGGGGGGCGTTGATCGCTGAGCCAAGGGCCGCAGCGTCAATGAGCAAGCCGGCCAGTTTCTCCGCAGCGACGGGGTCTTGGGATGGCGTCGGGCCCTGGGTTGGGCCTTGCGCGGCGCCGGGCAGCGACGGTGTGCGCGAACCTCCCTCGCGGGTCAGGACGGTCAAGCCGGCGATCGCGGCGGCGATCAGGATGACCGCGGTGACCGGGACGGCGATGCGCATCGGTCGCCGCGGCGCGTGGGCGCCGCGGGCGGTGACGGTGGTGCGGGGCAGGCGCAAGCGGGTAGCGACGACGGCGAGGGCGACGACACCCAAGGTGGCCAGCGCGGCAATGTCGAGGGCCCACCAGTTTCTATCGTGGCGCCATAGCGGATCGTCGACCGACAGCATGGGCGCTGCGCTCATCAAATCGACGGTCGAGGCCGAGGCTGCAAAACCCCACCGGGCTGGCAGGAACCATGACAACTGTTCGAGCACGATGCGACCCGTGATGGGAATCATCCCGCCGGAGAACACGATCGACAGAAAGACGGTGGCTACCAACATCGGCAGGATCTGTTCGCCAGTGCGCGCCAGCGCCGAGAGCATCAGCCCGACGACGGCCGAGACGATCGCGGTGGCGGCCAGGGTGAGGTACAACTCGATATCGGCGTTGCCGATGAGCACCCCGGTGGTGGCGGGACCGCCCTTGCCGGAAACCACGATCGCGGTCAGGACGGCCGCCTGGAGCGCGGCGATCACGCTGTAGACGCTCACTTTTGCCGTCAGGTACGCCCCGGCTGACAGGCCCACCGATTGCTCTCGTCGGAAGATGGTGCGTTCGCCGACCAGATCGCGGATGGTCAGCGCGGTGCCCATGAAGACGGCCGCGATGTTGAGCAAAATCAGCAGCTGGTTGGGTTCGTTCGGAGAGCCGCCAGCGGCGGTGGCTTTGCCCAGCCCGACGTCGCCGGGCACCACCAGCGCCAGCCCGCCCAGCAGGAATGGCAGCAGCATCAAGAAAGCGAAGTAGCCGCGGTCGGCGACCAGTAGGCGTATCTGGCGACGGGCGACGGTGAGGATCTGGCGCAGCGGGCTGCTGCGCGCGGGTTGTCGTGTGGACGCTTCCGATGCGGGGGCGGTGGTGGCGGCGACGCGCGGCGGGGGAGCGGTGCGGGCTCGGAAGGCGCGGTGCGCGCCGTCGGGGTCGCTGGAGACCCAGGCGAAGATGTCGGCCCAGTCGTCGGTGCCCAGGGTGGGGGCTACCTGACGCGGCGGACCGGCATAGGCCGTCTTGCCGCCGGGGGCCAACAGCAGCACCTGGTCGCAGAGGTTGAGGTAGGTCAGTGAGTGGGTGACCACGACGACGACGCGGCCGGCGTCGGCGAGCTTGCGCAACATCGTCATCACCTGGCGATCCAGCGCCGGGTCCAGACCCGAGGTGGGTTCGTCGAGGATGAGCAACGAGGGTCCGGTGAGAAGCTCCATGGCCACCGACGCGCGTTTACGCTGACCGCCCGAAAGGGTGTCGACACGCTTGTTGCGGTGTTCGGTCAGTTCGAGTTCGGCCAGGACGCGATCGACGAGTGCGCGACGGTCAGCGCGGCTGGTGTCGGGGGGCAGACGCAACTCGGCGGCGTAGCGCAGCGCCTGAGTGACGGTCAGTGAGCGGTGCACGACGTCGTCTTGGGGGACCAGGCCGATACGCGAGCGCAGCGAGGCGTAGTCGGCGTGCAGATCGTGACCGTCGAACACCACGACGCCCTCGGTCGGACTGGACTGGCCGCCGAGCAGCTTGATCAGCGTGGATTTTCCGGCGCCAGAGGGACCGATGACCGCGGTCAGCGAGCCCGGGCGGGCGGTGAAGCTGACGTCGGTGAGCAACTGATGGCCGTCGATGCTCAGAGCCAGAGCCTGGGCGTTGATGCCGCGGTCGGTGGTGGGGGTGGCGCGTGGGCGGATGGCTGTGCCGTCGAAGACCAGATCGGCATTGCCGACGGTGATGATGTCGCCGGGCCGCAGCAGTGTCGGTGCGCCGACCGGCATGCCGTTGAGGAAGGTGCCGTTGCTGCTGGCGTTGTCCCGGATGGTCAGACCCCCCGGGCCGCGGTCGGCGATCGCGTGCACCCGCGAGACCACCGGGTCGTCAATGACGACCGTCGCTGCAGAGGACCGCCCGATACTGATCGCGCCAGGTGCCGGTGCGGCGGGGCGCGCCGTCATGCGCTTGACCGCACCGGTCAGCCCGGTGGGCTCCGGCGGCACCGGCCGGGCAAGGGGCGGCAGCGGCGGCGATGGCGGTCCGAGAGGCTGACGCGGTGGGGCCGGCGGTCGGGCAACATGCGGCGTCGGCGGCGGTGGCTGACGCCGGTCAACCGGTGGTGCCGGGTGCGGCGGGTGTGGTGGGGCGCTCAGCGGGCGCCCCGGTCGCGGCGTGGTTGTGGGCCGTGATGCCGGTGGTGCGGGCGGCCCGAACTGGCGGGCTGCCGGAACGGCCTGGGTGGTAACCCGGAACGTCAGTACCGGGCCCTCGGCGCCGCCGAGGGTGATCGTGGTGTCGTCGTCGATCGCCACGGCGGCCATGCGGCGCCCGTCGACGAAGATGCCGTTGCGGCTCTTGTCGGTGGCCCACCACTGGGTGCCGTCGTGGCGAAGCACCAGGTGGTGGCGCGAGAGAGCTTGCCTATGGGCGGCGCTGACACGAACGTCGACGTCGTCGCCACGGCCGACGGTAATGATGCGTCCGGCGGGGAAGGTGTACATCTGTGAACCCGCCCATACCGTGAGCGGCGTCGGATGATTGAGGTTGCCGGCCATCGTCATCGAAATCCTCACCTATAGACGTATTCAGCTGGTTCTCGACGCAGCCAGTCGCGGCGACGGATAGCTGCGTTTGTGAACCTACCGGATGTGCAACGGTTGCAATGACACTATTGCACCGGATGGTGCTACGGTAATAGATATAGCGCTACGGTTAAACCGGGGGGAGAGGAGAGGTAATGGTCCAGCCTGAACATCAACCCCTGCCGGTGCCGGCGTTGCGAATCAGTTGTGCTGGTCGCGACTACACCGTGACCGCCGAGGACGGCCCGATCACGGTCGGGAGGCAGTTTCCGGCTCAGGTCATCGTCGATGATCCACGGATTTCCCGTAACCACCTACGCCTGGAGGTCGACTCGACCGGATGGGTGGGGCGTGACCACAGCACCAATGGCGTCTATAGCAGCGGGCAGCGCCTGCAGGAGTTCACCGTGACCGACTCGTTGACCCTCAACCTCGGACACCCGGACGGGATCCCCGTCCACCTCAGTCTGATTGCGTTCGACGGGGATGTCAGCAGCGGCGAGTCCGATTCCGCGTCCACCGGCGCAGCCACCGCGGAATACGAGGAGGACGATCACTCTGACATCACGATGGCGGTGGGCAACAACGATCTTGACGTGGTTCGTGCCGGCGCAGCGGTCAGTGCACGACGTCGTCAGCTCAACATCTCCCAACGCAGCTTGGCCGCGGACGGAATCCTCAATGCCGGCGCGCTGATCGCATTCGAGAAGGGTCGTAGCTGGCCTCGGCGGTCGACCCGCGCCAAGCTCGAAAAGGTCCTGAAATGGCCCGAGGGGACCATCGACCGCATTCGGCGCGGGGAAGCCGTTGATGTTCCCGGCGTCAACGAGCCTGGCGATGGATACCTGGCCGGCGAAGATGCCACCGAAGCGGTCACGACGAACATCGTGGGCGCTCCACTTATGGCCCAAGCGGTGCAGGTGGCGCTGTCGAGCATCGGCGCTCGCGCGGAGCAGCTTGACGCGAAATCCGCCGACGAGCAGCACGCCGCGATCGTCGAACTGCTCGCCGAACTGCGCAACCTCGAACATATCGCCGCTGAGGCTGCCTCCAAGGCGACCCGGGCGCCCTCGGTGGTCATGGCGCTCAGCGAGGTTCGGCGTAACTACCGGACCTTGATGCTGCGCGCTGCCCGTAGCCGGCAAGCCACCCCCGGCCAGAAGCTATTCGCGGCCCGAGACCAGGCTCAACTCAGCGTGGCCGAGGCGGCCAACGCCGCCGGAGTGATGCCTGCGGATATCGCAGCCGCCGAGGCTGATCAACAGTTGGTCCCTTCAGTCGAGTCGGCGATCGACGGTCTGCGGCGATGGCTGAGCGGCAAATGATGCCTGGTACACGCGGCCGGGCCGTCGCCCATATGGCGGTGCTGGCGGCCGCGCTGGCGATCGCGGTCGCGGTCGCGGGGTGCACGACGACCCAGACGGGCACCCCGCGCGCCGCCGATGACCCCGGCACCTCTCGTCCTGCGGTGCGTTCCTCAGCGCAACCGTCCCCAACGTCACCTTCGAGCGCGCCGCCCACCTCGACCCAGGCTCCACCGTTGACCGTGCCCGAGCTCAAGCCGTTGTTGCTCAAGCGTTCTGAGTTGGCCGACATCATGGCCGACACCGACATGCAACAGTTGCAGGCCTTCGAGCAACCCACTCGCAGCAACGACATCAAGATCACGCCGCCCGGTTGCCGAAATCTGGCGTTGCCGGCTGAGACTGCGGTCTGGTCGCCTTCCACCAAGGCGCTCGTCGGCGACGCCAACCGCGGCGCTGGTGGACAAGCTGTCACCCAAGTGGTGGCCTTGATGACCTCTTCGGCCGTGGCCGCCGACACTGTCAACTCCATTTTGACCGCGTTTTGGGGGGCGCAGTGTCCGCCGGGGCAGCCCTTCACTATGGAACTGGATACCGGTCAGCAGCAATGGAATCCAGCTGCTCCGCAGAGTTCAGGACAACCGCAGCGCATCAGCGTCACCTACACCCGGGCTGACCCACCGCGATCCTGCACCCACGCCTACACCTCGGCCAATAACGTCCTCATCGAGACGCTCGCATGCGGGAAGGTCGACACGGCGGCACAGGCCGGAATCGTCCTCGACCGAATCGCCGCCAAGATCAGCTGACCTGGTATCGGTCGCGGCATCGACTGCAGGTAGCTGAAGTTCGGCGTCTCCTCTGCTGTGCGTGGCCAGACCCGCGAGCGCAGCGTGTTCTCTGAGCGCGGGTGCGTGGCGCGCGGTAGGGAGGAGCCGTTCGGCGAAGAAGGTCAGTGCCCATGACCAGTGTCGTCAAGCGCCTCAGTGGTATATGCTAACCATAGCGCTGCTACGATTGCAGCAGTTGCGGCCGCTACGGAACCGCAGCGCTACATTGGTTTGATCGAGGGAGGGAATTTCAATGCCGGACCCCAATGACGGTGTGCGCGAACGCAAGCCGGTTGCCAATACGGACGACCCGGAGAGCACCGTGGTGGTGCCCCACACCCCGCGTCCACCCGTCGGTGACGCTACGGTTGGGTCGGATCAGGGGCGTGCACAGCAGGTGCCTCCCTCTGCGTTTGCTTCGCATGGAGACCCCGACGAGACCGAGGTGGTCTCCCGTGATCGATTGGGATTTCCGGGCAATGCGAGCGCCGGCGCGCCGTCGAACACTCCGCCACAGCCATCCTCTCGGGCAACGCCCCCGCCGACATGGCAAGCTCCGCCAGCACCGCCGCAGAGCCCGCCGTCGTATCCCGGGGCCACGCCTTTCCCTCCTGCCGCTGCACCCACTCAGAATCCGCCGGGGGGCGGCGGGGTGTATCCGTCACCGCCCGCGGGGCCCTACGGTCCGCCGGCGCCGGGATACGGCCCCACCCCCACCGCACCTGAACCCCCGCGTTACGGCCCGCCATCGGCGCCTTACGGACCGCCCACCGGTCACGGCGACCCATCCGGTCCCGCCGGCCACACGGGGCAGCCGAACATGCCGCCACCGCCACGCGACTACGCCGCCGATGCGAGGGCGGCTCTGAACAAGGGCAACTCGTTTCTGGGGCGGCTGCTTCGCCGGGGCGTCAACGGCGAACTGATACCGGTGACGGCGTTTCAGAGCTACCGCATGCACAAGCCCGTACCGCTGACCGTGGCGGTGTTCATCATCGGGCTGATCCTGGCCGGAGTGTTCAGCCAGTCCGGCGGCCTGATCGGCCTGATCCTCAGCGAAGCCGTCTGGGCGCTCACCGCCTTTGTGCTCATCGCCATCGGCACCAAAGGCTCGCTGCAGACCATCGTGTACGGGATATGCCTGGTCGGCGCGCTCGGCTTCGCGTCGGCCGCCTACATCGCGTTTACGAGCTACGCGACGTTTTCGAGCCTGCCCTACTCCGGGGCGGCCTCGGGCTTATCCATCGGCTTGCTGATCATCGGAGTCATCGCCACGGTGCTGGCCGTCGTGCATGGCTACGTCGGCATCCAGGTGCACCGGGAGATCAAGAAGATCGCCTCCGGCCAGTAGTTTTCCTCGGCTGCCGCCAACGAACCCGACTCGTTGCGCGTCAGTTAAGCGATCACCAGCTGTGCCCAATGGATGTCCATATCGCCCTGCGACCCCGAGGAGTTTCCGCATGACCAATTGGCCAGGCCATCCCGGCCCCGACGATCAGTCCGGCGCGCCACCACCGCAGCAGCAGTGGCCGTCCGTGCCGCAGCCAAGCACCTATCGGCAGCCTTGGGCGAACCCGCCCTCGGCTCCACCGCAGGCCAGCGGCGCTTCTGAGGCCTACCCGCAGGCGTGGAATCAGCCTCAGCCGCAGGGGCCTTCAGCGCAACCTTGGAATCAACCGGGTCCGGGCGGCCCGCCGCAAGGCTGGCAGCCCCCACAGCCCGGCTTCGGCGGGCCGACGCCGCCGAAGTCGCGCAAGCGTCTGTTGATCGCCGCCGCTGCCGTGATCGTCGTCGCCGCAGTCGCTTTCGTCGGGTATCGAGTGAGCACCGGGGCGGGAATCGCAGGTATCGGTGCGACGAAGGCGTTGTCGCCCAAGGAGACTGTCCAGCACTACCTCGATGCTCTGGCCGCCGGTGATGCGGAAAAGGCGCTGTCCTTCGGCGCTTCCCAACCGGCTAGCAAGGACCTTCTGACCAACGAGATCCTGGCTAAGCAGAACGCCAAGATGCCCCTGAGTAACATCCGCGTCCTCGACGCGGACGCCAGCGGGGAGGCGATCGGAATGTCGAGAGTCCACGTCGCGGTGAACTTCGGTACCGTCGTCGACGACGTCGAGTTGCCGTTGAAGAAGGACGGTGACGGTGTCTGGAAACTTGAGAACGCCGCTATCAAGCTCGACCCGCCGCCGGGTGCAGACTCCATCAAGGCCCTCGAATCGGTCACGGTGTTCGGCAAGGGTTTCGACTCGGGCTCGCTGTATCTGTTCCCCGGCTACATGGATGTCGGCAGCACCAACAAGTACCTCGATGTCACCGCCGATCCCGTTCTCCTCAAGGGCTTGGCTGCCTACAGCTCGTCCTACCTCAACGCCAAGGTCAAGCTCAGCGACGCCGGCCACGATGCAATCGAGGCACAGCTATCCGACGCCTTCGACAACTGCACGCGCAGCAGACAACTCAATCCCACGGGATGCCCCACCAAGGTGGCCTCCTATGACGCCGTGGATGCCATCGACGGCACCGTCAGCTGGGGCAAGGCGGATCTGTCGGGTGTCACCATCGGTGAGCTGAGTCAGTACGACATGACGGTGTCGCTCAGCGGCAAGGCCACAATGACGCTGAGCTACCAAACCACCGACGGCGGGACCAAGCGAGGAATCGTGACCTCCTATGTCAGTGCAGAGGCCGATATGGCGACCACGCCACTCACTGTGAAATGGCGCTGATCGGTGCCAACGGGCGGCGCGGGCTGTCTTCGCCGGACGCGCCTGCCCGGGCCACGGAAATCGTGGCTCACTCAATGATGTTGGCCCAGTAGAGATCACCGCGGCGACGCAGCATTGTGACAGCGTCGCCGCGGGGACAGTCGAGCGCCTGAGCGACCGCGGCGGCGGGATCCTCAATCCGGTGCCCGAGTAGGGATTCCAGTTGCGTTCGGAGATCGTCAGCTGCACTTACGCGCTGCGCAGCCGCCAGTGTGCGGCCCCGCGGTCGAAGTGCCAACACCAGGTGGTCGCCGATGGTGGCACCAACTGCCGAGGCGAGCGCGCGCAGCGAACCGAATTCTGGACCCCGGGTAGAGGCGAGTTCCCAGCGTAGCGTCACCGAGCCATCCGGCCCGGTGAAGGTGCGGTGCTTGGCCGGCCGCACACCCGCCGCTGCAGCGACGGCGCGGTGCACGTACTGACCAGAGCCGCGCAGCAGTTCGCGACCGACCGGGAACGCGAGTCGCAACTCGTTGTCTCCGTGGAGGAAGACGCCCCGCGCCTGGTTCAGTGGAGGAACGCTAGGCCACCGATCGCCGCGTCGGCGCCGCCGCGCTACACCTCTCGCGACGACGAACGCCGGTGTTGACAGATTGGTGGCGATCGATTCGGTGGAGATGTCGGGGTACATCGCTACGAGTTCTGCGGTGAGGGCGTCGATGGTGATCGTCCCAGCGTGGGCGTCGATGCGTTCACCGATCGCGTGGGCGATGCCGCGGTAGTGCAGCCCGCCCCAGATGCGCAGGCCCCAGGTAGTCCGCGAGGCACGGATGAAGCGGTCCTCATTGATGAGGGCGTGTTTGACGGTGCTCAGCTTCACCGTGCTGGAATCGACCAGAGTGTGAATGTCCTCCGCGGTGGCCGGGGCGCCCAGGGCAGACAGGATGTCTTCGGTGATGTTGGCCGCGTTGTCCCCGCGCCAGCGCACGCAGACCTCACCAATGCTGCGTAGCCGTTCGTGGGTCTGCAGGTACTCTTCGGCAATCGCATCGGTCATCCCCACGGTGGTTAACGCCTCAACAAGCAGGTGTGGTTGAGCGGCGGGGTGATAGGCGAACAGGGCGTCGACTGCGGCCGCGACGCGCGCCTTGCCGTCGATGGCGAGGTTCTGAATCCATCCTTGGTGCAGGGTGTACGGCCCAGCGATATCGAGCAGGACGTGGGCGGCCACCGTGTCTGGGGTTAGGCCGAGCTGAGTGATCTCGACTTCAGCTGCGGCAAGGCGCGTGTAGGGCCCGAGATGCTCTCGTAGGCGGCCTGCGTATTGGGTCACTGCGTGATGGGCGGGGTCGCTGAGCAGTTCACGGAATCTTCGGTGAGCGCGGGGCGTGTTGCGGGAAATGCTTGCCTGGGAGCGGTGCAGTTGGTCGGCGAGCGTAGGTAAAGGGGTGGGGCTCCAGGTCCAGTGGCGTCCCACCAGCAGGGCGCGATCGGATTCATCGAGCCGTGCCAAGAGAGTGGCGATTGCTTGGGCAGCGCACGTCTGGTCGGAAGCGGGGTTGTCGAGGTGGGCGCGTACGGACTCGCGGGCGATGTCGATGAGTGCCCCGATGGCAGTCTCGCCGAGTTTTGGTCGGCCTAACAGTGATTCGATGGTTTGATCGGCGATATCGGACCATCGCGGGAATTCCTCGGCGTAGGGACTCCAACGGCGAGGCAGTCGGGCGTAGGGGATCTGCAGTGCGGCAACGCTATTGAATTCCGCGACGAAGTCCGACACGCTGGCGGCGATCAGCTGTTCGTCTCGTTGCCACCTTCCCTTCATCGCCGGCTCTGCCCACGGTGCGGCCGCGGCGAGGCGGGCGCGCGGGGTTGTCAGGGTGTGCGCGCCTGTCACGGGTTGCTGCTGTCGGGGTTGCGGTAGAGGTGGCGGCGCTGGTTCATCCGCCAAGTTCGTTGACCCAGACGAAGTACTTGTTGTTCAGTAGGCTGGCGTCGATGGGATCGGCGACGCGGGTGCGGCCCGGTCCGAAGGAGTCATACACCTCGATCGCCAGACGCATCCCGGCGAGGATGTGGGGCAGGGATTCGGTGGTCCAGGTGTGCTCGTAGCGTTGTGCTGTTTCCAGGAGTGCTTCGCGTTGAGCGTCGGAGGTCAGTCGTGTGGCTTCGGCGCTGGCACGTTGCGCGGCGATCAGGCATTTGTGGCCGGTGATGAGGGTTCGAGTCATCTCGATGAGGGCGGCCTGGGGATCCATTTCGAAGACGCCATCGTCACTGACGGGGAACGATGTGGGCTGGTCGCTGGTCATGGTTCACCTGTTGGTCTAACCGCGGGCGGCGGCGAGTTGTTCGCTGGCAGTGGCGAGATGCTCAGATGCTCCCGCGGCGGTGAGGAGATGTTCGAGTGTGTCGCGGCCGGTGTCGGTGGTGACCAGATCCAGGGCCTCAGTCAACGCGGGGGCGTCGGTGCGTGCGGTGAGCAGAGCGGTGCGCAGTACGGCACCAAGCGAGGCTGCGGGGGAACCGACGGTGAACAGGTCGACCACGGTCTGCAGAATCGGAGTCACCGGCAGGCCGTCGACGACTTCGACGCAGGTAGCGGGGTTGAGGTGAAATCGGACGTGCGGTGAGGTCGTGCGGCGTCCACGGACAACGGTGAAGTGGCGCACTGTTGGCACTGTGGCGTCGGTTCCGAGATCGTAGACGTCCAGGGCCGCTGACCAGTGTGAGGCGATGGCCTCGTTGTCGAGTTGACCGGACATCAGCGCGGTGCGGCGTTCGACTGCGAAGTGCTCGGCACGAAGCGCCAGCCAGGTGGCTCGCAGATCATTGCGGCGGGTATCGGTGGGGGCGCCGGCGAAGCGGTAGACACCCCGGACGCGCGTGTGAGCGACACGGTGTGCTTGCGTTAGCCACGCGAGCCGTTTGCGACTTAGCCCGAGACGGGTGGCTTGCGCCGCGGTGAACATTCCCCACTGGGTTTGTGCGTGCTCGGCGAGCGCAGCTTCCACCTCACGGCTGCCCATAAAGTCGTATCGTACCCCTATATGGGACTATTGCTGCAGTCGCGGCAAAGACAGGGGGGCGGTAGTGATCGCCAAGGCAGCGCGTTGCCTGACCGTGGGCGCGGTCGCGCTGGTCGTAGTGACCGGCTGCACCCGTGTCGTCGATGGCATAGCCGCTCGGGCACCTGGCGGACCGGCGCCGGGCGCCGTTGATCCGGCTTTGCTCGTGCCGGGCAACTACCCCACCAAGCCGCAGAACGCGCTGGGCACCGCCGGTTCACCCGAACGCGGCGCCCGGGTCGAGGGCGCGCGGATGGCCGGCGCTGTCGTCGGGCCATGGGAGGTGGACCCGAAGCTGTCCGTGGGTGTGCTGCCCACGGGCATCCTCACTTCGGCGCGGCAGCTGAAAGCCCTCACGACGAGCGCCGACGCAGCCGGGCGCCACCAGTTCATCACCGCGTTCGTGTCGACCCGCCGCAACAACGACAACACGCTGTCCATGGTCACCGGGCTGCTGCGTTTCGCCGATCCGGCGTCGGCGGCCCAAGCGGTCACCGACATGCACGACACCTCACTTGTGCCGCCAGCTCCGGACAGTTTCGGTGTCCAGCGCACTGCGGCCCCGGTGCCGGCGCACCCGGAGTCACTGGCCACTGCGGCGACAGGTCCCAGCGCGGCGGGTGACCCAAGGCTAGCGGGCGATGTAGAGGTGCTGACGGCGCGCGGTCCCTTTGTGCTCTACGTATGGGCCAAGTCGCTCGACGGTATCGATGCGGCGATGGCGCTGGCCACAGATGGCTTAGAGAAGCAGATTCCGCGCGCCGATTCATTCGTCCCGACCGATGTGGCTGGGCTATCGGAGCTGGCGGTCGACCCCACGGGCCTACTGGCTCGCACACTTCCGGCACCACCAGATGACACTCCAGGCCTGCCGAGCAACCTCACTTTTGACGAAGCGGGATCCTTGCACTTTCAGACGGATCCCGCCGCGACGTCTGCGCTGTTCGATAAGGCCGGTATGCAGGTGTGGGCGTCGGGCAAGACCGGCGTCTATCAAACGCGTGATGCAGCCGCAGCTGTGGAGGTGGCCAACGCCTTCGCCGCCGAAATGCGCGATGGAGGCTCCGTCGAGGCGGGGGTGCCCAACCTGAAGGGCAGCCAGTGTTCGAAGAAGCAACAGCTGACGGTGGTCCTCTATAACTGCTACAGCACCGCTGACAAGTATGTGATCGAAGCCAGCTCACCACAATTGGCTGACGCGCAGCAACAATCTGCTGCGCAGTACCTCATGCTCACCGCGCAGTAAGCACCCAATGTTTCGGCCCCGGTAGGAGACAGAGACCCCCATGACCTTCAGCGTCGGATCGGTCGTTGCGGGCTACACCATCGAAGGAATCCTCGGCTCGGGCGGAATGGGCACCGTGTACAAAGCCCGCCACCCCAGGCTGCCGCGAAGCGACGCGCTGAAAGTTCTTTCGGCAGAACTGAGTCGCGATGAGATGTTCCGCGTGCGGTTTCAGCGAGAAGCTGACCTTGCGGCTAGCTTGGATCACCCGAACATCGTCACCATCTACAACCGCGGCGAGACCGAGGACGGTCAGCTGTGGATCGCGATGCAGTACGTTGCCGGCAGCGACGCCGACCAAGAAGTCCGCGCTGGCAACATGACCGCGCGGCGCGCGGTCAGAATCGTCACCGCGGTCGCTGACGCCCTGGACTATGCCCACAGTCGCGACATCCTGCATCGCGACATCAAGCCGGCGAACTTCCTCCTCGCCGAGGATGATCACCGTATTTTTCTCGCCGACTTCGGAATTGCACGAGCGATCGATGAGGCCGTGGGACTAACCCAGACCGGTCAGGTGATGACCAGCGTCGCCTACGCGGCCCCAGAGGCGCTGGCAGGAAACGGAGTTGATCACCGGGCCGATATCTACGCCCTAGGGTGTTCACTATTTCGGATGGTGGTGGGCAAGACCCCGTTCGCCAAGCCCGAAGGTGGGATAGCGGCCACTGCCGCCGCCCATCTGACCGAAGCGCCACCGCGCGCAACCACGTTCATCCCCAACCTACCGCCGGCTATCGACGCGGTATTTAGCAAGGCCCTGGCCAAAGACCCCAATCAGCGCTACCAGAGCGCGCGCGCTCTGGCCGATGCCGCGTCGGCGGCATTGAGCGGCAACACCACCCAACAATGGACGACGCACCCGCCAGCCCCTCAACTGTCAGTGCCCCACCACAGCGGTCCGCCTCGTGTGGACACCCAGTGGGCGGCGCCCACCGCCGCGCACTACTCGGATGCGACCACCCAGGCGCGCACCTGGCACGATCGGCCCGGGAGTGGCGGTGATCCTGCGGTAGCAGCACGCTTCTCCGCAGTGCCCCCCGCTAAGGGCCGGCGGCGCCTCGTCGTTGGCGGTGCGATCGCTGCCGTTGTCGTTGTTGTTGCACTCGTCGCTGGATTTCTCCTATTCAGAGGTGGCGACGACCAATCTGTCTACGCCAAGCAGACCTTCACCCACGCACACGGCAGTACCGACCTCACCGCGCGGCCCAACGCGGTGGCTGCGCTGGGACCGGGCGACGCCGCAGCGGTACTTGCACTCGGGGTCCAACCAGTCGCGATCGGCTCACTCGACCCGAAACTGCCGAGCTGGGAACAGTCGGCGGTCACCGGCCAACCCGCGGTACTCAGCGGCTTCACCGACACCGCGGCGGTCGCGGCGGTCAAGCCTGACGTCATCATCGCCACCGGTGATCTCGATGACGCGACCTACCAGAAGCTCGCCGCCATCGCTCCCACTATCACCCGCCCCACAGACACAGAAGGTGCGAATTGGAACTGGCAAGCGCAGCAGAAGTGGGTCGGGCGCATCCTCGGTGAGCAGAACAAGGCTGAGACGTTGGTCAAGGAGATCACCTCCCAGCAGGAGGACCTGCGCAATCAGAACGCCGCATTCACCGGGAAGACAGTCGAGGCGATCGCCGTCTCAGATGAAGGTGTCGGGGCGGTGCTGACGCCTACCTTTGCATCGAATTACCTTGACTCGCTTGGGTTCAAATACAACTCCGAGCTCAGTCGTGGCGGCACTGATGCCGGAGGTACGCGGCCTTTGACCGATCTGCAGCTCCGCACTATCGAAACAGACGTCCTGGTGATCATCCGTACTGACAGCAAGGCCGGTCAGGGCGGGTACGGCGGGTTGCCGTCGCAACTGAGGACCTACCAGGGGATCTCGGTCATCGTGGATGATCCCAATTCGATTGCTGCGCTCCAGGATCCTGGTGGCTACCTTGCGAGCCGCTACCTGAGCAGCACTCTGGTGCCTCAGTTGGGACAGCTCATCAAATAGTTGGCCGGACCGGCGCAAAGGCGCTGGTCGGCCGTGCAGCCGGGGTCAGTACTGCGCCGTGACCGCTGCGATGAGGATCGCCATGCGGCTGGTGGAGGGCGGTTGGCCGGTGATGGTCACCGTCGGGACGAATTGATAGGTTCCGACGGTGGTTTGCTCTCCCACGACGACATGCACGATGCCATCATCACCGAAGACGCGATGTCCATTCACATCGCGCTGTTCGGTGGAGTAGGCCGCCGTTGTGGCGTCGAGGTAGTCGAAGGACACCACGATGGGTGGGCTGCCATCAAGGGTGAAAAAGCAGCTCGACGGCGTGGAGTTGTCGAGGTCGAAGCGGACCGTGTGTGTCGTCGCGATTGGCTGGACTGCCGCGCAGGGATCGGCCCCGAGCAGCACCGTACGCCCAGGTGTGCCCGGATTCGGGGCTGGCCGACTGCGGTAGGCGGCGATCGCCTGACGGATAACGGCCTCAGCGATGGCGCAGGTGTCGACTTCGGGTGCCGCCGACACGTAGGCGCCGATGAGGACTCGGTCAGGGTAGCGGGCAGTGAAGTCACAGCTGGCGGTGACCAGATGCGCATCCTGTGGTCCGAGCAGAGGCGGCTCCTCGGCAGCGACAACCGTCACGTCGACGCCGTCGATCGTCTGATGTCGGCCGTCCTCGGTGTCGGCGGGTCGCGGTGACGTGATGTTGACACCAAGAGAGACATCGGCGGGCCCGGTGGAGGTCTGGACTCGCGCAGCGCAGCTCAGCGTCGAGGTCATCCCGACAACGCTGATCGGGTCCGTGTCGACGCGGGGCTTGTCTCCGTAGAGGGTGCAGGGGTCGATGGCCCTCAGCGAGGTCAGCACCGACGATAGGTCCTGTGCTGCGGGTGAGTTATCAGCTGTGCTCGCCTGCCGCTGCGGCATCGATGAGCAGGCTGCGACAGTCAACAAAATGGATGCGATAAGGGTATTGCGGGCCCACCCGGTCAGCTCCACAAGTGTGTGTTCCTTCCATCCCGTCCCAGGCCACGCGGCGTCGTAATTGCTTGGTGCGCAACCATGATCCGGTGCCGGAGTCGGGCCGCAAACATGGACCAGGGGTCGCCGGCGGCAGGGGTCGTGAGGCGGTGCTATCCGGTGATCTTGCTGGCGATCGACTGGGCGATGATCTTGGACGCGAGCGACGCTCCGGTGTCGGTGATGCAGGACCGCACGTCGATAATGACGTTGTTGGCGGCTGTCATTGAGCGGCTGCAGAAGCGGAACGGTTGGCCCACCTTGAACTCCGGGATGATGCTCAGGAACAGCGCGCCGGAGATGTCGGTGGGCTTGGTGTCGACCTGGATTCGCGACGGTGGCAGGTCAAGGATGTTGGCGGTGACGAACTGTCCCGCGCACTTCTGCCACTGGGCGAAGGTCTGCTCGTAGTACGCGTGAGCATCCTGGGCACTCGGGAAGCTGATCGCCGCCTGGATGACCCGGTTCTTGCCGTCGGCGCCTTGATTGACGGCCTGGGCTGCAACGCCGGTGTAGTCACTCTTGGCGTACGCGGATTGAATGGCGGGGCCGTAGGTGCTTGCGCACTCGGCGGGCGTGTACTGCCCGTCTGAGATCAGGGCGGTCTCGGTCTTGCCGGCCCGCATCGGCGGGGTGGGGTTACCCACGGCGACCGAGACGTCATCGACCGGCAGCAGGAAGTCCTGTAGCTGGTCTGGCTGTACCAGCGGTGCTGCGGCACTGGTTGCTGTGGTCGAGGAGGGTGAAGGAGACGTCGACGACGAGGTCGTGGTGCTCGACGCGGGTGCAGCTGATGGCGGCGTCGAACCGGTGTTGGTGCGAGTGAACGCCAGGACGCCGACAGCGACGAGGGCGGCAGCCACAACCGTGGAGATGCCTACGATCCACCACTTCTTATGCGAGGCGGCTCTTGGCTCAGGGCCGCTACTCGGCCAGGGTGCGAGATGTTGATGGGGGTAGTGCACAGGTGATCCGAGCACGCCGGGGTAGTGGGGGCCTACCGGAGGCGTAGGTGCGCCGGGAAAGCCGTGTGGAGTTTGTGGGCTCCAGCCAACCCCGGGGTGACCAACGGGGGGCGTCGGAGGAACGGGAGTCCGCGGGCGCACGTGGGTGATGTCGGTGGCATCCGGGGCGGATCCGCTTGATGCCGTGCCGACGGTTCCGCGTGTCGGAGCGACCACGGTCGGCTGCGCATCGACATCGCCGGTTAGGCCGGGAGGGTCGCCCGGTGTTGGCCAGTCGATGGTGCCGTCGTCATCGCCCACTCTGCGGTCACGGTCACTCACTGAATTCACCTCTCGTCCTGCCGGGCGGGGGCCCGTCCCTTGTGGTGGCGCAATCGTGCACGCCGGCACCGCCAAACTATAGCATCGCGTCGGTATTGCGTAGCGCTGCGGTTAGCGCTACGGTTAGCGAAGTTGACGCACTCCTATGAAAGGCAGTAACCCCCGTGAGCGTTCCCCCCATCTCGACCAAGACCACGGCCGCGTTCCTCGTCCAGTGCATCGTGGCCTTCGGTATCAGCTTCGTCGCCACCGTCGTCGGCATCCTGTTCCTCCCGCTCGACCCGTGGCAACGTCTCTTCCTCGGAATCAGTGTGTTATTCCTGGTGTCGAGCACTTTCGGTCTCGCCAAGGTGGTCCGCGACCAGCAGGAAGCCTCAACGGTGCGGGTGCGCATCGACGAGGCCCGTGTCGAGCAACTCCTCGCCGAACACAATCCACTGGCCACATGCTGACCGGGCCTGATCCCGCGCACGCGACGCTGCGACGCTACAGAAAAACTCTACGGTTACTGCTACAGATCGGTCGCTTCAAGCGCAGCGGAAGGGGTATCAATGTCTGACTCTCCATGGTCACCAGCGGGCGCTGACACCCCCGGGGAAGCCCCGCACCACCCTTACGAGTACCCGGTGTCACCCCCGTGGCCGGCGACACCCGCGCCGTGGCCGCCGCCGACGAGTTGGCACCCGTCAGCGGCACCCGCCCCGCGGCAACGCAACGGCTGGCTCATCGCGTGCATGGTCACCATTGCGGTGGTCATCTCCCTGGGCTTCATTGCGCCGTTCGCGTTCGCGGCATTCCTGACCGCCCACGTCGAAGACAGCGTCGAGAACGTGACCGGCGCAAAGACCAGTGACATCCTCGCCAACAACCTCGATGTCACCTTCGGTGGCTACACGCCCCGCCGCGACAGCTACACCGAGAGCGGAAAACTGAACGTCACCTTCAAGAACAAGGGTGCCGAGCGGGCCTCGTTCGACGTGACGATCGAAGCCGTCGACGATCAGGGTCGTCGGATCGAGGAGATCACCGCGTACGCCGATGATCTAGCCCCCGGGCAGTCCTTCACCAAGAGCGTCCTGGTGCTGCCCGACGACGCTCAAAGCGCGGCGCAACTGCCGCACGCGACCTTCCAACTTCTCTCCGTCTCAATGCGATAGACGCCAAGGCCAAGGACTGCACAACATGTCTCATCAGCGTTCACAATCTGCTCCCCGCGCCCTCGCCGCCGCCGTGTGCAGGCACGACCGGCAGTGGACTCTCACACTCCAAGAAGCGTGTGACGACGTCTACTGCTCGCCATTGGACCTGACCGCACGAAAGCGCCTGCGCGAGCTGCTCCAGCGGGAACGCGGGATGACCCTCCTCCGCGCCGGCAACGTCGACGCCCTCGCGAACACCCATGAGACCGTCGACACCCGCGAGTGGGTTCGCACGCTGCGCATCGCCTGCGACGAGTTGCACGATGGCCCAGAAGACACCGACGCACAGGACAGGCTGCTCCTGTTGCTCACAGAGCCCGCTCATCAGCGATGACGCCAGACAGCCACTTACTCTGACCAACTGAAGGACGTTTCCCATGCGAGATGCAATGCAGATGCCATCCCACTGGAGCCACACGCCAGTTCGGCTTCTCGCCGCAGGAGCCTTCGCCGCCCTCATGGCCATCGCAGCGGCAGCCTGGGCATTCAATCTGGCGGTCAACAAGCACCACGTCCTCGCGGCGGTAACCGTCGGCGCCTGGGCGACAGTCATGGCTTGCGGCATAGCGGCGATAGCGCTGCGGACGGTGTGGCCAAGTCCCAACTCCGTCCGAGTAGCACCGAGCTCCCTGTCGATACACCCCCCACGCTCAGCGGAAGTAATCATTCGACTGATACTCGCCGCCCTACTCATTGCCGGAATCACAGGAGTCGCGACCTGGCTGCAGCACGGCGCCGATCTCGCCGACATCATCGGGCCTGACACGACGATCACCCACTCGGCGAGCCGTCAGCAGACACGGCTGATCACCGCGTCCGTGCTTGCCCTACTGGTTGGCGCCATCACCGCGCCCCGATGGCTTGGTCCAGGCAGCATGACCGGATCCCTGACGCTGACCCCAGACGGCGTGTATTGCCGCCGAGCTTTCTCCGGCTTCACCATCAACTGGGACGACATCGAAGAGATCGACGATCAGTATCGGGGCCGACAAAAGCACCTGAAACCCATCGTGTTTCGGCTCGTTGGCGGCAAGCAGAAGGCGTGCTTCATGTCGCAGTTCGGCGCGGACGCCGCCGAACTGTACTGGATGATCAACGAATACCACCGCCACCCCGAACGCCGCATCGAACTGGAAGGCAGCCGAGCCGCCGAGAGGCTCCGGGCGCAAGCTTTTAACCATATGAGCGACAGCTGATCCCACAACCTACGACATTCACCGAATTCGACTAACTAGGAAGGCAAAGGCGTGTACGGACAGTACCAACACCCAGACCGATGGGTGCAACCGTCAAGGCCGCAACCGGTCTATCCGCCTCCACCTCGCGAGCCGATCTTCGAGATCACCACCATGACCCACGTAGGTGCGCTGATCATGTGGTTCAACCAACGCCGAGTGGTCCGAGGAACCTACGAACAGTGCGACGCTGCGCTGCGCAGTGCCCAACTCCAGAACATGACGTTCGGCTGGTGGAGTTTCCTCTCGATCCTCGCCCTGAACTGGATCGCCCTTGTGTACAACGCCCAATCGCGCAGGAAACTCAATCATGATGCACAGCAGGCGAATATCTACGCCGAGTGGTGGAACCACTATATCGGTGAGCAAGCGCGGTGAGATAGGCTCCCGGCGCGTCACCAACTGGTGGACCACTACAGTTTATTGGTGTTGCGGGTGATCGTGGCGCGCATGTCGACTCCCACTGCCCAACTGCGTTGTTCGTCGCCGCGGGGTGGCGGAAGGCTCTGAAGGCTGGCGCCGAACTTCCGAGTAATGCTGTTGGGGGTGCCGTCAACTTGATGGCGGTGCTTGAGCTGCGGCAGCGCGAGAGTTCGCGCGTAACACCTGGTCCCGTCGGGTAGCTCGCCCAGTGGCCCGTGGACGACGTCGGGATCAGCACGGTTTGTCAGTGGGTGGAAGTAGAATTAGACCTGTCGGACAACGACATACAACCGGCCAGATGTGCGCACTTGGTCACTGAACCCTCGAAGGGGAGCAGATGCTGGATTCAACGAAAAAGAGTGAGAACGAACACGCGTCGGGCGGCGAGTCTGAGCAGGCGTCGATGGGCGAGGGCGGCGGGGCGTCCGGTCGCGTGACTGGTCAGGAACGCGAGGCGATCGCCAACGCTATCGAACGCATGGTGGCTCTCGAAATCGATCCAATCGCACGTGTTTACGTTGACGATGAGAACCGGCTTCCCTCCTATGCAAGGCATCTCGGTACGGTGTGGGGTGGCGAGGTGCTTGACGACCCGGAACTGGATTACGCCATCGGGTGGTTACCGTCGGAGGCCTTCCTCAACGATGACTCGCCCTGGCCTGGTTCCTACAACCCGTATCTGACCCTCAACCACCTCCGCGCGCTGGAGGGCGCGAAGTGAGCAACGGGGTGCTCACGGTCAACGGCGTGGTGGTCGAGGCCACCGAGTTCGCCTACGACGGCTGCCACAAGATCTACCTGATCGTCTGGGGTGGCGATCGGGACATCGTGCTCGAACGCGGCTACACCGAGGCGGATATCCATCCGATCGAGACGCTGCCGGACGTGTGGGCTGACACCTGCCCGCTGCGGTTCATCAGCAGTGCCGACCTCAGTAGGCACTACGTCGAACAGTGCACGCCCGCGCAGGTGGTGTGGCAGGCAGGGTGACGCCCGGTCCGCGCAGCCGCGGGTAAGGCTGCGCGGGCCTGAATGTCAGTGCCGCACTATAGGATTAAGAACGTCAGGTTATCCGGGCAGGCGTGCGCGTCTGCTCACCAACAAAGGAATTGCGATATGGATGATTGTGCCCAAGCTGTGAGCCTCTACTTCAAGTCAGGCTCCAGCGACAAGGTCTATCACGCACGAATCGAAGCAGCAGACGGCGGCGGGTTCATGGTGAACATCGCCTACGGCCGCCGCCTGGGAACGCTGTCCACCGGCACCAAGACCAAGGCCCCGGTCGACCATGCCACTGCCGTCCGAATCTTCGACAAGCTGGTGTCCGAGAAGCGATCCAAGGGCTACACGGAGGGCGCTAGCGGCACGCCCTACCTCCACAGCGACCAGGCGGGCCGCGTCAGTGGGGTGCTGCCTCAGCTGCTCAACGTCCTCAGCGATACCGAGGTCGATCGCATCGTGGCCGACCCCCAATGGGTGATGCAAGAGAAGTTCGATGGCCGGCGCCTGATGTTGCGCAAGGTCGGCGCCTCCGTCGAGGGGATCAACAAGCTGGGTCTGATCGTCGGTGTCGCTGCGCCCATCGCCGCGGCTGCCCTCGCCCTCCCTGGCGATTTCGTCCTGGACGGCGAAGTCATCGACGACACACTTCACGTGTTCGATCTGCTCTCCTATGATGGCTGCGACCGACGCGAGCAGGCCTACGGCGACCGCTACCGGGCGTTGACCCACCTGATCGATGGGGCCGGACCCGCAGTGCGCATCCGCTACGTGGACTGCTGGAACGACGGACGTGACAAGGCGGAGCAGCTGAAGCAGCTGCGCGAGCGGAACGCCGAAGGCGCCGTATTCAAACGCTGGGATGCTCCCTACCGACAGGGCCGCCCCAACAGCGGCGGCACCCAGCTCAAGCTCAAGTTCGTGGCCACCATCTCGGCGATGGTCACCACGGTCAACCAGCAGCGCAGCGTAGGCGTGAGCCTGCTCGACGGCGACGGTTGGAGGGCAGTCGGGAACGTGACCGTCCCCGCCAACCAGGGCCGCCCGCAGATCGGCGACGTCGTCGAGATCCGCTACCTTTATGCCGCGGATGGCGGAGCGCTGTATCAGCCAGTCCTCCTGGGCGTCCGCGACGACGTAGAGCCCGCTGAGTGCGTCGTGGCGCAGCTCAAACTCAAGGCCAGCTGAAACGCAGCCTGCGGCCCCGGGGCGCTGCTATCGAGCGCGCTCCGGGTTAGAGGCGGGGCGAACGTAGCTCCACGATTGGTATACCGACGCCGGCGCTTTGCGGCCGCTCGACACATACCATCAGTCCAAGTAAAGGGATGGAAAGGATGCGGGGGATGGGTTTTCTGGACACTGCGGCGGCGGAGACGTTGACCACCGGGACAGTAGTGGAGCTGGCCAGCGGGCACAGCTTCACCATCGATCCTGATGCCGGTGAGTCCTACGTCATCGGGTCTGGTGGAATTCTCACGGCGGTGACAGTGGCAGATGATCGACTGGGCGAACGTCGGTGCATGCGGCGTTATAGCCCAGCCGCGTGGATCAGCGTCACTGAGATCTCCGAGCCGATGCCGCCGGGCTCTGTGCGTAAGCGCTCCGGCGTCGAGGGCATCGACCGCCTCACCGTCTGACTGAAAGGGGACCTCAGCCCGCCGCCGCAACCTCGGCTGCATTCCTCGACCCTGATGTGCCGCTCACTGCGGAGATTCAACCGAGTGAGTTTTCCCGCAGTGACTATCCGGCAGCCTTGCAACGACGACACCGGCCGGCCAGCGGCAGGGGGAAGATGCTGCAACCTGGTGGCGAACGGGCACGATGACAGGTGCCTAGGCTGTGCGGCCAGCGCCGGCACGCAGGGTATGCCGGGACGAGAACCGGGGGAGGGAGACGGCGTGGCTTCTCTGACGCGGTACGGAACTGAGGTGGGATCTGCTTTCAGCCTGCTCGGACAGAACGAGAACGACCTGACTGCAGCGCTCGGTTTCGTCATGGCGCGATGCCAGGCACTCGCCGATATCGTTCTCAATCGCGTCTGGCCATCCCACCGCGCCAACGATATTGCAGACTTCGCACTCGAAGTGCGGGCAGAGGTCGGTCGCACCGATCTAGAAGCTCGGCTGCTTGGTGGCTCCGCGCTCGTTATCTTCGAGGCCAAGCGCGACTGGCTGCTGCCTACGACAGCGCAACTGGCGCAGTACGTCTCGCGCGTCCATGCAATTGGCTCCGGGGCGCTGGTCTCACTATCGCAGGCTTCCGTTGCGCTCGCGTCAACACAGCTGCCCGCAGAAATCGAAGGTGTCCCAGTCGTCCATCTACCATGGCGAGAAGTGCTGTCCCACATTGCGATCGCGCGCACGAATAGCGCAGGGCAAGATCGTCTTTGGCTCGATGAGTTACATACCTACCTCGCGGAAGTGATACGCATGCGGACAGTGGCCGATAGCATGGTCTACAGTGTCGTGCTCAATGAGGACCGCCCCGGAGGCGACGGTACCCCGACATTCCGCGAGTTCGTCACCGAACAACATTGCTACTTCCATCCCTACGGCATGCGGGGGTGGCCTACGGAGCCGCCCAACTTCATGGCATTCCGTTGGGGAGCGGCCGTGCAACGCATCCACCGGATCATGCAGGCCGATGTCGTGCCGACGATCCGCGATCGGTTCCCCTACCTTCCTGAGGGCGACGCCAGCGATCGACCGCATGCCGTGTACGACCTCGGGCCCAGGATCCCGCCGTTCGACCCCATCCCCAACGGCGTCGGCATCTACCCTTCATCACGCCTGTGGGTCCTTCTTGACCAACTCCAAACCGCACCCACCCTCAAGGACGCTTACGTCAGTACCCGCGCCCTGCAGGGCAAGATCAGTACCTGAGCGATCGAGAGCCGGCGAAAGCCGAAGATCGTCCTGGCAGATAGGTTCGCTCGCGTGCCCGTCCACTCTGCATCGCTGCCGGCGACGGAGTCAGAAGATCGTGTCGACACCCATCTCCAATGAGCTGCTGGGAGGATAACGACGACCCTGAGTAGTGCGCGAAAATGGCCTCACGGCGGCGTAACGGCGCCGAGCATCGCACCTGCTTTCTATGCCCGGTGCTCGCTACCAATGGCATTGCACCGCCGACCTAAAAGGGCCAAGCTGCGCGGTCACCTCATCACGACTTACCAAACCTGAACTCAACGCGCCCTCAATCACTGCGAGTTGTTCGGCCTGGTGGATTCCTTTGCGGGCGAGGTCGGCGATGATCCGGGCCGGAGACGCTACTGGCAGGCCATCAACGAGGTCCCAGTCAGCGCCGCGAGGACCGATCTCGCGCCTGTAGGTCCGGACGGTGTTCGACTTGACTCTGATCGCACGTGGCCCTGTTAGGCATAGCGGCACGGACTGAAAATCGCCCAATTCTCTTATCACAGCCGCGCTTTCATGACTCACGATGCAGTCTGGATATGCGCGACGGACCTCGATATCAGCGTCGGGGAGTAACGCCAACCACTGCGCAGCCCAAGCTTGGAGATGGTCGCTGTCGTTGCCGGCAAACGCGTACACCCCGTGACGAACCCGCACGATCCGGCCGGTTCGGGCATAGCGGGCGAGTTGATAACCAGGAATATCCCGGCGCCGCGCTTGCGCGGCCGTGAACAAGCCGAACTGCGATGACGACAAGTCACTCATGCTGGACCACAGGTCTACCGGACCCACGTGATTATCGTAGTCGCTGGTGCGGCACGCAGGCTGGGGACGTTCGGCGGCATGTGGCTGCTGTTCCACCGTGGCAACACCGCTTGAACACCGCGCCTCCGGTTGGGTCCTGACAGGTGATGGCGGGTGGGACTGGACTGGCGAGCTGGTATAACCGGCACGCATTGAGGCCGGGCACACGTGCCGGTCGCGCTAGTCTGAGGAAGAGGTTTGCTGCGCTTGGGACACAGTTAACGGGGACCGGGAGGGGATACCTGTAATGATGCTGGCTTGGGAGCGTACCGACGTGTTCGAAGCGCTGGTGAAGTCTGAGACCGCCGATCAGTCCGCCCTGGTCGCGTCGGCGGCGCCAGAGATCACAGCAGTCGATTTGGTCGATCTCGGCGTGCTGATCTTAAAAGCGTAGGCGCCGTGAAGCGTTTTGCACCGTGGACTGCACCGGCGGTGCCCGACCTGCGCAACGCGCTGCGGGGTGCGCTGGCCGGGGTGATTGAACACCACTCGAGCGCCCTGCTCGGTGCCGGCGATCCGGGCGCAGGCGTGGCGCAGCGTCGGCGCCACGACAAGCTGGCCAAGGACCTCGCCGAGACGCTGGACGAGATGCGCCGCGAGGTGCAAGCCGTCGACCGGGCCGACCTGTACTGGGTGGCCCGCGACATGGTGCCCGTCGCAATCCAGGCGGCCCAGACGCTGCCGGAATGGACCCCCGAGCTGGCGCTGCCGTCGGAGGCTGGTCTGCTGTGCTGGGCCAAGCCCGCAGGAGTGATTCCGTTCCCCGGATTCGACGACGCTCCGTGGGATGCGGCGTGGTGGTGGCGTCGCGAGGATGGCGTGTTGCAGATTCAGGTGGCGTCGAGGTTGGTCAACCGCCAAGAGATTCTGGCGCCGTTCGGGGTGTCGTCGCCGCTGTGGTCAGGCACCACGTTGCTGGTCAATCCGGCCGTGCCGCGCACCGCGGAGGTGGAAGGTAATCCCGATGCCTCCGAGTTCGTCAAGATCCTGGGCGCGACATGGCTGTTGATGAGTCAACGCACGGTGGCTGAAACGCGGCAGCTGGATGCGCGCCCCGCCGATGCGGACAAGGCCCCTGGCAGGCCATCGGTGCCGACGGCGGTGTCGATGGTGGAGCTGCGCCGCCGGGTCCATCAATCCGGCGAACGGTCAGCCGGCAAGGGCGGCCGCACGTACAAGTCCCGCTGGACCGTGGAGGGGCATTGGCGCCAGCAGGCCGTAGGGCCGGGCTGGTCGCAGCGCGAACCGCGCTACATCACCGAGTATGAGAAGGGTGCCACAGGAGACGACGTCATGGTCAAGACCGCGAAGGTGCACTCGCTGCGACGCTGACACTGCCTGCCTGTCGTCCTGCACGGACACCGGCCGGTTGGTTAGGGTGATGGCGCTCCTCAACACGGCTGCTCGTGGCTTCATCCGTTTGCGCCTCCCTCGTGGATGGCTGTGTGTCGCAATGCCCGGCGGCCGTGGGCGGGGGCTGCCCCCCTTGGCTTCGGCCGCTGTGGGCACCGGTGGGGGATCTGGGACCTGGCTTTTCCCCTTGATGCCGCCCTCGGGTTGGCTGGTGCGTCAGATGCCGGCCCGGAATACCCCCACCGGATCCGAACCTAGGTGATGCGCCGACCTAACCGACAGGAACACCGTGGTGACCATTCTCGGGATTGACTCCCACAAGCGCACCCACACCATCGTCGCCGTGGACCCCGGTGGCGCCAAACTGGCAGAAAAGACTGTGGACACCACCAGCGCCGGCCACGCCGCGGCGCTGGATTGGGCCCAGCAGCAATTCGGTGCCGACATCACCTGGGGTGTCGAGGATCAACGTGCCGTGACCCACTTGCTGGAGCGTGAACTACTGGCAGCCCACCAAACCGTCAAACGCGTCCCACCACACCTGATGGCACGCCACCGCGGATCCGCGCGCACCTGGGGAAAGTCAGATCCAATCGACGCCCTGGCGGTCGCGCGCGCGGTATTGCGTGAACCGAATCTGCCTGCCGCCGTCCATGATTACCTCGCTTGGGAGCTCAAGCTGATGATCGACCGCAGAGAAGACCTCGTCGGTCAACGCGTCAACACGACCAATCGGCTGCACGGACGCCTGCACCTGCTCGCACCTGAACAGGCCAAGATCGCGCATCTGGAACGGGAGAACCCGCAGCAGGCTCTGGCTGAATACCTCAAGCACCAACCGGGTCTAGTCGCCGAGATGGCACGCGAAGAACTCGCCGATCTCCAGCACTTCACCCGCCAGATCACGGCGGTCACCAAGCAACTTCGCGCCCGTGTCCAAGAACTGGAGTCCTCGCTATTGTCGATCCCCGGGTGCGCCGAACTCACCGCGGCGAAATTGATCGCCGAAGCCGCGAACATGGACCGGTTCCGCAGCGAAGCGGCCTTCGCCCGGTACACCGGCGTCGCGCCGCTACCTCTGTCGTCCGGATCCACGACCGGGCGGGTGCGCTTATCACGCTCGGGTAACCGCGCATGCAATGCCGCCATCCACCGCATCGCGATTGTGCAAATCCGCCTCAACGGACCAGGGCGTGCCTACTACGAGCGGCGGCGCAGCCAAGGTGACACGTACGGCATGGCGATGCGGACCCTCAAACGCCGCCTGTGCCGCATCATCTACAACCGGCTGTGCGCCGACTACGCAGCCCGCCCGCATCAGGCACCGAAAGCACTGACGTCTGCGGTGAACTCAGGACTTCCAGCCTGGATGCTGCTAACGCAACTCAGCCAGTTTGACGACGGTTACGAGGACGAATAGGTGCCCTGAGTTTCTTGGGGTTCGGCTAATGGTCTCGAATTGCCCCCCGAGATCGAACATCTGAATCTCTGGACACGGTAAGTCGGGCCAACCTGGCGTGGTCTCACCCAAGCACTGGACTACACGCCAATTGAGGACCTCGCGACCCCGGGAGGCGCGCTACGTTCGGCGGCGGCCGGTATGGCGAAATGGGTATCGCATTCATTGCAGCACATAGGATTCCGTTACGTTAAGAGTGGAGCTGGTGAGGCCTTCTATATCGACCGCTTCGATTTCCTCGTCGAACGGAGCTGAGCCTTTCGGCAATCTCGTTGGTGAGGCCGACGGTTAGATCGTGAGGTAGCCGAGTCGCTGAGCGGCGGCGGCGATGCGGGTCGTCAACCCGGGGTGGGTCAAAGGGAGCGACAGTGTTGGGCGGGCTGGCATCGCGGTGGCCGCGGGGGTGAACAGGACGATGCAGGGTTGGCCGGCGAACCGACTGTTGTAGTGCAGGCCGTCGAGGTCGGGGAAGGCCTCAGTGATGCGTCGGGCCCAGCGTTGGGTGATGGAGTGCGGTCCGGTGGACAGCGCGAAGGTGCCGCCGGCGCGGGTGGGCCAGGAGCCGGCGCTGTCGGCGGCGAGATCGAGCAGGGCCAGGTCGCGGTTGAATCGCACCGCGGTGAGGTAGGGCTCACCGCGGAACCGGTCGATGGTGCGGTCGGCTTGGAAGGCTTCGGCCAGCGCGGGCAGTGGCTCGGAAGCGGCGTACCAGACGCCGATCCCGTCATGGTGGCGAGCCGGTGGTGGGTGGGGGTCGAACCGCAGGTGCGGTCCGTGCTCGCGGAAGGCGTTCCAGCCCAGCACGTGAGTGCCAGTGGTGCGGTGGACTCGCCACCAAGTCTCGCCGGTCGAGACGGTGCGGCATTCCTCGTCGCGGATGCCGATAGCGCGCAACTCGGCGGTTGGAGGCGGATCGGGCAGACGCGCGGTCACGTTGCGTACCAGTCGACGGCGCCGGCCGCGGCGACAGCCTGGTCGACATCTCCGCCGGCACGCAGCCACTCGATCGGGGTCATGGGGCGGTCATGAAACAGGTTCGACTGCGGCGTGCGCAAGAAGCCGGCCACTGCCACGGGATGCAGGTCATCGGGGAGGGCTTTGAGGACCTGGTCGATACCCCGGACCTGGCGGGTGGGGCCGCCGTTGTCGCCGGTTTCGAACTGCAGAATGGGGAACAGCCAGGTCTGCCCGTCTGGAATGGCCCACAGCTCGCCGGCGAGGCGCTTCTGACGTACGCGGGAAGCGCTGATGCCCAGTCCGCTGGCGACCTCGTCGGCAGTGAACGCGGTGACCGCGAGATGGGCCGTGTGACCGGCGATCTCGGTGCCGGCGGCGATGAAGGCGTCACGGTCCTCGGGGAAGTTGGCATCGTCGAGCAGGCGGGCCTCGGCTTCGGTCAGCGATGCCGCCCAGGGGCGCGAAGCCGGCAGGTATTGCAGGGCGGCGACGAAGTCATCGGGACTGATGTCGAAGCGTTCACGCAGGAGTTGTTCAAGCTGGAGTGATACGGACATCAAACCTCCTCTAACGATGATTAACACCATGCTATACCCGTTAGGTTGATGTGTCGAGAACGTGTCGGCGCGCTCGCTGAACGCCAGGAGCCGCCGATCGGGATGACGTTGCGCAAGTTGCTGTATGGCCCGCGTGCCGACCCCTATGGGCCGGCACGCGAGACAAATCCCGGACCGCTTCAGGCCCTACCGCGTTCGGTGACGGTGGTGCGGCGATGGCGCGCGGCGGTGGCGGGTGTGACGTAGCGTCCGGTGACCGCGCTGCGGTGACGGGTGCCGGAACTGCCGTTGCGGCCGCTGCGGCGTTCGGTGACCGTGGTTCGCGGGTTGCGCACTGCGGTGGAGCGACGGACGTACCGGCCGGTGACGGCGCTTCGACTTCTGGCCATGATGGTGATCTCCTTCTTTGTTGAGGGTTACTTCATCGGCCCGGTGGGCCCGCGCCATTGGGGGCGGGACCGGACATCTGTGGTGGTGGAGCTGAAGAGGTGGCTATGCCGAACGGCGTTGCTGCTCAGCCTTTTTGAGTTTGAGGAACTTGCGGCGTACGGTTTCGCCTTCTCGGGCGTCGCGGCCGGACGTGATGGCGGCGTCAGCCCAGGTGCGGGCACCGTCGCAGAATCTGGCCATCACGATCTCCTGCTCGATGGGAGACAGGGGTTCCAGGACGCGTTTGAGGATGGGGTGTGTGATGGGCTGGCGTTTGGGGGTGAACTCCGATGCCTGTAAGCGGTCCATCGGTGTGGTGGGGGTGTCGCCGTCGCCGTCGTGGGCGGCACGATCGGGCTCGTCCAGCGAGGCGATCGTGCGGCCGCGCCTTCTGGTCTCGGTGAGCGGCACCCACAGGCCGTGCTGGTAAGTGACGATCTTGCGGAGGGGATCGACGGGGTTGTAGTCCGCGTCGAATGCGGTGCCAACAGGGGGAAGCCAGGCGTCGTCGAGGAGTGCCGAGGAGACGGCCTCGATGCGGGCGTCGGTTGGGGGCCACTTGTAGCCTAAGACGCGGCGCATGAAGGCGATGACCGCCCGGCGTACCGCGTCGCGGTCGGTGTCATTGATCAGGGCGTCGCGGGTCATGAGGGCTAGGTGCAGGGCCTTGCCTGCGAGTCGGTGGCCGAAGTCCGACAGCACGGTCCAGCCGTGCATCAAGTCGGTGATCTGCGTCGACCATATCCCGGCGGCCGACTGCACGACCGGTGTTAGGCGGGTTAACTCGTCGATCCTGGTCTGCAGGTTGCGTAGTGCGGGGGAGATCACGTCGTCGAGCGCGCGGTAGGACCTGTTGAGGTCGAGCATCGTGCGGGCCGCGGCGCTGATGGCGTTGTGCATGCCGGTGTTGACCGCCGAGGCGGTGCCCACGACGTTGGACCAGGCTGTCATGTCGATGCGGGGGACTGCGGAGTGCAGCCAGCCGGTGAGGCTGCCGGGGCCGGTGGCGATGGCGTCGGAATAACGGCTATAGCCGCGGGCGAGGGGTCCCGTGCGATCCAGCTGGGCGATGCTCTCAAGGGCGCGGGTGAACGCTTCCCCGGCGCCGTTGATGCCGCGCAGGTAGTTCTCTGCGACGCCGCGGCCGGCCATGAGGGCGTCGATGCCCACCACGTCACGGGTATGGCCGAGGAGGTGGTAGCGGCTGGCGTCGAACTGTCGGCCGATGGCGGGCAGCTTCGGCATGGGGAAGTCGATGGCGGGAAGCTTCGGCATGGGGAAGTCGATGGCGGGCAGCTTCGGCATGGGGAAGTCGATGGCGGGCAGCTTCGGCATCGGGAAGTCGATGGCCGGCATCTCGAACTTGGGCGTGAACTGGTGCCAGTTCGGTGATCCGACCGAGCCGTTCAGTGCGGTGACGGTCTTGGCGAGCCCGTCGATGGCCGAGGGGTTGCCTGCCTCGATCGCCGCCGCCGCGAGGTCCGCGAGTCGATCGGTCGGTGAGCCTTCGGTGCCGTGAACAGGCTGGTCGCTGTTGATCTCGTCGTCGGCCGCCGGGCTGGCGGGAACGTCGTCTTCGTCGCGTTCTGACATTGGATGGAACCTCCTGCTGGATGTAGGCGAGGCCGAGATTTCTCGGCCCTCTACTGTTCAGGCGGCTCGTTGGGACGAATCGACACTGGTGTGATGGACATCACATCACCGTCTGTCGTTGTGGAGTTGGCGTGCGCGTCGACCCGGTTCTGATTCTAACTTGCAACCCTGACGAACAGCGGTTTCACGGCTAGGGGTCTCGGACGGTGGGGTTGTGTCCGTGGTCGGCGTTGACGGATGTGGGTGGGTACCAGCGCAGTTCGTAGTGTGGCTATGTCAACTTGAACTGGCCCCGGGAGGGCGGGCTGCGCTGGCCCCGGGGTTGGGCGGTGTTATCGGATCAGTTGCCCGCCGAGTAGACGAACAGGCGGGCTTGGCCCGTGGGGAGGGTGCCGGCAACGACCGAGATGCCGAATGTCAAACGATCGGTCGGGGTGAAGGACAGGTACTTCATGTTCGCCATGTCGCAGTCGAAACCGTATTTCTTCCATACCTGTTGAAGGTCTCCGGGGATGGTTTTGCAGGAGGTGACCGACATGGTTGTGGGTGCTCCGTCAACGTGGGGGAAATCTAGGGAGGTGTCGGCTGTCTCGGATCCAAAGGCGCCCGAATAAGAGGCGTCCCCGGTTACTGGGGGTTTCACCTCGGTCATTCCAATGAGGCGGTAGCTGTCAGGAATGCTGATCCGCAGATCGCGCATCACGTCGCGCGCTTGGCTGTCGGTGAGTGTGGACACCCAGGGCGGCGGCGGATCGTCGTCACAGCCGGCCGCCGCCATCACCACCACGACAACCGCGGTCATCCACCGCGCTCGGCGCATGCCGGTGCTACCCGTCACTGTCCGGGAACTGCAGTGCCTGCACGCTTTCCATGGATGGGCGGGCCTGATTCGTCGGGGTGCAGACGTGGGGCTCACGGTGGCAGTTCGCCATGGGATACGTGGTCGTGCATTCAGTGACCGCGTTTGGCCACGAAGACCATCAGGCGATCGCCCAGCGGCTTCAGTGATATCTCGATGTTCTTCGGTGAGCAATATGCTTTGGCTCCAAGGATGTTGAAGCCAATTTGGGCGAACTCGTTGAGGTCTTGCTCGGCCGTGCGCTGGCACGCCGAGATGTTCGCAGCGTCAAATTGTTCCGGCCCGTATTTCTGGCGTAGCTCTGTCAGGTACTTCTCGTCGGTGAAGTCCTTGACAGTGAAAACCGCGCGTATGTCGGGTGAACCGACTACGTAGTCAGCCTGTCTGAAGTAGATGATATCGGTGTCAGCTGGGATGAGCGCGAGATCACTGTCAATGAGTATCTTCTTGCCTTCATCCGGGTCGCGAACCACGGTGCCGTGTGGATCGGCGCACCCCGCAGCGAGAAGCACGCACGCCGAGCCCGCCAGCGCGGCGAGTCGCTGAAACTTATGAGATCGCACTAGTGATCGTCTCTTCGAAAACGGAGGTTACCCCGTGGGTGTTGAATGATCTCGCCCAGCCGATTTCGCGCAAGTGTGCCAGCGAATCAATAGCGACTTGTTGCGGACTCCAGCCGGCCCCGACGCTGTAGTCGGTGAGGTCGTAGAGAAACACGCGCTGCTGCACATTGATGATGGCGTTCCCGTTGGCGCTTTGGCCCACAGTCTGCGCGAGTGTGACGACCTGTGCCTGATAGCGACCAAGCGAGAGGACCGCGTCGGAAGAGCCGCCAGCCACTGTTGTCCACAGCGGACCGTGGCTCACGACGTTCCCCGCTGAGTCCCTCGCAACGGGTGCAGCCGTTGGATTTTCGTAGGCTTGCAGGACCCAGCTTTTTCCGCTGGACAATAGCTCAGTGACCGCAGCGTTTTTTGCCAACTCGCGCACGTCAAACACATTGGATACACCATAGGCATTGGTTATGGGATCTGTTGCGATCGAGTCCGCATCATTTCCCCACAAGTCGTATGTGTCACCAAGCGACCCTGCACCGCCAGGATTGTTGACATACCTGTTGATGAGTCTCTCGGATGCGTGCCACCCACGCGCATTGAGATATGCGACGGTCGTCTTGCCTTCGCCACGGGAGATGTTACCCACGACCGTTCGCTCAGGACCCTCAAGCGGTCCCTGTAGCCGGGTCGCGAAGTTCGGGTCAGAAACGTTGTCCAGCCATCCTCCAATGGGGGTTTCGGGGAGCGGCGGCGGCGGTGTGTCGCCGGCAGTATCAGGCCCTACGGCGACTGGAGAGAGTGCCGGTCCCGCTCCTCCCTCAACGCCGTCAGGATCTGCGGTGATCGGGTACACCGCATCCGGTCGTGGAGTGATGGTTTGGGTGAGGGTGCTGCCTTGGGCGGTGAACTGGGTGGGTTGGGCCGCGCCGGTGGCATCGCGCGCCCACGGGGCCGAGAAGCCGTCGCCAGTAGCGGTACCCGACGCGTCGAGGATGGAGACGGTTTGGTCGGGGTTGACCTGCAGGCTGCCACCGTGAGGGACGACCTGGGAGGCGTCGAAGTTGTACCGGGTGGGCGAGGACGGGTCGGTGAGGGTGACCAGGGTTTGGTCGCCGTCGGTTTGGCCGAAGTGGGTGACGCTGAACCCGCCCCGCACCCCTTGCGAAGGATCCGATGAGGTGGTGCGCGTGGCACTACCGTTGCGCCGTGACGCCGCGCCTGCTCCGGCGGCAGCCAATCCGACCACCAGTGCGGTGGCGGGCCCGGTCGGATCATTGGGTGCTGCCGGGGTGACCGTGGTGGTGGACTGCTCGCCGGGGGCGTATTCGCCCTGAGCGGGGATGACAATGGTTGGGGTCTGCTGCTGCGCCGCGGGCGGCGAGGTCTGTGCCGGTGTGGTGTCCTGCGGTGGTGTGGCCGGCTGGGCGGTGTTCTGCTGCCCGCGGGTCGGCGGCGCTTCCTGTACCTGGCTCGGTGCCTGCGCCGGTTGTGACGGTGCAGCTTGGCTGGAGATCCGGGTGTTCACACTGCGATCCGGGCCATCCGCGCTCCAGCGGTTGTTGGCGTTGGTCTGCTCAGAAAAACTCGACCCCGACCGCCGCGCGGCGGAATCAGCGCTCGATCCGCGGGCGGACGATCCTGCGCGGGTGGTGGTCGAGGTCTTCTTCGCGTCGCCTTTCTTGTCGCTTTTCTTGTTGTCGCCGGGCTTCTTTTTGTTCTTGTTGTCGCCGGGCTTGGAGTGATCGCCTCCCGGGGAGCCCGGTTTGGGGGTTGCCGCGGCGTGGGCGATGAGGGTGGGATCGCTGCTGATCATCGAAACGATCAGGCCCGCGACCGGTACCAGCAGGGCGGTCAGGCCCGCCGCCACCCCGAGGCGCAACCCGCGGCCGCGATCGCCGATCGAGCCCACCGGTACCGCACGGTGGCGCCCACCGGTGCTGGCACGCAGCAGTGTGGGTGGCGCATCTGGTGCGGGGACCACCTGCTGCGGTTCGACTCGCGCGCAGGGCGAGCAAAGACCCACTCGACGGTCGCGAGTCACCGCGTGGGCTCCTGAGCTACGCCGGCTGCCCGTCAACTCTCCCGCCATAGCGACCCCCAGGTGTTGTTCGACGTCCCGGTTCTGCCTGCGGTAGCAGTCGGGGTGTACAGGGGTTAGTCGGGAAACAGACATCAAACCGAACGCCTCTGCGCGGTGATCTAGCACACACGGTCATCGGCGGTCTGCGGGGCTAGTCTGCCTCTGCAGCAACACCACCCCACTTCCCGGGGTGCTCACGGGTGTGTGGTGCTCGACCTCAGCACATGCCACAACCAGCTTTCCTGAAGGGGAAATCATGCACACCGTCGGTGAACGCACACAGTTCGGATTCACCAACCTGGCCGCGCTACTGGCCGGCCTGGCGATGCTCGTCATCGGTTTCGCCGTGATCACCGCCCTGCCCGGCTGGGTCACCCGGTGGGGCACCGTGCCGGTATACCTGCCGTATTTCTTGTACATGTCCATCGCCGGACGGCTGTTCTGGACAGGCGCCGACACCGCCTGGGACGCCATCAAAGGCGCTGCAGCACAACGAGAGCCTGCGTCGATCTCGCGGATATGAGTGGCCTTCTCGTTCAGCTGTTGGCGGTGTTCTTGGTGCGGGCATGGGCGAGCCGATAAGAATCGGTGCCGGTTTCGATGATGGTGCCCCCGAAGGTGAGCCGGTCCACGATCGCCGCGCACAGCCGGGGATCGGTGAACGTCTTTGTCCACGAACTGAAGGCCTCGTTGCTGGCGATGGCTACCGAGTTCTTCTCCTCCCGCTCAGTCAAAACCTGAAACAGCAACTCAGCACCCCTTTTATCAAGCTCCATGTATCCGAGCTCGTCAAGTAAAAGAAGATCAACCCTCCCGTAACGGGCAATGGTTTTGGTGAGCTGCTTGTCGTCGGCGGCCTCGACGAGCTCGTTGACCAACCGGGTGGCCAGGGTGTAGCGCACCCGGTACCCGCGCTCGGCCGCGGCGGTCCCCAGGGCGATCAGCAGATGACTCTTGCCGGTGCCCGAATCCCCGATCAAACACAACGGTTGGCCCTTGGTCACCCAGTCCCCGGTGGCGAGCTGGTGGATGGTGGCCGGGTTGATGTTCGGGTTGGCCTCGAAATCGAAGTCGCCCAACCACTTCTGGCGGGGGAACCCGGCGGCTTTGACCCGGCGCACGGTGGAGCGGCGGTCGCGGTCATCGCATTCGGCCAGCAGCAGCTCGGCCAGAAACCCTTGATAGGACAGTTGTTCCCGGTTGGCCGCACCCAAGGCTTCCTCGAGCACGGCGCGGATGGTGGGTAAACGTAGCCGGCGGCAGGCTTGATCGATCGCCGCGAGGGCGGCGGGTTCGGTTAGGCCGCGTTGGCGGCGCAGTGTGGTGGTCACCGAAGTGACGGCTGGGCTCATGAGACGTGACTCTCTTCGGTCGTGGCCGATGTGGTGACCGCCCGGTTGGTGGTATCGGAGCCCGCATTGGTGCGGCGGCGGGCCAGCAGCTCGTCGTAGGCGGCGACGTTGGGCAGCGGCCGGGTATCGGCGGGCAGCCCGGCGATGATCGCTGCTGGATCGGTGAGCCGGCGTTGGGTCAGACTGACAACCCGCTGCTCAGCCTGTTGCGCAGGGGCAACGAGATGACGGTCCGAATCAGACCCACCCGTGACGATGTCGCCGGCGGCGTGCCGTCGGGCTTCGACCGCGACCACGTCCGCGTTGACCGCGCCGAGCGACACCGCGGCGGTGATCCCTGCGACGACGTCGCCGGCAGTCATGGTGCGGTGCAGCAGCAGCACGTCGATCAGTGCGCGGGTGCCCGCACCATCGCCGTTGACCCGCCGAGCGGCAGCCCAGAACGCCTCATGCGCCGCGGTGAACGTGCCCGTCGCCCGGGCCCGGGCCAGCGCGGTCGACCCGGGAAACGCGCCCGGTTTGATCTTGAGGACCTCCAGGTAGTGATCCAACAACACACTGGACCCACCCCTGGTCGCGATCCGGGGGTGAGACGCGATCACGGTGGCCCCGTCGAATACCACCACCTCGGTGGCCCGCAACGAGACCCGAACTTTACGGCCGATGAACCGCACCGGCACCGAATACTTCGCCATCCGCACCGTGATCAACGCCGACCGATCCACCCGCGGCGTGAGCACCAGGCCAGGATCAAACGGTTCGAACGGCACCGGCGCCAACAGGGGTTGCTCGGTGGCGAAATCCTCCCCGATGGTGCCGATCCGGTCACCGATACGCCGGTGGTCATCTTCGGCTTCCCAGCCGCGGATCCGATCATTGAGCTCGGCCAGGGAGTCGACCTCGGGCATCGGAGACAACCGGTTACGGCGGAAACGGCCGACTTCGCCTTCCACACCGCCCTTTTCATGCGCCCCAGCGATACCAGGCTGGCAGTAGAAGGCATCGAACCCGAAGTGTGACCGAAACAGGATCCAACGCTGGTTTTCGGTGCGACGCCGATCCGTGCCATGCAGCACCGTCGCCACCGCACACGTCAGATTGTCGTAGCGGATATGGCGGGTCGGGACACCCCCGATCGCCGCGAACGCCTCAATGTGGCCCTCCAGGAACGCTTCCTGCCCCTGGTTGGGATAGACCCGGTGAATCGCCTTACCCGAGTGGGCCAGCCAGAACACGAACATGTGGCACTTGGTTTTCACCCCGGCCAGCATCACCCACACCTCGCCGAAATCGACCTCGGCCTCCGCCCCGGGCGGGTGTTCCTGCGGGACGAACACCTCCACCCGGCGGCCCGCTTCGATATCGATCTGGGCACGACGCAGCCGGACGTAGTCCCGGACGGTTGAATACGACAGATCGACCGCGCCGTGTTCCTCAATCAGCCGGTGCGCAATCCGCCGCGCGGTATGGCGCTGCTTGCGCGGGGCTGTCGTATCAGCCCACAACATCGCATCAATCACCGATTTGAACGGGTCAAGTCTCGGCGACCGGCGCACCGGGGTCTTACGTGGTGGGGGCACCGCATCGGTCAGCGCTTGTCTCACCGTGCGCCGGTGCACCCGGTACTTCATCGACAATTCCCGGATCGACAACCCGTCCACCCGGGCGTCCCGGCGAATAGCGGCGAACTGTTCCACTCGTACCTCCAGCGCGACCACCGGCGGCCCCTTTCATCGCAACCCTGATCCGATGGATCAACACTGCGGTGGGGCCAACTCAAACCGTCACAACCACACCGGCGAGTCAAAAAAGAGGGGCCAAAACACGCCGCCCTACCGGAGCCACCTCAAACTGTCACAGACAGTAGTGCCAGTCGATTCCTTGGACGCCGTGCAGGGTGCCGATGACCTTGCCGTTGGTGTCGCGTTCGGCGATGCGGACGCGGTGCCAGTGGGCCTTGCGGATGTGTGCTGGTAGGCATCGACCGCTCGGAGAGGAGATGCCGCTGGTGCTGGCGGTGGAATCTGTCCCATTGGTATCGCCCGTGGGCGGGGGGACTCGGTGTTGGCGCAGGGCCGTTCCGGTGCGCCATCCGAGGTTGCAGATGTGGGTGGTCTTGATGTGATGGGGCCGGGCGATGTGTTCGGGCGGCGGCCAGTCGAGTTCGGGGTCGGTGGCGGCGGTGTAGAGCAGCAGCGACAAGGACAGGGTGATCAGCGTGGGGAGTTCTCGGCCTTGGGACTGTCCGAAGTCGGTGGCCATGGAAACCGAGCTGTCGATGAGCCCGGACAGGGTGGTCTCCTGGTCGGCCAGGTCGCCGCGCAGCTGGAAGGACACACTCTGCAACCGAGGCCGGGGGTCCCCGTCCTCTTTGAACACCCAAACACAGCGCACGCCGTCCGATCCGGGGATCTCGACGTAGTGGGTGATCTGGGCGCCGTCGAGCTGCCAGCGGTCCTCGCTGGGTTGGGTCGGGGTGGGGACAGGTCTAGTCCGGGTGTTCCGGCGGCGTCGACGGCCCGGATGCCGGTGGCGAGCATGCCGGTGTAGTGACACATGCGGGTGCCGTCGTGCAGGGAGAGAGGCTCGGCGAGGCTGTAGGCGATGGCGTTGAACGGGAATCGGTCGATCCAGTCGGGGACCAGCTCGACGTCGGTGTGGGAGTCGATCAGGGCAGCGGCGAAGTCACCGTCGACCCGCAGGACCACCGGGCGAGTCGTTGCTGCCGCCCCCGATAAGACAAGGCCGTCCAGTGAAGCCGGACGCAAAGAGGTAGGGCAGGCAGCCGAGGTCAGCCGTTGCGCGCGTTGTCGGCGACGGCTACTGCGAGAGCGTTCTCGAAGTGCCGCGCCCTGACGCCGTCGTCAAGCAGCGTCACCTTGATCGTGCCGCCTGGTTCCCAATGGTGATCGGGCGGTAGTTCCGGCAGGCCGCTGCCTTTTGTGTGAAGCATTGCGGTGAGGACTTCGGCCATCACGGGTGGCCGGATGCGGGTTGATTCGCCGGGATGGGTTTTGAAGTACTCACGGTCCTCGTCGACGATGCGTTGCTGGGCCACCGCAAGTGGGCAGGTCGGCTCGTGAATCCATTCATTGCGTTCAGGGTCGACTACGGCGGCGCAATCGGGGCAGGCGAGACCGGTCGGCGGTGCCAGCGGCTGGAGGTCACGTAGTCGATTCGGGAGGGTGATCGCCGCGAGATCGATGGTCTCGAATCGGCCGCCGGCGAGGCGTCGGTTGCAGAACTCGAAGGGCGAATGCACCTTGGCCCGGAGATCCTCGTCAACCCGTCGCACCATGTTGCAGTCGGAACCGTGCAGAAATGCCAGTGGTGTGTCGCCGCTGACGACGAGACGGCAGCCGTTCGTGGTGCTGGGGAACTGGTGTGCGGCAAAGTAGCGGGACTGGTCCCCGGAGACGGGTACCTCCATCATGGGGGCTTCGAGCAAGCCCAGGGATTGCAGATGCCGGGAAACTGCGGCGCTCTCGCCTGAGCGTTGGTACTCGGGCAGGGCCTCGATGAGTACGAGGCTTGTGTGTGTGCGCGGCGAGCGTTTTGCTCGCAGCTGCTTGTTCGGACGCTTCTTGTTCGCGCGTTTGGACACGATGTCTGACTCCTTCTGGGCCTCTAGGTTCGCACACCCAGAGCGACCCGAGGCAGGGGTTTCGGTGCATACCGAGAAGCCGATCCCGCTGCTAGGTCGACAGAGGGGTGGGACGGTTAGACCGTGAGGTAGCCGAGTCGTTGTGCTGCGGCGGCGATGCGGGTCGTCAACCCTGGGTGAGTCAGGGGGAGCGACAGTGTTGGGCGCGGTGGCATCGCGCTGGCCGCCGGGTGAACAGGCAATGCAGGGTTGGCCGGCGAAACGGCTGTTGTAGCGCAGGCCCGTCGTCGACGGCACCAGTTGGATTTCCTTTGATGGGGCCGCCGCGGGCGTGCTGACGGTCTCGCGGCGCGCCACCGCCAGGGCGGGACGTCGATCCGGTAACGACGAACGGCGGCGGCGGACTTTCACTGGGAGCCTTGCGCAGAAACAAAAGGGCGCCCCCTGCTTGAGGGGGCGCCCTTGAGGGGTGGAGCAACTAGCCGGCGAGGACCATGATCCGCTTGGTGATCGCCGCGTTGGAGATGGTGAGCACCGGCGGTTGCGACTTGGTGCCCTTCGACAGAGTGACCGTGTACACGCCGTTGCGCAGGGAATTGTTCCCGGTGCGCTGGCCGGCCGCGGCCATGCTGTTGAACAGGTCGGTCGCGTTGCCGTAGATCACGCCGTTGGCGGGACCCGCGATCGGAGCCGCCTGCCAGACGATCTGTTGTGGATCGCTGACCGATGTGAAGTGCGGCGCCGAGGCGAGGATCTGGTTGAGCACATCCTCCGGGCTGTATGGGCTCTTGGAGTTGATCACGAACTCGATCACCCGCGACGCGACGTCCTGAACAACGAACCACACCACACTCTTGCCGACCCGCATGGGCTTGCCCTCGTCAGCCGAGGCAACGGCCAGCTGACTGCTGCCGAGCACGGTCGGGACCACGCTGCTGACAACGTTCGGGACCGCGCTCCCGAACACCATCCCCACCGCGAGGAGCCCCGACGCCGCAACAACCCCGAGCCTCTGTCGTACTGCGCTACTCGAAATTTTCACCTGCTACTCCTAACCTGAACTATCTGACAGATACCAGTATCTACATAATCTCGAGATTATGCCAAGCCCCAGATCCTTCTGGATCAATACAGAAGTGAACAGCAGATAGTGCGATTAGAATCGCGAAATCCGGGGATTCAGGTGCTACCTTGACGCGGTGGTTCGATGCATAGCCAGGCGAGAACATGCGGGCCGCACCTCAGAACGCACCTGATACGCCGCTTCCCAAGGCGCGCCCAGCAGCGCGCTCGGAGTCGCAAGAGGAGAACGAAATCAATGGCAAACGACGACGAAGCCTCATCGTCCACCGGCGCCGCACCCACCCACGAGCCGCGGGACAAGAATCTGCAGGTGAAGGTGACAGCGACGTATCAGGCTGCTGTCCAGGTATTGGCCACGGCGAAGGGTCACAAGACCATCTCTGACTACATCGGTTCGCTGCTGGATGCCGAGATCGCTGCTGCCCAGCTCGACGAGCTGGACAACGCTATCGATGAGCGCAAAGCGCGGGAAGCGAACGATGAGAAGGCCTCACTTCGCGAGGTTTTCTCCAAGGCCGGGCCGCTTAAGGCGGTCGGGTAGCTACGCCCTAGAGCGTCAGCAGTCGACTTTCGGTCAGCGGAAACTCATGATGAAGTCCACCAGTCGATCAGCAGCCTTCCCCTCGTGGGACATACAACGGGTACGGCGTGACGACCCCGTCTTGGCTGGTTGCGGTCTTGTCTTCGGAGCGCACCATGACCTGCACGAACTTGGCGTTGTAGCCGCAGAAGTAGCCGTTGTTGGTCCTGTCTGGGCGCGCCACGACCTGGAACTGGTAGAGCACGTCGCCGTCGTCCAGGGACGGCACGTCCACCGCGGTTCCGCCGTTTCCGTTGACGGTGTTCAGTTCCGGCTGCGGGATGCTCTCCTTGACCGGGGTCTTCATCAACGTCGCCCCGGTGATATCCATCGGCAGAGGCGCCTGGATCCAGAGTTTGAGGTTGGTGTCGGCGGCACTGGCGTCGTCCTTATGGGCCTTCGACAGCAGTACCTGGAATGTCGCGATCTGGTATTCAAGTGGCATTACGGCGGCAGCCGCCACGGGCAACCGGCCGTTGACGGTTTGATCGGCGGCCGTCTGTTCGGAGCCCTGGTCCATGAAGAACAGCCGGACGCTCGTGTTGGGCAGAGTCAGCGCCGAGTCCACGCCTTCGACAGGGGGCGGCAACGACGGGATCGGGTACGAGTCCACGTAGGTGTCTTGCCAGCCGAACAGCGATCGCGGGATCGACGCAACGGCTTCCCCCAGCCCGATGCACGCCCCAACGGTCACCACCGCAACCAGGGCGGCAAGTCGGGGGCGCGTACCGGCCAGGAATGCCCAACCTTTCGACCAGCCCGACGGCTCCGGTGGCGGAGGATGGTCCGAAGTGTTGGTTGCGCCGGGACCGTCGCCGGGGGTTTTTGTGGGACCGACCGCGGCAGTGCCCGTCGTCTCGCGCCCAGGCTCGGTGTACGCGTTCAGTGTGGGGTAGGCGCTGGCGGGCTTCGCGTAGCGTTCGAGCATCTGGGTGATGGCAGTCGACGACCTGTCCCACCACTGGTCGGCCGGCTGCCCGGCCTCAAGATTGTCGACGGTGATCTGCAAGAGCTTTCGCAGGTTGTTGGCGGCCGCGAGATCATGAACTTTGCTCTGGCGGGGAGTCGACGACGGGCTCAGTCCAATCTCTTCGGCGAGCTTGCCGGCGGCCTGAACCAACAGCCCGTATTGACTGAAGACCCCGCCTTTTACAGCGGTGGAATCGGGTGGCTGTTTGAAGATGCGTCCGGTGTCCTCGTCGGTGCCAGTGATGCCGGCATTCTCGATCAACGCGAGCGCGGCAGCGGCGGCCAGTGCTGTGTCCGATCCGTTGGGCGCGATCTGCTGGGCCTTTACGGTGGCGGACCTCATGGCCCATTGAAGTCGACCCCGCCGCACACTGCTCCCCTGCAAACCATCCGCAGCGAACGATTCGATGCACGACAGAGCCAGTTCCGTCAGCTTGTCAACTTGGCCTTGGTCTGCATCGGCTACGCCCCCCACCTGCGACATCGTAGAGGTACGAAGGCACGCCAGTCCTGCTTAGGCCCTTTGTTTGCCGTAACGGGCGTCCGGAACGGACCGATCAACACCACGACCGATAACCACCACCACCATGAGACGGCGAGTACAACCGTGACTGCGACAAGCAACGGCCGGAAGTTTGCCTGGCTACATACCCTGGCGTTGACCGCCGCCGGACTTGCCGTCGCTATCGCACCCCCCGCCGCCGCTACGCCCAACGGCGTCGACTTCAACATCGCATGCAGGGACCAGTACCCGGCTGCCGATGGCTTCTCCAACGGGCAGGCCTACCTGGTGTCTCCTCGCGACGCCTATTCTTGGCGCTGCAAGCAAGTCTCAACATCTGGCGGGGTTATCGCTGATCTACCCGTCAATCCCAATGCGTTCTGCTCCCCCCTCAGTGCCAAGCCGGCCCTCGACGGATCCGAGAACTGGATTTGTTCGGGGTGAAGAACCCGCCCGGCTTAGCCGTGCCGACCAAGGTCGTGCAGTCGACCAAGCCCGGAACACTCCCGATCGCCGCGCTTCCGCGCCCGACTGCTCGCTGAGTCAAGCGGCGGTGATGGTGATGCGAAGGCGTTTGCCGCCCAGGGGGCCGAGACGCGGCGCCGTGCTGAGGGTGCCGGCGGTTGTCTGGGCCGGGGTTGGCCGGCGGAGCTGGGCTTGTTGGGGGTGACGTCACTGGTCGGCGGGTGACCGCGCTGGGGTTGATCGAAGCACCGGGGTTCATGGGGAACACTGACCCTCAGGTATTACGGTCGGTAGGCCGATGGGTACCGGATGGGCGGGGAGAGTGCCCGGGTGTGAGTCGGGGCGGTTCTGGTACGGTCCGGGCGGGGGTGTAGCGCCGCAGGCGCGATTGATCGAATATCGAATCATGTTGGTGCACAACGAGTATGGTAAAGTAGGGCGTAGCCCGGACGGGAGTCGAGATGCCAAGTCGGGCAACAACCCTCGAGTCGGATCCGCCGGCCGGCATTCGCGACGAACCCATCGCAGTCGAGGCGAAGCCGAGACATGGTAGCCGAAAACCACTGGTATACAGTAAGATTGAAATCATGAACAATGGCGAAGCCATCACCACCAACGAATACCAAAACTGTTGCAGCACAACAATAAGCGAGTGCGAGTGATGGCCGCAGGCCATCCAACCCAACTCCACAACACGAAAACCGTTGCCTAACAACAATACTCAACCAGGCACATAAGCGCCGCAGGCGCCGGCCTTCGACGCCCGCCGCAGGCGGGCTCCTTCCACCGCGGC
>NZ_JAVQLT010000002.1:0-244228 GCF_051188035.1 Mycolicibacterium sp. Y3 | reverse complement strand
TCCGGCTGCGCCGGCTCCCATGATCGGGCGGGCAAGCCCGCCCGCGAATCACCCTGTACGACAACCGCTTACGCGGTTGTCTCTGATTTTGTTGCTAAGGTTCCGGATTCGCACCGCTGACGCGGTGCCGTGGTGGTGACGTTATACCGACATCCTACGTTCTGCATTGCACTGCAACCACTTTCGCGGTTATCGCTGCCGCTTTCGCGGTAGATGCGAAAGGCCTTGCTGCTCAACGCCATAGCTCTATGGTACATCATTTTATCGAAAGTTGCTGCATTCCAACATCTTTAAAAATTCAACCGTCAGCGCTCGCGCGCCAGGGTTGAAAGGGTTTGGACATGACGGTGCCCGCAGACGGGGGAACCTGCGGGCACCGTCGGGCAGGCACACTCCGCGCGCCGTGTAGGGTCTCTCAGCGGCGGTCGTAGTCGCGGCACTGGCTGGCCACCTCGCGGCGGTCCTTACGGCGTTCCCGCCGGCGGTCTTCGAGCGCCCACTGTAGCCCCGCCTCCGGAGTGCGGTGCCCACAACCAGTCGTCCATCGTCGCCACAACGAGGCGGGCTTGATCCAAGCTACTTCCGCGGGCAGGCGTGATCACCAACGCGCGTAAGGTGTTGGTCTCGTTGTCGGAATCCTGCCAACCGCGGCACTGCCCGCCGACACTGACCTCGGGGCCCACGGAGCGTGGAATCTACCCGAGGTGGCTGGACACCGCCATTCGCCCGATGACGACTCACTCCTAAGAGAGCCGTTGTCGTGACAGCTGTTCGAGGTCGTTGAGAATCTCAGTGGCCAGGATGGGGTCGATGTCACCGAACGTGCCTGTCGATATCGACACCCCCTTAATGACCTGTTCGGGGAACTCGGTCACGGCACCGACCGGGATGCCCGGTTCGAGGTCGAGGGTGACGATCTCACCCGTCGAAGTCCGCAACTCCATCCAGTTCTGCACCCCGGCGTCTTGAGGGACACCTCGTGCCCACCCCCACTTGGTCATGCCGAGCACCGCACCGGTGGGCAATCTCCACCCCGTGGCGCGTTCGATGCGGGATCCGTTGCGTTCGGCGTCCGTGAGGGTGTTCGTGCAGCAACTCAACTGCGCGAACCACGGATTCCACTCGGCAGCCTGGGACTGCCATGCCCTCAGCGTGTAGTCGTCAAGTTGGACGGGATGGACCAGGCCGATGACCTCGCCACCAGACAGCGTTACAGGCTGCTGCAGGTGATCGGTGAAGGTGTGGTCCGGACCCACGGTGAAGCTGGTGCGCAGGTGGCCGATGTCGTCGAACGCGCCCCAGACGAGTTGGCGGCTGACGATGTTCATCAGTGGGTGTGCGACGTAGTAGGCGTGGAAGTCGTCGGCTGGTAGTCGGCGTTGGTGGCGCATGGCGCGGCGCAGTCGGTTGGCCTGATCGGTGGTGAAGCCGCGCAGTTGCTTCTTGACTGCAGACAGTTGCTTGCTGGCGGCGGCCGCTAGCTCGGCGTCGTCGGCGGCGCTCGGTTTGGGCAGCGTCTTGAGTACCTTGCCGTCGGCGCCGGTCAAGATCGGCCGCAGCCCGTCGTCCAGGCTGATCGTGAAGCTCCGCTGGCCGTAGTCGAGGATCAGCGTCGCGGTGCCGTCGAACCCGTAGTCAGGGACGAGCCGGTCCGCAAGTTGTTCTGGCGTCAAGTTCAGTTGGGTTGCGATGAAGGCAATCTTTTCCTCGGCGCGGGTGCGCAGCGCTTTGAAGGGGACCTTCTGGGAGATCTGGTAGAGCTCACGCAGCGCCAACTCGGTGCCGATGTCACCGAGTGCATCCAAGCCGACCAGTGCGCGGGCGTTTCCGCTCTCACCGGGCCAGGCGCGGATCTTCGGGACGAGATGGTCCACCGTGTCGTCATCGCCGACCCAGCCCTGCAAGGTCAGTGCCCAGCGGTCTTTCGCCGGATAGTCGGCGTGCTCGTATTGCACGAAGAGTGAGCGGGCCCAGGCTGCCAGTGAGGCCGGCTCGCAGTGCACGTACAGGACGTTGGCGAGTTCGCGGGCGGGCCCGTCGCCTGCGGCCAGTACGCGCAGGACATCGTCAACGCGATCACGTCTGAGGCGGTGTTGTCCGTCGCGTAGAAGCAGCGGCGGCAGCATCTGCGCGACCAGCCACGGGCCGGGCTTGCCGGCGCCGGTGGGGATCGTCGGCAGTGGGTCGGCTTCGGGCAGGGCCTCGTCGTCTACGGTGAGTTCGCGCAACCGATCTGCGAGCTGGCGGTCGAGCGTCGGAAGCAGCGCCTCCACCGTGTCGGGCTGGCTGCGGGCGAACGCTTCGGCCTCGTAGAGAGCCAACTCGCCTCCGATGGTGAGCAGTGCGGTGAGGGCGGGGGCCGGGAAGCGGGCGATGGAGCTGCGCAGGGCGGCGTGGGCGCCGCGCATCTCCTGGTGGGCGATCAGGGTGCGGAACGCATCGGGCGACGGGCTCATCGAGAGCAAGTCGAGCAGTTCGGCGCGCTCGGGAGTGCCGCGGTGCTGCTCCAGTGCAGCGACGACAAGCTGCACGGCCGGACCGCCGAGCCGGGCCATTGCTGTGGCGTACATATTGGGGTAGAACAGGTAACCGGCGAGGTGGCTGCCGATATCGGAAGCCAGGACCGCAGACAGTTGCGTCGAGTTGGCGGCAGCCGAAATCAGCAGTTCGCTGTTTCGGGCCAGCAGCGATGTCTCGGCGAAGGCCCGCTCGACCAGGTCGTCCTCGGTGGGGGCAAGGAACGCCGCCAGTGCCGTCGCATTGGCCGACGAATCGACAGTCCGTAGCAAATCGGTGACCGTCGTGTAGTCGTCGTCTGTCGCGCCGGCAATCCGGATCCGCAGGTCCACGACCTCGGGTTGAGATCCAGGTGTCGACCACCAGAAGGTGCCGTACCGCAACGGGTAATGGCTTCCCCAGCTGCCGTTACTCCACTGAATCAATTTGGACTGCAATAGAGTTGCGACCGCCACCGGGAGGCCGTGCGTTTCAGCGACCCAGGCGATGAGGCGATCGGCGCCGGGACGGCGATACTGCACGCTGGTGCAGGCTAGCGCGCCGAGCGCGACCGGGTCGGGCGCGTCCCAGCTGGCTGAGGTCACTATGTCGACGAGGGCCGGGTCGCTGTCGGGGTCCAACAGGCGTTGGTTCATTCTCGAAGCCACTACCGCGGCGTACTCCGCCGCCGGCATCGCATCGACCTTCAGCCGCATGAATGAACCGCGGTACCCGCGCCAGGGATACACCCGGCGCTGCCACTTGCTGGTCAGCTCAAACGACTGCCCGTCCACCTGGCCCGACCCCCGTCCCTGCTCATCGCCTCGGGCACCCGCCCAGCACTCAACTATCATCGACTTCCACCCGGTATACGCCATCTGCGACAGACCGCATCACACCCCACGCGACGCCCGCGGCGCCCACACCCGGCTCCACACCTCACGGAAACCGACCCCGAACAGCACCAGGGCGAACACGGTCGGCGGCGGAAGCTCCAAGCTGCCGCCGCCGAAAAGATTGCCGTCGCGCTCATACAGCGCGGTCAGGATGATCGCAACGCCCGCGAAGGGAGCCAGGACCGTGGCTACCCAGGTGCCCCATCTGCGGTGGGCGACCGCTTCGACCACGGCGGCGATCACCGTGATCGCGAGCGTGACCACCGTGACGATAGCGACGATGTTGGCGTTCAGGTAACTGTCGGTCAGGCCGGACGATGGCTAGTCGGTCAGCGGTTCGTAAGCCGTCCAGCCAGCGCCGCTCAGTAACGGGGACTCGCCGCGACGATGCCAACACAACCTCCAGAATCTACTCGGTTCCGAACGATCGGCCGCCTTCAGTGTGAATGCCTCTGTGATGTCTGACCTTGGAGGTCTTTCCTGAGACTGGCGTTGCTCGGGGAGGGTATTCCGTTCACCCCTGCGGCCTGGCCGCGGCAAACGCCTTTCTCGAACCCGGACTCCGAGTCCTTTCTCTAGACCGAGCGTGTCGCGGCCGGGTTGCAGGGCCGGGAGGCGCTGGGATTGACCTCGTGGTGCAAGCCGTCTGTACGGATGAACGTCTCGGTATTCGCGAACCACCGAGTTCTTCCAAAAGGCTGACGCCGTGCAGATCGCTGGGATTGCGAACAGCTCCATCGGAGGGAAAGCCACCGAGCTTCATAAGTAGAGCGCTGCGCACCCAGCACGGGTTGTGAATCCACCCCAACCCCTGACCTGACGGGAGACATGAGCACGGTGAAACTATTCTGCTGGATCGACTGGGCCGAAGCCCCATCACGACATCCCCATCGTCGATGCCGACGGCACCCTGATGGCCAAGAAGCGCATCACCGACGATCCGGGCGGCTTCGCTCGACACATCGAACTGCTCGCCGAAGCTGGCGACTGCGCTGACGATCAAATCCCCGTCGCCATCGAAACACCAAGGGGCCTGCTGGTGGCCGCATTGCGGGCCACTGGACGACCCGTTTACGCGATCAACCCATTGGCCGTGGCGCGCTACCGGGAGCTCCACTCGGTAGCCCACACGAAATCCGATCACGCCGACGCCATGACCCCTGGCTAGTCACTTGCGCGTGGACCCCCACCTGCACCGCAGGACGCCCGCCGATACTGAGCTCTGCCAGGCCATCGCGGTGCTGGCCCGAGGACAGCAAGACGCGATCTGGCGACGAACGAAGGCCGGCAACGAGTTACGGTCATTCCTGCGCGAGTACTCCTCAACATTCCTGGCTGCCTTCCGCGGCCGGTTCCAGATCGGGATCGCCAGCCCTGAGGCCCGCGCAGTCCTTGCTATCGCCCCCACGCCGGCGGCTGCCGTCAAGCTCTCCGTCAGTCGGACCGCGGCGGCGCTGCGCCGGGCCGGCCGCCAACGCGGCGTCGACCAAGTCGCGGCTGAAATCAAGGCCGCGCTTCGTGCACCCCAACTGCGTCAACTACCCCTGGTCGAAACGGCGATGGGCCGCCAAACGCTGGCAATCTTGGCCGCCCTTGACGCTGCCTGCCACAGCGTCGTGGAATTCGGCCAGGCCGCCGGCGAGCTATTCCAGACCCATCCCGACTACCAGATCATCACCAGCTTTCCCGGCCTCGCCGATTCCGCCGGCGCCCGTGTTCTGGCAGAAATCGGCGATAAAATGCGGTTCGCCGATGCGAGAGCGCTAAAGGCCTACGCGGGTAACACGCCGATCACTCGGGCCTCAGGACGGTCGATCTCGATCACCCGTCGGCGGATCAAGAACGACCGACCCTTTTCCCGGCAGATTTGCCTGCGACAAATACGCGGTGGCCCGGCGCAGGACCTCGTTTTCCTGCTCCAACAACTTGATCCGCCGCCGCGCATCCCGCAGCTCAGCAGACTCACCGGTGCTCTTGCCGGGCTTGGTGCCCTCATCGATATCAGCTTGGCGCATCCACTTGTGCAAGGTCATCGGGTGCACACCGAAATCCGTGGCGATCTACTCGATCGTCACGCCATCATCGCGGTTGCGGGCGACCCGCACGACGTCGTCGCGGAACTCACGGGGGTAAGGCCTAGGCACACTGACATCCTTCCAGCCCACCCGTCCCGGGCAAGCCAACTCAGATGACCTGCCCTACCTGCTGGGTTCCAGTCGCGGTGACTAACGGACGGCCTGTACGAAAGGCTGACAGCCATGCCCCGCCCCTTGAGTTCTGGGGCGATTTGTCTCACGCTGGCTGTATCGGGCTCTGTTCCACGAACGCTGCATTTCCCACAACCACACGGTTGTCTGAATGTTGAGGTGTCCCGTGTGGCGGCTGATCAGACCGCAGCGTGCACTGCCTAGGTCCCGAAAGCCCCCTCGATCGCTTTATTCTCAGCAGAACGCCAGCGTTCGCCCAGCGGTCCGCGCACCTCCAGTTAACCGGCGACGAACCTGAGCCCGATTGTCACAGTGGTCGGACGCCAAGCGTGAGTACGAGTGGATCGCGCCGACTTGTCAATCGGCTTACCATGAGTCGGGATTCCTCACTATAAGTCCGAAACATGAAGTGACCTAAGTAGTTTGAATTGAGAGGATGCCTGATTTGCGAGGGACTGGGGCGCGGCCGACCCAGCCGGAGGGCCGGCCACGATCCGGCGGGCGCCACGTCAGAAGGGCACAGTCGGCAGGTATTTGCCCTCCATCTGATCTTGCAGCAGACCCTGATGGCGTCGAACCTTGGACGGCTTCCCAGAGTACTCTACGAATCCTCTTGGCACTGAGGGCATTCAATGACGAAGGCCCACCGCGAGTTAATGACCAGTGGTGTCCACAACTGCTCAGCAGGATCGCCCACCGGCGGGGCTGTCTGCAGACAGCGCGCACAATGGGTGTCGATCGATGTATGCGGCACACATTGAGCCTAGAGTCTGCGCGACGCAGAGCGGTTCGCTGTAGGGGTAACGGCTGACACACTTCGCCTCCGCAGTTAACTAGTACACAGTCTGGATGTGCAGACAGGGCTGCCGCGGCCAGCCGGCACCGCCGAATCTGCAGCCGGGTGAAGCACGCCGGTATCAGCGGACCGATTTGGGGGTCTAGGGCGTGTCTGCTTAATGTGAATGGTGTTGTGCCTGATGCTGTTCAGGTGCTTCGGACTGGTGTGGTTTCTGATGAACTGTGGTCGGTGATTGAACCGTTGATGCCTTCTGGGCGACGTCGCGGTCGTCCGTGGAACGATCATCGCCGTACGCTGGAGGGCATTATCTGGCGGTACCGCACCGGATCTCCGTGGCGTAATCTCCCCGTGGAGTTTGGTGCGTGGCAGTCCGTAGCTGAACGGCACCTGCGGTGGTCCACCGACGGCACCTACGCGCGGATCTTCGCTGAGGTCACTGCCTGTTTCGCGGACGAGGACACCGAGCTCACTGAGATGCTGTTGTCGGTGGATTCCACCAGCGCGCGAGTGCATCAGCACGGCGCCGGGGCACGCCCGGGCCGTCACACAGGGGGATCTATCGAATTACAACAAATACCCCGATGAGCCCGACGACCACGCCATTGGCCGCTCCCGTGGCGGCCTGACCACCAAGATCCACGCATTGGCCGACCAGCGCTGCAGCCCGGTCACCATGGCACTCTCGGCGGGCCAGGCCGGCGACAACCCGATGCTGTGGCCGCTACTGGCTGCCCATGACGGCCCGAGATTCCGGCTGCTCGCCGACAAGGCGTACTCGCATGACTCGACCCGGGCCCGATTACGTCAGCTCAAGATCGCCCACACCATTCCCGAACGCAGCGACCAAATCGCGCGCCGCAAGAGCAAGGGAAGCAAAGGCGGAAGAGCACCGGCGTTCGCTGGCCGAATCTACAAGCACCGCAACACCGTCGAGCGATCCTTCAACCGCTTCAAACACTGGAGAGGCATCGCCACCCGATACGACAAATACGCCCTGAGCTACCTCGGCGGAGTCACCCTAGCCGCAGCCATCATCTACCACCGCGTCCGCGTTTAACAGACAGGACCTAGGGGCCATCTGGCTGGGGTTGGGGGTCGCGGTCCACTATAGGCGAGCTCTGTTGTTCGCTAGAGCAGACCGAGGGTTGCCGCGCTCTCACCCTGTATGCGTTTTGAGTGATCAGGCCCGACTGACTTTGGGCCAGATCACCCAGCGGTGCCGTTCGGTTTGGGGACTGCCCCCGGTTTGGTTGACTCCTGACCTGTGAGGATTCGTCCTTGCTGGAAGGATCAACCTCGTGCCAACACCGTTTCCTGCCGAGTTCCGCGCCGACGTCATCGCCGTGGCCCGCAAGGGCGAGGCGCCCCTGCGTCAGATCGCGAAGGATTTCGGAATCTCGGAGGCCTGCCTGCACCGCTGGCTCAAGATCGCCGACCGCGAGGACGGCCGCAGCCAGCCCACGTCACCGACCAATGCTGACGATATGGCTGCGCAGCTGCGCGAAGCACATAAGCGGATCAAACTCCTCGAGCAGGAAGCGGAGGTGATGCGCCGCGCGGTCGGATACTTGTCGCGGGACGCCAACCCAAAATGATGTACCCGCTGGTCCTCGACCTTGCCGATGACGGCGTGCCCGTCACGGTGACCTGCCGGGTCCTGGGATTCTCCACCCAGGCGTTCTACAAGTGGCGTAAAGCACCGCTTTCTCAGCGTGATTGGGACGATGCGCACCTGATCAACGCCGCCCGCGACATCCACGCCGATGACCCCGCCTTCGGGTACCGGTTCATCGCTGATGAGTTGCCCGGGCGTGGGATCACCGCCGGCGAGAACCGCGTCGGACGGCTGTGCTCGCAGGAACGAATCTGGTCGATCTTCGCCAAGAAGCGTGGACTGAACCGCCGATCCGGACCACCAGTACACGACGACCTCGTGCAACGTCAGTTCAGCGCCCAGGCCGCCAACCAGGTCTGGCTGGCCGACATCACCGAACACCGCACCGACGAAGGCAAGCTCTACCTCTGCGCCATCAAAGACGTCTACTCCAACCGAATCGTCGGCTACTCGATCGACTCCCGCATGAAGTCCTCACTGGCGGTGGCCGCCTTGACCAACGCCGTGGCCTTGCGTTCGCCCGTTTCGACGATTGTCCACTCCGACAGAGGCAGCCAATTTCGATCTCGCAAGTTCGTCCACGCTTTGTCACACAACGGATTACACGGATCGATGGGACGAGTCGGAGCGTGCGGTGACAATGCCGCAATGGAGTCGTTCTTCGCCCTGCTGCAACGTAACGTGCTCGACCGACGACGATGGTCCCCCCGCGCCGAACTACGCCTGGCGATCGTGTCCTGGATCGAGCGGACCTACCACCGCCGCCGGCAACGCGCACTCGGCAAGCTCACCCCGATAGAGTTCGAACTGCTCCACACACCAGTTGCAACCGCGGCCTGAAATTCACACCCCGCGAGTCAACTGAACTCGGGGCAGTGAACCGTCCCGAGTTTGATGCCGGCTTCATGTTTGAGACATCGCCGGCTCGGACGCTCGGAGTTGAGCGTAGTAGGTGCTCTCGTATTCCTCGGGTGGGATGTAGTCCAAGATGCTGTGCAGACGGCGGTTGTTGTACCAGTCGACCCATTCCATCGTCGCGTACTCGACGTCGTCGAGGGTCCGCAACGGCCCAGGCCGAAACGGGCTCCCGGTGCTGATGGCCTCGGTCTTGAACAACCCGATGGTGGTCTCCGCCAACGCGTTGTCGTAGGCATCCCCAACGCTGCCGATCGATGCCGCAATACCCTCTAGCACAAGGGTTTCCGCGAAAGAGATCGACGTATACTGCGATCCGGCATCGCTATGGTGGATCAACCCTTCAGACACCTGCCGGCCGTGATGATCACGGCGCCACAACGCCATCTTCAGCGCAGTGGTGACCATGGCGGTGTCCTTGACCTTGGACACTTGCCAGCCCACGATCGCCCGGGAGAAGCAGTCGATCACCAACGCCACATACACAAACCCCGCCCAGGTCGGTACGTAGGTGAAGTCGGTGACCCACTTGCGGTTGGGTGCGGCGGCGCTGAAGTCGCGGTCCAGCAGATCGACTGGCCGATCGGCACCCTTGTCGGCAATGGTGGTGCGGTGCCTTCGGCCGCGAGTGATGCCCGACAGGCCCTCGTCGCGCATCAGCCGGTCCACCGTGCATCGGGCGACGCGGTGGCCCTGCCGGCGCAGGTAGGCGGTCATCTTGCGCCGCCCGTACATGCCCTCGGGAGTGCCGACGGTGGCCAGCAGCGCGTCTGTGAGCTGCGCATCCGAGCGCTTCCGCGCTGAGGGGCCGGCGGTCTTCCAGTTGCGATACGTCCGTGGGGCAACCTGCACACCCTGCTCACGCAGGACTGCGCAGGTCGACTCGACCCGGTATCCGGCCGCGCGCATCTGGTCGATGAAACCGCAGATCAGCGGTGGCGCGGGTCGAGCTCCCGCGCGAAGAAAATCGAGGCCGCCTTCAGAATCTCGTTTGCCTCCTTGAGATCCCGAACTTCACGCTCGAGTTCGCGGATGCGCTGCGCCTCAGCAGTCGTGACACCCGGACGCTCGGTGGCATCGACCTGGGCCTGCAACACCCACCGACGCAGCGACTCCACACCAACCCCGACCTTCGGACCGATCGCCTGGCAGGCGGAATACACCGACCGATACTCACCGAGATGATCGAGCACCATCTTCACCGCACGCTCGCGCTGCCCGACCGGGTAATGCTTGGCCATACTCGCCATCCTTCTCACAGAAGGAAGCGGCATCAAACCCGGGACGGTTCACAGTCCCTTGCCTGTCTAACCCCGACTAACCTTGTCGAGCCTATCTGCCATTGCCGATAGGTCCTAGAACTCTCGCAGTTTAGGTAGGCCATTCTCCTCGGGTGTCGTTTGGACGTGTGACCGGCCGTGGTTCTTGCATCTGCCGCTGGCTACAGTGAAACTTCGCCTTGATCGTTAAGGTGGCAGTCATTTCCGGCGAGATTCACTGGCTTGCTGACCGTGATCGGTTCTGCGTCAATATTTTCCATGTCATCGTGTCAGTGAGTCAAAGCTTGGCCGATGCAATGGTGATCGCACTCCGCCGCTACACCGGCGATCGACTCCATAAAGCGAGAACCGGTTGCCACCGTTACCAAACGCTCCTTGACGAAAGCACCGCCGAGGCCGGCTGATCCGCCCTCAAGCAGATAAGTTGTCTCCACAGCGAACGCTGGCGTGCTCAACGGTCTGCGCGCCCATGTCGATCTGGTGATCGCATATCTCTAGGGGGATCGAGGAGGTTTGATCTGTCAGTAGTGGAGGTGTCGGATCATTGTGCCTCAGTTCATATTCCAGGGCTCGCCGTAGGTGGTGACCGAGTCACCCTCCTTGGCGATCAGCCGAGCGAACGGACGCAGCAGCACACCACCGGCAGCACCGGTCACCGTGCCATGCGCATTCGACACCGCCACCGCACCATTGGCACCCGAAACATCAGTGGAGAAGGTCGCCACTTCCTGGATACCCGGGCCGTTACCCAGATCCGCGCTGATCGACGCACCCGGGAACAGGTTCGGCGTGACCACCTGTACCGGGTTGAAGGCCGGATTGGCTGCCACGCTTATTCCGTTGGCGCCCAGAGATACGTTGACGGGGTTAAGATTTGCGTCGTCGAGCAGGATGTTCGGCGTGGTGTAGCTGAAGTTGATACCCACACCGAGCGACCACGGGAAGCCGATCTGGTAACCCAGCTCCAACGTGCCGGCGAAGTCATCCGCGCCCGGGCCCGAGACGATGTACTTGGCCTTACCCGAGTGGAACCACTCACGGGTCAGCCGGTTGCGGTCCAACGGGAACACACCATTGAGGAACGTGTCCCACTGCTGGATGGTGAGGGTCCGGTCCTTGCCGTCAACGAGACTCAACTCGTTGTCCAGACCTGCGTGAGAAGTGCCCGTACCCACGAACAGAACAGCGATGGTGACGGCTACCACGGCAATCATGGACAACCGAGCACGTCCGAAATGAAGGCACCTCATAGACTCCCCCTGCAGTATCCCGAGGATCACGCCACCGGGTGACTGTGATCGAGCGCTGACTCGGAGTCGGACCTTGCAGCAAACGCGTAGTTGCCTCAGATCCGACCGCCGGCATAAGTACACCAGGGCAGACCCACTCGTGAGGCTCTGAGCGATCTATCGTGTTGACAATCACCAGAATTCTTCATCGTGTCCAGAATCACTTCTACTTGTGTTCGATCACGTCAACGGCCTTCCGCCGATGCGGAGCTGTGACGGCGTGGCTGGCACCCGCGGCGAGCGGCACCATGACGATCAACGCGAAGCCCACCTGCCACCACCGATGCGCACTCCACCCCGACTGGTCACCCGGCAGAAGATCCCCCACGATCATCACTGTTACCTTCTTCGTGGCCCATGCCAACAGGTTGTGAGGGTCGCTGACCAAATTTCGACAGCGATGGTCGAGGGGCTCCGGGTCAGGGGGAAGTCGGTGAGTTGGCCCCCGTGCCCCGATGGAAACATGCCGATGAAACCGACCGTCGTCGACGACCAGGCCATGTGGGTATCCCCATACCAACGGCCGACAATTCCACCAACACCAATTGGCGACTGAGGCCGCTGACCATGACCTTTCACAAACGTGCCCGTCTGGCACTCGTTATCTGCCTGGCGCTTTCCGTCGCCGCGTGCACCAATACCCCCGCTGCGCAGCCCAATCAGCTCAGTTCGGCAACCACTGCACCACCGGCGCCCGACTACGCACATATCCCCGGCCAATTCCCAGTTCCCGCCGCCACCACCGACCAAGGTGAGACCCAAGCGCCGGTGGGCGGCTGCGGCAACGTCGAAGGCATCGCTGAACAATCACAACTCAACATCGTTGACTGTTCAAAACCCCACGCCTACATCGTGATTCAGCGAGTCACCGTTCCCCAAGAATGTGTCGAAGATGCCGACCGATATCTGCACTTTCGGGATACCGGACAGGAATGGACGGCATGCCTCGATCTCGCGTGGGACGCCACCGGCTGCATCAGCCTTGGCATGCAAATCACCAAAGTAGCGTGTGACGACGCAGCGGCAATCAACCGATTCAAAGCCGCCAACCAGCTCCTGAACACCACCACCGTGCAAGGCTGCCCAGACGGCGGCTACACCCACCCCATACGCCGATTCGCCATCTGCACCAAACCGGTGAGCTAACGAACAACGACCGTGCCCGGAGCGCGAATTAGTAAGTGGGCATGCGCTATTCGGTGACGGGGGTCTGGGATGGATGGTGGTGGCCTCGGTATCGGCGAATCGCGCGCATCGGGGAAGCTGTGATGCGAATCGCTCGAGCGGGGCGGGATTTATGGGTGCCGGGTGTGAGCTAATGGGGCGACTCGGCGGCCGGTTTTGTCCCCCTGTCCCTTTGTCTACCCACCCCCCGGGTAGACATCTAAACGATCTCCCCCGATCGGGGACGGCGCGGCGGCCGCCGAGTCCTCCCCCTTCGCATGACGTGGCGGTCAGTGCGCGCCGATGACGGCTTCGGCGGTGATGATGGCATCGATTGTTGCTCGTTGTTGTGACGTTGTTGGTGATTGATATTTCAGTCCGGTATATGTGACTGCGCGTGCTTTTGGCCTGGTCCAGGGGCTTTCGGCTTGATTGGTGCGTCGCGTGGGCGGGGTTCCTGTCCTGGGCGCCGACCTTCCTGGACCGTTGCTGTGAGCGAGGTCACGGTTTAGTGGGCGTTCGGTTTCGGGCCTGGCGCCCGACTACACCTTGCAGATGCTCGTCGTAGCTGGCGGGCCGGGGATCTGATGTGGGGGGAATGATCGTGGGGGATTTTCTGCCGGGTGACCGGTCGGGGTGGCATGTCGGTCGGTGGTGGCAGGTCAGCTTCGCGTTGATCGTCACAGTGGCGCTCACCGTGGGCGGGGTGCACTGGCTTTCTGACCGAGGCCGGCCCGGTGCCGGTGTGGCGCCGGTGTCGCTGGCTCAAGGATTCGCCGATGCCGCGTTGGCCGCATTCAGTGGATCCACCACCGTCACCGCCACCGGGTCGGCGTTGACGGCGCGGCAGCGTGCGGCGGGGTTGCCGGCCGACCCGGTGACCGGGTTGACCTCGAACACTGCGGCGGGGCCGGTGCAGGTGGTACTGCCCGGCGGCCTGGGTGCTGCTCAGCACACCAGCGGTGGGCAGGTGGTCTACCCCGATACCGGTGCCGGGTTCGACATGCTGGCCGAGAACACCGCCACCGGGACCCGCACGGTGGCCCGCATCAACACCGCCGGTGGGGTGCGGATGGTCACCACCTTCGTACGCACCCCGGCCGATACGGTGATGCTGGCCCACACCAACGGCTACCTGACCATCAACCGGGCCACCACGACCGCCGAGACCGTCGGCATGTTCGCCCCGGCCGAAACCCGCGACGCCACAGGCACACTCGTCCCGTCGTCGTACGTGGCGCGTCAACTACGACCCGGCCTGTACCAATTGTCGGAGGTCATCGACCCCCGCCCGGACACCGTGTGGCCGGTCTTCGTCGACCCGCCGCTGCATGTCGGTGGTTTGGGTGGGGCACCGCTGCCGACCGGATTGTTCGACTCGATCACCTCCACGATCAGCAGTGCTGCCAGCGCAGTGGGCAACGCGGTCACCACTGCCGCCTCGGCCACGGTGTCCGGGGCCAAAGCTGTGGGCACGTTCGTGAAGAACAACCCAATGGAAACCGCGATCATCGTCGCCGGTGCCGCGGTCGCGGTCACCGGTGTGGGCGGGCCAGCCGGGGCAGCCGCGATCGCCGCCGCCGTCGCCAATGTGAGTGCTGCCGGTTTGCAGATCGCCTCACAGGCCATGCCTGACAACCAAGCCCTGGGTGTGGCGTCCACGTTGGCTGACGCCGCGACGATGTTCACCCCGACCGGTGCGGCGAAGAAGATCGCCGAAGAAACGGCCGAAGTCGTCGCTGAACAGGCCCTCAAACACACCGACGACATCATTGATGCGACTAAAGTCGTGCCCAACCCAGCTCAGGTCCGCGAGGAGATCACCGCGGCTGGCGCGGCAGGGAAGCCACCGCTGCCCGGTGTCGGGACTCCGAAAGCCCCCAACGCACCACCAGCGGTGAAGGCGCCCGAAACTCCGGTGACGCCGTTGGCGCAGCGGGTTCCGTGTGCGGGGCAGTCGTTCAGCCCGGACACGCTGGTGCTACTCGCTGATGGATCAAAGCGACCGATCGCGGCCCTACAGGTGGGGGATCGAGTCTGGTCCACCGACCCGGACACCGGACGCGCCAGCGGCCAGGCGGTGGCGGCGGTGCTGGTCAACCACGACACCGACCTGCTCGACCTCACGATCACCAACCCCGCCGATGTCACCTCAGTGGTGCACACCACCGCCAGACACCCGTTCTACAGCCCTGTCCGCGCCCAGGCGCAGACCACTGGGTCGACGATCACCGGTTTGGCCAACACCACCACCCAGGCGCCTGCAGACACTGCCGGGTGGGTTGACGCCACCGACCTGCGCCCCGGCGACCAGCTCGCCACCCCGTTCTACGACAGCGTCGCCCACGTCGCCGGCCACACCCAGGTCCCTGGTACAGCCGACATGTGGGACCTCACCATCGAGACCACCCACACCTTCTACATCGCCACCCTCACCGCAGCAGTCCTCGTCCACAACTGCCCGACGCCGGCACCCATGGGGCCCGACGGTGCAGTCCCCAAAGTTCGGCCCGGGAACATCCCTTTGTCTGAACGTGTCCCGCCGGCGTCACCCACTCAACGAGCACTGGCCGGTGAACGCAATGCCGCCCGCAACGGGGACACCGCGGTGCATTGTCTGTATTGCGGAAAAGTAACTGATGGGCAGACCGAACATATTGTCCCAAGCGCCAAGGGGGGCAAGAACACAGAGGTCAACCTCGACCGTGCGTGCACGGGGTGCAATCAGTCGAAACGCGATCAGCCAGTGATGGATTGGCTCAAGCGCAAAGGAATGCAACCGTCCCAACAATCAATGAAGGTGATCCGGCGCGCATTGCGCGATGCCCAACGTCGGCCTTCTAGCCCAGCTGAACAGCGCCAAGTGCAACAGGAACGGGTTCAGGAAGTCACCGAGACACAGCGAACCAATGCTGCCAACTCCGCTCGGCAGTCGGACTCGCAAGGGACCCGCGGGAGCACAAGCGATAGCTCCGGGCACGATGGCAACAAACATGGCGACAAGAAGAAGCCGAGAAGGAAGAGCAAGATCAATCACCCTCGCCCCTAGGGTGGCCATCGTGCCGGGAGAATCTCGTTGAACACCCTGACAGATCTGGGTTTAGTCATAGGAAGGGGAAACCTTCGTGTCTGGTGAGCGAATATTTATCCTCGAGCCCAACCCGTCAACACGTCCAGAAGGCAGCCGGTACCTGCAATTCAAACTCGACGTCGATGATCGCGGGTGGCCGCCAGCTGACTGGGAATCGGTATGGGCTCAGCCCGATGAGGCCTTCTTTACCTACCGAATAGCGAGCATTCCTGCGTTTGTCGTTGACATAGCGGTGGGTGACCTAGTGCAGGGAAAACTTGGACCAGACGATGATCTTCACTTCGACCACAAGATCAAATCGGGTGGGCACTCAACTATCCGTGTCTACATGGACCACGAATTGCCCGACTCCCGTATCGCCGCAGTGCGAGCGGGGGTCACCTCTGCAGGATGCACCTACCAACTGACAAGCTGGGATGCCATCCTCGCCGTCGATATTCCTTCCGAAACGGCCTACGAGAGACTGTATTCTGACTGCCTCATTCCTTACGGCGAGGCCGGCGATCTCACAGTCGAAAAAGGATGTTGGACTTTCGACTGAGCACGCTTAGGTCAGAGTGCGCCGCCGGAAGCCACAAACCCGCCCGGTCTGGGCCAGCTGTGATGCGAATCAGATTGGCGGAGTTGAGGTACGGGCGCCGCGTGTGTGAGCTGATGGCGTCGGGTATTGACGGCTGGTTCTTTTCCCGTCCTCGGTCTATTTGCAAAGGATCGTCAATCATGAGACCTCACCCGCGATCTGCGGTACGTGCCACCACCGCCGCGCTGATGGTGGTGGCTTTGGCTTCTTGCAGCCAGCCCAATCGGAATGTGTCGTCACCGCCCAGCGACCCCGCCCCGGGCACGTGCCCGGCGGCGACTGCGGACCGCTGGGCCACTGCCGCTCCAACAGCTGACAGTCCCGGCGTCCGAGTACCCCAGCCGCCCTCATGGGACTCTGTGCCCGAGCTGATCAACGCCACTGCACCCATCGTGCTGCGCAACATAAGCCTTCAGCAGGGGAACTACGCGCCAGCGCTCACTGCCGTGGTCGGGGACTCTACAAATCAAAAGACGCCACAACACCTGCTAGACGGCAGCTACAAAGCCCTCACCAAGAACCGCACCAACCCCCAGCTCAAGAGCCAGCAGAGCACCGTCGTATGTGGGTACCCCGCCCTCACCCTCAACTACACCGTGGATGCGGCACCAGGCGGTCCCACTCAAACCGTGACCGCCCTCATCGTTGCCCCCACGGTCGGCGACAAGCTCTACACCGTGGCCGTCACCAGCATTACCACCCAGCCCAGCGACCCGACGTATCAACGTGATTCACAAGCCATGCTGAACGGAACCCAAGTCTTAGCACCCACCTAAACGTTCGGGACTGAGATATGAGGGGTGGTGTCTCGTATCTGAAGAAACGAGGTCAATCAGATCTTGTCGCACAACCGCTTCCGTGAAGGACGCTCAGCTTCACGAACTCGGTTCGCAGTGCGAGCGGAAGCCTTCGAGCCCGCCATCCAGGATGTTCTTTCACAGTCCGACTGGCGAGTCCCCGTTTCTGAGTCCACCCGTTTCTAGAGTCGGGTTGGTGTGATCCAGATTCAGTTGATGCTGCAGGCCACCGGGGTGTGGGTGCACCTGCAGGCCGCAGCGTACTCGGCCGGCGTTCGGTAGCCCAAGGCCGAGTGTCGGTGCCGTCGGGTGTGGTCATCCTTGAAGTCGCCGATGACCACGCGGGCCTCCAGCAGGGTGTTCCAGTGGTTGCGGTTGAGGCACTCCTTGCGTAGTCGGTTGTTGAACGATTCGATGTGTCCGTTGTTCCAGGGTGTGCCCGGCGGGATATACGACATACCGAACCGGCCGTCGCAGAACTGTTGCAGTGCTTGAGAAATGAACTCTGGTCCGTTGTCCATCCGGAGTACCTTCGGTGGTCCGCCTGCCGCGGCGAACACCTTCTTGAGCTCGTCGACGAGCCGCTCGGCGGTGATCGACCGCTCGACGATGTTCAGCAGCGAGACCCGGGTGTGTTCGTCGACCATCGACGCGATCTTGATGGCTTTGCCATCGATCGTGGAGTCGAACTGGAAGTCAATCGCCCACACCACGTTCGGGGCGTCGGCCTCGATCGGCGGGATCGAGGACACCCCAGCCCGCTTGCGCGGACTACGAATCTTGACCTGTAGGCCTTCCTCGCGCCACAGCCGGTGGATCTTCTTCTTGTTGACCTCACGGCGCTCGTCGTAGCGCAACGCCGCCCAGGCGCGGCGGAACCCATGGCACGGGTGTTTGGTGGCGTAGGAGCGCAGCCAGGCCCTCATCTCGGCGTCCGGATCAGCCGGGGTCTGCGCTTGCGGGAGGCGGCGACAAGTGGATCGGGCCAGCCCAACGGCTTTGCACGCCAACCGTTCCGACATGTCCAGCGTGGTGCTGAGCATGTCGACGGCGCGGCGCTTGGCAGCTGGGCCCAGAATTTTCCCTTCGCGACCTCCCGCAAAGCGTCCTTGACCAGCTCGGCCTCGGCGAGCAGCCGCTTGAGCCGGGCGTTTTGCTCGCGCAGCTCTTTGAGCTCCTTGGCGGCGTCGGTGTCCATCCCGCCGTAGGAGCGGCGCCAGTTGTACAACGTCGCCGCCGACACCTCGAGCTCGGCAGCGATCTCCTCGCCAGTCTTACCCTCGGCAGCCAGCTCATCAGCGCGGCGCAGCTTGCGCACGATGTCCTCTGCGGAATTCCGCTTCCGACCAGCCATACGTTTCATCGTCCCTTCTCGCCCGACATCGGGCCACAGGACTCTAAGACCGGCTGGACTCATTCAGCGGGAACACGCCAGTTCCACCGACTGACTCCAAATGAACTGTGGGTCACTGACATTACGCAACATCGCACGCGGGAAGGATGGCTGTACTGCTGCGCGGTGCTCGATGCGTTCAGCCGCCTGATCGTGGGCTGGTCGATGGACTCGAAGGCCGATGCCACGTTGGTGGTCAACGCGTTAGATATGGCCATCCGCAATCGTAGCCCCAAAGCCGGTGGCATCGTCCACGCCGACCACGGAACCCAGCCAGTTCACCTCTTGGGTTTTCGGGGAGAAGATCCGCTCTGCCGGGCTGGTTCCGTCGTTCGGATCCATCGGCGACGGCCTCGACAACGCCATGATGGAAAGCTTCTGGTCGTCCATGCAGATCGAGCTACTCGACCGCCAGAAGTGGAAAACCCGCGTCGAGCTGGCCAACGCGATCTTCGACTACATCGAGATCTTCCACAACCGCCAACGCCGCCACTCGGCGCTGAGCTACCGCACCCCGATCGAGTACGAACTATCCTTCACCAACGACACCCTCACCGCCGTCAGTTAGCCACCACGACTGGAACCCAACAGGTAGGGCAGGTCAAACTGTCACCTATTCGTGCAGCAGACCCGATCCTGTCTCGCACGCATGGGCGCGAATCGGTTAGTGGGCCTGCGGTATGCGCTGACGGGGGCTTTGAGTTGAGTGGCGTCGGTATCGGTGTTCGCGCCGGGTACCTGTGATGCGGATCGCGTGAGCGGGGTGGGGGGTGGGGGTTACGGGTGTGAGCTAATGGGGGCGACTCGGCGGCCCGGTTTTGTCCCCCGTCCCTTTGTCTACCCACCCCCCCCGGGTAGACATCTAAACGATCTCCCCCGATCGGGGACGGCGCGGCGGGCCGCCGAGTCCCCCCGCTTCGCATGACGTGGCGGTCAGTGCGCGCCGATGACGGCTTCGGCGGTGATGATGGCATCGATTGTTGCTCGTTGTTGTGACGTTGTTGGTGATTGATATTTCAGTCCGGTATATGTGACTGCGCGTGCTTTTGGCCTGGTCCAGGGGCTTTCGGCTTGATTGGTGCGTCGCGTGGGCGGGGTTCCTGTCCTGGGCGCCGACCTTCCTGGACCGTTGCTGTGAGCGAGGTCACGGTTTAGTGGGCGTTCGGTTTCGGGCCTGGCGCCCGACTACACCTGCAAATGCTCGTCGTTGCCGACGAGCGGGGGATCTGATGTAGGGGGAATGTCGTGGGGGATTTTCTGCCGGGCGACCGGCCGTGGTGGGATGCGCGTCGGTGGTGGCAGGTCGCGTTCGCGTTGGTCGTCACGGTGGCGCTGACCGTGGGTGGGGTGCACTGGCTTTCTGACCGCGAACGGACCGCCGGTGGCGAGGACGGGCCATCGGTGTCGGTGGCGCAGGGGTTCGCCGACGCGGCGTTGGCCGCGTTCAGCACCTCCACTACCGTCGCGGCTGGGCCGGCTTTGACGCCTGCGCAGCGGTCTGCGGGCCTGCCTGCCGAGCCGGTGGCCGGTTTGACCAGCCACACCCCGGCAGGGCCGGTGCAGGTGGTGCTCCCGGGTGGTTTGGGTGCTGCCCAGCACACGAGCGGTGGGCAGGTGGTCTACCCCGATACCGGTGCCGGGTTCGACATGCTGGCCGAGAACACCGGTACCGGGACCCGCACGGTGGCCCGCATCAACACCGCTGGTGGGGTGCGGATGGTCACCACCTTCGTGCGCACCCCGGCCGATACGGTGATGCTGGCCCACACCAACGGCTACCTGACGATCAACCGGGCCACCCCGACCGCCGAGACCGTCGGCATGTTCGCCCCGGCGGAAACCCGGGATGCCACAGGTCGTTTGGTGCCTGCATCGTATGTGGTCAAGAAGGTGGCCCCGCAGCTCTATGCCCTGGCCGAGGTGATCGATCCCCGCCCCGACACCGTGTGGCCGGTCTTCGTCGACCCGCCGCTGCATGTCGGTGGTTTGGGTGGGGCACCGCTGCCGGCTGGATTGTTCGATTCGATCACCTCGACGATCAGCAGTGCTGCCAGTGCGGTCGGGGATGCGGTCACTACCGCCGCCTCGGCTACGGTGGCCGGTGCCACCGCGGTCGGGACGTTCGTGAAGAACAACCCCTTGCAATCCGCGGTCCTGGTCGGCGGGGTCGCCCTCGCACTGACCGGGGTCGGCGGGCCGGCTGGGGCGGCGATGATCGCCAGCTCCGCGGTCAACCTCGCCTCAGCAGGGGTCGATATCGCCGCCGCGTTGAACCCCGAGAACCAGGCCCTGGGTACCTGGTCGAACGTGCTGGGTGTGATGTCGATGGTCACCCCGCAAGGCGCGGCGAAGGCCGCGGTCAAAGAGGTCGCCGAAAAGGCCACCGAAGAATTGGCCACCCACGCCGACGATGTAGCCAACGCCGCCAAAAAGGTCATCGACACCGCCACCGGAGCCCCTACCCCACCCACACAGCTGGCCAACGACATCGCTGGGGCACCGGCCGCAGCCAAACCACCCCTGCCCGGCGTAGAAACCCCCAAAGCACCGAACGCGCCACCGGGGCCTGATCTCCCGGTTCCAGGTGTCGCGCCCAAGCCTACGGGCGGAACGATTTCACCGAAAGTGAAAGATCTTGTCACCGAGGATCGAGTGGCGCGCAACCCCGACAGGAATCTTTACTGTGAGAACCCGGCGTGTGGGCAGCGGGTGTATCGCCAGGAGGGCACATTGGAGACGGGGGACAAGATCCCGCCCAACCGTGCCCAGTTCGATCACGATCAGACTCCAAAGTCTGCCGGCGGTACCGGCGGCAAGAATGGCGAAGACACCAAAATCCTCTGCATCGGCTGTAACGGCCCGGCCGGAAAAAGTGCGAAGACGCCCGAAGAATGGGCAGCGGTACAGAGGAAGGCCGGGGAGCGGTCGAGCGAGAGGATCCAGGCTTACGTCCGTGAAAATGGCGAACCAGAAGATGGTGTGATCCATTCGCCAAACATCCGTCCACAAGCCGCCGAACGGAACGCTCAAGCCCAACAACATTCCGAATCGTCCGCCAATCAGCATCGCGACAATGCGGTTTCCCAAGCCCGAAAATCCAACGCCGCTACTGAGTCACGCAACGGCAACACCAGTAGCGGCCAGAAGAAGCCCAAGAAGAAGACAACTAAGAAAAAGAGTAAGATAAACCACCCACGACCCAAATAACATTGGATACGGTTATATCAGATGCCCGATAGCATGACTGCCCGTAGCGCTTTCCTGCCCGGGTGCCAAACGAGTAAGGGCGTTCCGTGTGAACAGTGAAAAATCGGCTGACGACGAACGGTATCGACGCGTGGGGCCCTCGCTCACAAGTCAAATGCTGGCACCGTTGCCCGCGGAGTCTCCTGGAATTTCGCTGACCGAGCCGCTCTCAGATGCTGAATATAAGCAACTGGGAGAATTTCTCGCAGACTATCCAGACAAAGAGCTATTTGTAATGCAGGTTAAACCTGCTGAGTGGAGTGGTAAACCTTTGGTGGAGCGCGAGATCGCAGATCTCGAATTTCTACGATTATTTCCAAAGCTGAAGCGGTTCGCGTGCGATATGTTCTACCTAGAATCGTTCGATGGACTACGCCACCTAAGAGGTGAGTGCACATCGCTCATGATCAACAATCCCGCTCCACGGCGGATGTCGGTGAGAGTGCTCAGCGAATTGTCCAAGTTGGAGTACTTGATGCTCGATGGGCCGACTCGCGACTTGGACGCACTTAAGTCGTTGCCGAATCTGACGACGCTGAGCTTGGGCTACGCCCGAAAGCTGCCTGGCTTGGACTTTCTTCCAAGCAGCCTGCGTTCGTTCACGATGAACCTCGGCAGCATCACCGATATCAGTGCCATTGCCGACACCGCGCTGGAAACGTTGGCGTTCTTCAAAGTTGGCGGACTCGCCGACCTCGGTCCGATATCGCACCTCACCTCGCTGCGCGCACTTCGGCTGTACCACCTCAAGGAAGTCGCTAATTTGCCCGACATGTCGGCGCTGACCCAACTCACCGAACTCGTCATCGACGACCTCAAAAAACTCTCAGACACCCGCCCAGTCTTGACAGCCCCCAACCTGACCGAGCTCACAGTCACCAACCTGGCAAACATCGATCCCCAAGCTTGGGAAACCACTTGGAAAACCTGGATCGCTCAAGGTCGACGCCCCTTCTGGGATCAGTAAGCAAAGCGTCTTAGCGCGGTGTCTCGTTTTTAGAGAACCGAGGCGACTCAGATCCTGTCTCGCACGCATGGGCGCGAATCGGTTAGTGGGCCTGCGGTATGCGCTGACGGGGGCTTTGAGTTGAGTGGCGTCGGTACCGGCGTTCGCTCTCCCCCCGATCGGGGACGGCGCGGCGGCCGCCGAGTCCTCCCCTCGCCAAAACCACCCCAAACCCAAGGGCAAATAGCACCGTCCGTCAGCCTGAACCGTCCCGAGTTTGATGCCGGCTTCATGTTTGAGACATCGCCGGCTCGGACGCTCGGAGTTGAGCGTAGTAGGTGCTCTCGTATTCCTCGGGTGGGATGTAGTCCAAGATGCTGTGCAGACGGCGGTTGTTGTACCAGTCGACCCATTCCATCGTCGCGTACTCGACGTCGTCGAGGGTCCGCAACGGCCCAGGCCGAAACGGGCTCCCGGTGCTGATGGCCTCGGTCTTGAACAACCCGATGGTGGTCTCCGCCAACGCGTTGTCGTAGGCATCCCCAACGCTGCCGATCGATGCCGCAATACCCTCTAGCACAAGGGTTTCCGCGAAAGAGATCGACGTATACTGCGATCCGGCATCGCTATGGTGGATCAACCCTTCAGACACCTGCCGGCCGTGATGATCACGGCGCCACAACGCCATCTTCAGCGCAGTGGTGACCATGGCGGTGTCCTTGACCTTGGACACTTGCCAGCCCACGATCGCCCGGGAGAAGCAGTCGATCACCAACGCCACATACACAAACCCCGCCCAGGTCGGTACGTAGGTGAAGTCGGTGACCCACTTGCGGTTGGGTGCGGCGGCGCTGAAGTCGCGGTCCAGCAGATCGACTGGCCGATCGGCACCCTTGTCGGCAATGGTGGTGCGGTGCCTTCGGCCGCGAGTGATGCCCGACAGGCCCTCGTCGCGCATCAGCCGGTCCACCGTGCATCGGGCGACGCGGTGGCCCTGCCGGCGCAGGTAGGCGGTCATCTTGCGCCGCCCGTACATGCCCTCGGGAGTGCCGACGGTGGCCAGCAGCGCGTCTGTGAGCTGCGCATCCGAGCGCTTCCGCGCTGAGGGGCCGGCGGTCTTCCAGTTGCGATACGTCCGTGGGGCAACCTGCACACCCTGCTCACGCAGGACTGCGCAGGTCGACTCGACCCGGTATCCGGCCGCGCGCATCTGGTCGATGAAACCGCAGATCAGCGGTGGCGCGGGTCGAGCTCCCGCGCGAAGAAAATCGAGGCCGCCTTCAGAATCTCGTTTGCCTCCTTGAGATCCCGAACTTCACGCTCGAGTTCGCGGATGCGCTGCGCCTCAGCAGTCGTGACACCCGGACGCTCGGTGGCATCGACCTGGGCCTGCAACACCCACCGACGCAGCGACTCCACACCAACCCCGACCTTCGGACCGATCGCCTGGCAGGCGGAATACACCGACCGATACTCACCGAGATGATCGAGCACCATCTTCACCGCACGCTCGCGCTGCCCGACCGGGTAATGCTTGGCCATACTCGCCATCCTTCTCACAGAAGGAAGCGGCATCAAACCCGGGACGGTTCACCCCGCCACGGGAGGGCAGGTTGGGGCGTCGATAGGTGAGAAATGTTCACCGTCCGGGGCCGGCTCCACACCCAGTGGCCGACGTCTTGCTGATAGCCACTCCCGGACCGCCCTCCACTGAAAGCGTTGCCGGCGGTTCCACCACTGGACTTGCGGTGCGCCGCCGCCGTTAGAGTGACGGTGTGACCGGGGCCCCGCAGTTCGAGTACGGCGCGACTTCGCCAGCACCTTTGCGCGGGGCTCAGCCTCGTCGTGGCCGTGGGGGTGTGTGGGTGCTCGTCGCGGCAATTGTGGCGGTAGTAGTGCTCGCGGTGGGGGCCGTGATCTGGCGCGCCGGCGAGGACAACGCTCACGGTGGCCAGGCAGGCCGAGCAGCGTCAGCAACGGTGTCCGGAGATTATGAGCAGTGGGTTGCTGCGGTGTGTGCGCCGGGGTCTGTGTTGCAGAGTTCGGCACCGCAGTTTCTGGGCGCGCGCGACAGTGCGTCCTGCGCGGCTATTGACACCCCTGCCGGCTCTGCGCCGGTGGCATTGACCATCCTGACGTGGCCGACGTCGGTGGATGTGGCCGACCGGATGGCGCACTTTCCCGCGGCCCACGTGTACGCCGTGGCTGCAGGCAAGGACCGGGGCACCGTTTTCACGGCGTTGGGCAGCACCGATCGTTCGGTGCTAGAGCCGTTGACCCGTTTCGGGTTCATGATCATCGCGCTACCCTGAGACCCGTGGGCTGCCGGTCTAGGTTCTAGCTGCCCGTACTAGGCCAGAGCCGCGGCGTGTCGCGGGATGCGCTGAGTGAATCGGTACTGACAGTGATGCCCTCGGGCGTACTGCGATACGGCACAAGGATGTCGATCGCCGGTCCGGCGCGGTGTTCAAGGCGAACGTTCACCGCATCCCCTTCGAAGGGCTCGCGCACTGTCACATCGAGCACGGTGGCACGGGCCCGCAGGTCGGAGACGTCACCTTTGTTTTGCAGCGCGGCGATCACCGTGTCGACGCCGGTATCGGGGATCGGTGCGGAAAGTGATCGCATTCCGCGGTCCCCCGTATTGGCGATAACCAGCATGAACGGGGCCAAATTCTGGTGCGCCAACCCCTGCACAGCCAGCTGTATGCTGTCACGAAGAAGAAGGTCAAGGTCAGTTTGGGCGGCGGGATCTGTTGTGGCGCGCCAGTCCATTTCTCACCTCGATTCGCCGGGGGGCGTTTTGGTAGACAACAGTTTACGGGTCAATCCCGACGCATTGATCGACGGTGCGCAGCAGTTGAAAAACGCCCATGAAGAGTTAGCCGCCCTGCTGACCAAAATCGCCCATAGCCAAGACGCCTTGCGCGCAGTGTGGACCGGTAGCGCTGCCACCCGCGCCAACAGCAACTGGTCGACCCTGCATGACGCCTTCGGCGCCCATATCGACCAGCTAGCCGACCACGCCGAGGATCTGCATACCGCCGCCAGGGCGTATCGCGACCGCGATCAGCAGTCCCAAACTGCCCTCGATCAGCAGATGTGAGCATCGATGCCGACCTTTCAGTACGACCTGGCCGAGATGAGTGACTTCCTGGACCTGATCGACGACTCGATCGAACAGATCGGTACCCATCTCGATGCTGCGAGGGCAACGGTTTCCGCACTGCTGGAACAGTATTCGGGATCTGCGGCAGATGCCTTCACACACCTGCATCAGGACTGGCAGGACAGAGCCCACCAATATCTCACCGAATTGGGCGTCTTCCGCACCTTTGTGGCGACCGCGCGTGACAACTATGCCGAGGCGTTGCGCGCCAACCTGGATATGTTCGGGTCGTAAGGGGCCGATGCGATGAGTCACGTGACGCCCGAGCAGTTCTATCAGGTCGCCAACTCGTTGTGTGCCGCGTCCACGTCGATCGAATCGAGCCTGCGGGCACTCGACAACAAACTCGACGTCGCCCAGTCAGCGGGCACGTACACCACGGGCGGACCGGTGTGGGCGCAGAGTTACGACCAGTCGGCCTCCGATGTTTTCGAGCTCGGCTCCACGACCTCCATCGCCGCACGTGAACTCGGCTACCAGGTACACCAAGCCGGGCTGAACTGGGCGCACGCAGAAAACGAGTCCGGCGGCAACGGCGAGCAACCCACGCCGCCGCCACCGCAGGGCTCCACCTTGAGCACCAACCTGCACCCGACCAAGCATGCCGTCGGCGGGACGCACGAAAAACCCGAGCATTGGGACCTGATCGCGGACTACGTGCAACGCGAGTGGGCCGACTGCAAAGAGGGTTTGATCGGCACCGCGGGCACGAATTTCACGTCCTTTGGCGCCGAACGCAAAACGGCCGCAGAGACCCTGTGGACCGAGATCACCGGCGTGTTCACTACCGCTGCTCAGGACGAAAGCCCCGAGGTCAGCGGAATTATGGACGAGGTCGCCCACGTGTGCTCAGCACTCAATGCCTCCGGTGACACCGCGACGGCGTTGGGCGCGGCGTGCGCTGAGGTGCATCGTGTCGCCGACATCGATAAAAGCACCGGCCGCACCTCGCTGAAGGTATTGAGTGCCGTCATCATCTTCTACGAGCTCCAGAAGGCCACGACCTACGCCTCGCCCTGGGGCAAGATCTTGCGGGCCGGCATCGACAAGATGATCGAAGTCAACAAGGTCGCCTACGCGCGCGCCATGGACGCACTGATCGACGGCATCAACGACACCGTCGACACGGCCGCGAAATCCAACACCGGCATCTACACCACCGCCACCAGCAGCGCACAACTGCTGTCATCAATCCTGGACCGTAGCCCCCGTCAAACCCACCCGGTGCGCAATCGCGACGAGAGCGACAACTCCGAAGCCGGCAAGGAAGGCGAGCGTCGCGCCGGCATCCCCGACGGGACGCCCAAGCAGAAGGTGAACGTCACCCTCGACGGACACAACGTCGAGGTCGTCCCAGACTTGATCGACGACAACAACCACAACGTTGTCGAAGTGAAAAACACCAATGAAGTCCGGCCCTACAGCGAGCAGATCCGCGCCGAAGCCGAGTACGCCAAAGAGCGCGGATACACGATGACCCTCGTTGTCGATCACCGCACCCAGATCAATGACCCTCAGATCCAACAAATGATCGACTCCGGTCAGATTCAGTTGGTACGCAAGGAACTTGACGACAATGACGACCACTAACCACACCGCGGACAACGGTGGCGCGCGATGAGTGTTCCCCCATCCCACAGCAGGGCCCAGGCGCTCGCGCAGCTGCGAAACGCCATCGGAGCAATCGAATCGACCAGCGCCGACCTGGCGCGCAAAACACCGTCCCCACGCACTGCTAACCAGCCGTCATCCGGATCGGCGGACACCGGCACACCGCGCATTAGCTACCCCGGGATGCCCGAGGGCAAAGACTGGATGGACAACCTGCCGGCGTGGTGTCACGACGGTGAAAACGGCTTCGTCCGCCGCCTCATGGAGGACCTCGCCGCCGTCGGCGTGCCGTGCTACACCGTCAACGACTTGACCAAGGTCCGGTCGATTCCGCAAGGCATCCCGATCTTCCTGGACTGGCTGACGCACTTGGAAGAGCGCATCCCCGGCCCAGAAACACCGCACCGGGAAGCCATCCGCGGCAATCTGATCCGCAACCTCAACGATGCCGCCGCGCGCGGCAACCCGCAAGTTGTCAATGCGCTCATCGACCAGCTGAAGCGACAGCCCCGACCAAAAATTGGTGTGCCCGACTACGCTGCCCACGCCCTGGCCAAAGTCGCGACCAAACGAGAGTTCCCTCAGATCGCTGCCGTGCTGGCGGCCCTGCCGGCTGACGGGCCGAAAGGGCCCCTCATCGAATACATGGGCAAGGTGAAAACCCCAGAAGCCCGCGACATCGCACTGGCCTATCTGGACACCGAATGGGCCTACTACGCAATCAAAGCCCTCATCGCCATGAAAGCCGAAGGTGCCCGTGCCCGCATCGAGGCGCATCTGAACAGTCCCAACTCCGCGGTACGCCGCTACGCCCGCCAAGCCATGGAGAAACTGCCCGAATGAGCGAGGACCGTTACATCGACGTCACCAGTGTTGACGGCCAAGCCGCCCTGCTGGCACAGACACAACAAGCCATTAACGACATTGGCGCCACTTCGGCCACCTCGCCCGACGACTCGGTATGCGTGTGGGTGGACGTCAACGGCGCGGTCCTCAACATCGAACTCGACGACACCACCCGGCGCCTCGACTCCGACGAGCTCGCACGCCTGATCACCGCCACCGCTCAACAAGCCGCCCGCAACGCCGCCCAACGCGTCGCACGAGTGCTCATCGAAGTCGACCAGCGTCGCTCCGAAATGCTCGAAGAACTCAGCGAACTCGACCCCGGGATCGCCGACATCCTGCGCACCATCACAGACAAGAACCGCCCCGATACCGGCCCGTCGAACAACCCGTTCAGCTTCTTGTGACAGCGGTGCCCGCCGCGGCCTCGCGACCAATCAAGGGGTCAACTGAGGATCAGGGCAACGTTGGCAATAAGGTTGAATTGATTGTGGGACAGAGCCTCTCGCGGTTCGGTTGCGTCCAGCAGAGTGGTGTACGAGTCGGGCCTGATCAGCGGTACCGGCGTGTCGTAGCCGAGTGATTGAAGGTCATCGCGTGATTCTTCGAGGGACCGTCCAAAGTCACTCGAGCAAAGAAGGAACACACGCGATGACCGCTGCCCAGAATATCGACCTGCCCACCGTGCTGGCCGAACGACTCACCACCACCCACCCCGATGTGCTGCGCGAGTTGCTCGCCACGTTCATCCACACCCTGATGGGTGCTGAGGCCGATGCCCTGTGCGGCGCCGAGTACGGCCAGCGTTCGGCGCAGCGCACCAACTCCCGCAACGGCTACAGGCACCGCGAATTCGATACCCGTGCAGGGACATTGGATCTCGCGATCCCTAAGCTGCGGCACGGCTCGTACTTCCCGGAGTGGCTGCTGGAGCGTCGCAAACGTGCCGAGCGGGCCCTGACCACCGTGGTGGCGACCTGTTACCTGCTCGGGGTCTCGACACGGCGGATGGACAAACTCGTCGAAACGTTGGGCATCACCAGCCTGTCGAAGTCCCAGGTCAGTGTCATGGCCAAGGAACTCGACACCGCCGTCGAGGCGTTTCGCACGCGGCCCCTAGACGCCGGCCCGTATACGTTCATCGCCGCCGACGCGCTGGTGCTCAAGGTCCGCGAGAGTGGTCGGGTGGTCAACGTGCACGCGCTGATCGCGGTCGGGGTGAACGCCGAGGGCTATCGGGAGATTCTCGGTGTCGACGTCACCACCGCCGAGGACGGGGCCGGCTGGTTGACGTTTTGGCGGTCGCTGACCGCCCGCGGCCTGTCCGGGGTCAAGCTCGTCACCAGTGACGCTCACGCCGGCCTGGTGGCCGCGATCGGTGCCACCCTGCCCGGCGCAACGTGGCAGCGCTGCCGCACCCACTACACCACCAACCTGATGGCCGTCACCCCGAAAGCCTCGTGACCGTGGGTGCGCACCCTGCTGCACTCAGTGTTCGACCAACCCGACTCCGAATCGGTTGCCGCCCAATATGACCGGATCATCGACGCACTGACCGACAAACTTCCCAAGGTCGCCGACCACCTCGAAGCGGCCCGACCGGATCTGCTGGCATTCACCGCGTTCCCCAAACAGATCTGGCGCCAAATCTGGTCCAACAACCCCCAAGAGCGACTCAACAAGGAGATCCGCCGACGCACCGACGTCGTGGGCATCTTCCCCGACCGCGACGCCCTCATCCGTCTCGTCGGCGCCGTACTGGCCGAACAACACGACGAATGGGCCGAGTCCCGGCGCTACCTGGGCCTGGACGTCCTGAGCAAATCACGCACCGTCAACAACACCCCGGCAGAACAGGAGGCCACCCCCGCGGCACTACCCGCCTGAACCATCACATCGAAGAATCACACGACGACGTCGTACACCACGTCCCTGGACTTGACCCGCGGTTCCCTTCGGCGCACCTGCACTGGCCGGTGCACAGGTGTATGGACGCGAGGACAACGGTCGACTTCACCTGATGTCGCGCAATCCACCCTCTGTCTCACTCTGACTTGCGAGCGTGACCTGACCGGCCAACTCATCGACCATCCGTCACCCTTTCAGTCGAAGCGCATCCCGCAGTCGCCCATCGACACCAGGGTCTTCCGTGACGGGTGAACCTGCACGAACTGTGCGTCCGCTGAGCCGGCAACGCTGCGATCCAGTTGGACTCTGGAGCGTGCGTGGACGCCTTGTGGCCGCCGCATGTTGGCTTCTACGCGGCGGGGTGCCGACTACGCCCCGACAAGCTAGACGAGAAAGTCCGCTAACTGCTGATGTACACCTGCAATTTCCTGATCGATCCGGGGGCGATTCCAGACCTCTGAGCCGCCAAATGCCCACATCACGCCCAGCTCCCTGAGCTTGCCGATGATGAAGGAGAACTGCGGTAGCTTGAGGGGCGGTTGGTAGGAGGCCTGGTTGAAGTGGTCCAAGAGGTCACCGCGGAGGCGGTTTTGCATGGCCTCGTGGATGACGGGCGGACCCGCGATACCACCATTTTCCGGCAGGGACAGCCACAGTTCAACGTCGCTGGCACGCACGTCCCCGCGCAGGCAGAGCACGCGATAAGCAGCTGCGAGCGTTGACTGAGCCGGGCTCCACGCGGTGTAGTTGCCGACGAACGGAACGTCCTTGGCTATATCTGCCAGCTCACAAACCGTGTCAGGTGTAGCGGTCAGGCGAAGCAACATCGCTGGCTCAAAGAGCAACTGCATGCCAATGTGCCCGCGAATGGTCCCCTTGCTGATCGCCCTATCAACGATTTTGACACCACGTGTAGAGAATAGCTGCCCTGCGCCATCGTATACAGTCTTCAATCTGTTTATAATGGCGTCATTTGATTCGGCGCGCTGTAGCTTGACTGACATTATCTTGCTACTTCTCTTTCGCAAATCTCAATCGCGGCGGTGGCTACCCTGGGCCATTTTTAACACCGTGCTCCCCTAGCTGTCGATGCCCTGCGCAAATTCTGCCGCGGTCATGTCTGCGCGCCGATCCCGATGAGCGGCAGGCCCTCCACCACCAGCGCTTTGGCGCTGCCTGCCCAGAAGGCTTAGCGGCCGCGGCCTCCGCAGGCGTCCCATCGGCCTCTGCGCTAGGTCGTAACTGGAGGGCCGACCGATATCGTTATGTCACTTGTCGGAAGCGGGCAGCTATCCCCGCTAGCCACGAGGCGTATGTTTCTGGCGCAATGGCGACGTAGTAAGAGTGCCAGGTATCGAATAGCGCTCGCTTCAACTCCGATTCCGGGTGTGTCGCGACGATCTGATCGATTTTTGCCGCGAGCTTGGCCGCTTGCTCGGGTGACACCTTGTTTTCCGCCAAGTAATCTTCCACGACCTCCTGGCTGTCGTTTGCATCGAGTGACCAGTCCTCGTGAAAGTACGCTCCGAAGAACTGTCTCAACCTCATCGATGTATCGAAATCGTCTGTGCGCGTCATGGCTTCGGAAACCCAGTCAGCACACGAAAATCACCCGCACCATTGCTTACCAACGAGTCGGTCATCCGTCCCTATCCATCCAGGATGCCGCCTCTTCAGGGCGCACCGAATGTCACTGCTGTTCTCGCTGTGCGGCGAGGCGGCGCATGTCCTCTTCGACGCTGCGGGCGATTTCGCGGCCGCGGTCGGTCTCGGTAGCTGCTGCGGTGCCCTTGTCGGTGATCTGGAGCCAAATCCAGAACGCCCACTCGATAGGGGTGTCGTAGTAGCCGACGTAAATATGACGAATCTTGGCCATGGACTCGTCGAGAGGTTCGGCGAATGCGGCGAACCGATCATCTGGGGTATCCCGATGCCCCAGGAGAAACAAGCCTTCGGCGACCAGGGTGTACAGGGTGCTAAGGACCAGCTCTTGCCGTTGCGCCTGGGGGACGTCGGGACAGTACTTCGTCGCCATCGAATCCGCGTCGGCCAGACTGACCCAGTCGGACAGTCCGTCGTACAGCAGTTCTTCGCGCAGTTTGCCCGCGCAGTCTGGTGGTGTATCGGTGTTCATGGTCACGACCCTAGAACCTCCTGTTCGTGCCGGGTGCGGTGTTGTGGACGAATTGGTTGGTGGTGTGCATTGATGCGGCTCCTTATCCGTGACCCTCGAAGTCACGGATACTCTCCGACAGATCGCCTTCGCCCAGGATGGGGAACGGATGGTCGATACTGCCGGGCAGGTGCACCAGTTCCGGCCCCAATAATGCACCGGGGCCACCCTCGCCGAGGACCGGCAGGCCCTCCACCACCGGCGCCTCGGCCACCGGCGGTTTCGGTGCGGCGGGCTCCAGCACTGGTGCTTTCGGCGTAGCTGACGCGGCCGAACCTGATTCGGGTACCTCCGCGGCCTGCGTAGCAGCCTCGGCCGGCTCCGCAGGCGGCGGTGGGGTCGGGAAGTTGATGTCACCACCCTTGACGGGGTCCACGTGCAGTTTGATTCTGCCGCCGTCGGGCAGCGTCACCTGATCCGCCGGTAAAAGTATGTCGCTAGTCGGTCCGTACTTTGTGCTCTCCCCAAAGGGGTCTGCTGCACGAATAGGTGACATCTGAGTTGGCTTGCCCGGGACGGGTGAGCTGGAAGGATGTCCTTGTGCCCAGGCCCTACCCCCGAGAGTTCCGTGACGATGTTGTGCGGGTCGCTCGTAACCGCGATGACGGTGTGACGATCGAGCAGATCGCTACTGATTTCGGTGTGCACCCGATGACGCTGCACAAGTGGATTCGCCAAGCCGATATCGATGAGGGCACCAAGCCCGGGAAGAGCACCGGCGAGTCTGCGGAGCTGCGGGATGCGCGGCGGCGGATCAAGTTGTTGGAGCAGGAAAACGAGGTCCTGCGCCGGGCGACCGCGTATTTGTCGCAGGCCAATCTGCCGGGAAAAGGGTCTACCCGCTCGTGAAGGAGCTCGCCGCCGACGGGATTCCCGTCGCGGTGACGTGCCGGGTACTTAAGCTCGCCCGCCAGCCCTATTACCGCTGGCTGGACCAGCCGATCACTGACGCCGAACTCGTCGAGGCCTACCGCGCCAACGCCCTGTTCGACGCCCACCGCGACGATCCGGAGTTCGGGTATCGCTACCTGGTCGAAGAGGCCCGCGATGCTGGTGAGCCGATGGCCGAGCGGACCGCTTGGCGCATCTGCTCGCAGAATCGGTTGTGGAGCGTGTTCGGCAAGAAGCGCGGCAAGAACGGCAAAGTCGGGCCGCCGGTGCACGACGATCTCGTCGAGCGCGACTTCACAGCAGATGCACCAAATCAGTTGTGGCTCAGCGATATCACCGAACACCGGACCGGCGAAGGCAAGCTCTACCTGTGCGCAATCAAGGACGTGTTCTCCAACCGCATTGTCGGATACTCGATCGACTCCCGGATGAAATCCCGGTTGGCCACGACCGCGCTCAGTAGTGCGGTTGCACGACGAGGTGGAGTGGCCGGTTGCATTCTGCACAGCGACCGCGGCAGTCAATTTCGAAGCCGAAAGTTCGTTCACGCCTTGGGTCGTTACGACATGGTCGGCTCGATGGGCCGCGTCGGTGCCGCCGGCGACAATGCGGCCATGGAGAGCTTCTTCAGCCTCCTACAGAAGAACGTGCTCGATCGCCGCCGCTGGGCCACCCGCGAGGAGTTGAGGATCGCCATCGTCACCTGGATCGAACGGACCTACCACCGACGCCGACGCCAGGCCGGCCTCGGGCGCTTGACCCCGATCGAATACGAAGCGAGTATGACCACACCGGCCAGTCAGGCTGCGTGACCGCAACTGTCACCTGATCGTGCAGCAGACCCTCCCGCCGACGATCAGGCCGGCCGCGTTCTTGTGGTCAACGTGGCTGACATCGCACAGTTTATTGACGATAACGAGTTTCGGGTTGATCGGTTGATCACCGGCCGAGTCGAGGCCGACATCTTAGCCATGTCCGCCTTGCCTCTAGATGCGTTCTCGGATCGATCGCATACTCGTGTGCCGCTGATGCTTGCGCACGACGGGCGATCTGGCACCTGGGTGGGGATCGACCATGCAGTACCGGGCTCCTTCGATGGTACGGGCCCAGCGAATGTGTACAGGGGCGCGGTCGAATTCGGTGTCCATCGTGTCCTCGCTGAACAGATCGCCTACGCCGATCATCCCTCAGATCTGGATGTCCTTGCCGGAGTATTGAGTGCTGTGAAGGTCGACGGTTCGGCGTTTCCGCTTCGATTGCCCGCCCCGCAGCGATCCGACCCCACTGTTTACGTCGCCGATTTCCGCGTGAGCGAAGTCGAGGAGTGGGCGAAGGGCGTAGTAACCAGCGCATTCGCTGTGTACATAGATTCGTGGCTGGACGCCTTGATCCATCCTTGTCCGCCAGAGTGGTGCAGTGGCCCGTTGCACGCTCGGATTTACCTCACCCGGGACGCCGCGATGACAGACGGCTTCGCCCGTGAAGGATTCTATGGCGGTGACAGCGCATGTCAGCTGATTCTGGAGCGCGGGCGCACCCAGCTGTGGTTGTCGCTGCCGGCGCCCGAGAATCCCACACAGCGCGTCGCCGAGGCAGCTTATTCGGTGCTCGATCGAGTGGGATTGTCACCCAACCGCGATCCGGCCGGCAACGTCGAGGAGCACGTTCTGCCCCACTCGAACGAAGCCAACTGGTCACGGCCAGAGTACGTCGATATGCCCAATCTGGACGGTGGGCTCAAGCACGTCCCCCGAACGGCACTGCAGCGCTGACCGTGGTCGGTCCAATGACGCATTAAGCATCGACGCCGACCGGCGCGGGAACTGCTTGCAATAAAAAGCATCTCGTGAACGAGAATGTGCCGCCGCCGGTGCTGCCGTTGCGGCCATTCAATGCCATCGTCGACGTCCCGGCGCGCACTCGTGGGCGCGTAGCGCATTCCGAAGCAATGCGGGCGGTTTGCAAAACTCCAGCTCGCTTGTAAAAATCACGCAAACCTGGCAAATTTCCAGCACCAAGTTGCGCAACCCCCTGTATCGTCCGTGAAGTCCGTTAACAGTTGAGCCGGGCCGGGTTGACATGTGTTTGCCCGACTCACCATGGAGGGGGATCCTATGGGGGCATGGGCACTAAATAGTCAGGGCGACGACAACGATCTTGACCATCCGCGAGAACTCGAACGCCACGCGCGCCACCGCGCCTATCTGTTCGGATATCTGAGGATGTACCGGTGTTGACGACGGTCCAAACCCAGGCCAGAAGCGACGGTGAAAAGTAGGCCACGTGGTCGTGGTTATTGTGCCGTGTTGTCGGCTCTGGCGGAGGGCAGGGTGTCGATTCCGGTGTCCTTGAGCCGGTAGCTGGAGCCTTTGAGGGTCAGGACGTCGGCGTGGTGGACGATGCGGTCGATCATCGCCGCGGCCACGACTTGATCGCCGAACACGTCGCCCCAGCGGGCGAAAGGCAGGTTGGAAGTCAGGATCAATGAGGCATGTTCGTAGCGGCTGGAGACCAGCTGGAAGAACAGGTTCGCCGCATCTTGCTCGAATGGGATATAGCCGACTTCGTCGACGACGAGCAGCCCGATGCGGCGCAGCTTGGCCAGCTCGGCGGGAAGCCTGCCGGCGTTGTGGGCGGCCTTGAGACGGGCGACCCAGTCCACGGCGGTGGCGAACGCGATGCGATGCCCGGTTTGAGCGGCCTTGACCGCCAGTCCGATGGCGAGGTGGGTTTTGCCGGTCCCAGGTGGCCCGAGGAGTACGACGTTGGAGGCCTTGGTCAGGAACGCGCCGGTGCCTAGGTGGGCGATCATGTCCCGGTTCAGTGCTGGTTGGTGGTCGAAGTTGAGTGGATCGCGCCGACTTGTCAATCGGCTTACCATGACTCGGGATTCCTCACTATAAGTCCGAAACATGAAGTGATCTACGTAGTTTGGATTGAGAGGATGGCTGATTTGCGAGGGACTGGGGCGCGGCCGACCCAGCCGGAGGACTGGCCGCGATCCGGCGGGCGCCACGTCAGAAGGGCACAGTCGGCAGGTATTTGCCCTCCATCTGATCTTGCAGCAGACCCTGATGGCGTCGAACCTTGGACGGCTTCCCAGAGTACTCTACGAATCCTCTTGGCACTGAGGGCATTCAATGACGAAGGCCCACCGCGAGTTAATGACCAGTGGTGTCCACAACTGCTCAGCAGGATGGCCCACCGGCGGGGCTGTCTGCAGACAGCGCGCACAATGGGTGTCGATCGATGTATGCGGCACACATTGAGCCTAGAGTCTGCGCGACGCAGAGCGGTTCGCTGTAGGGGTAACGGCTGACACACTTCGCCTCCGCAGTTAACTAGTACACAGTCTGGATGTGCAGACAGGGCTGCCGCGGCCAGCCGGCACCGCCGAATCTGCAGCCGGGTGAAGCACGCCGGTATCAGTGGACCGATTTGGGGGTCTAGGGGCCATCTGGCTGGGGTTGGGGGTCGCGCTCCACCCTAGGCGAGCTGAACCGTCCCGGGTTTGATGCCGCTTCCTTCTGTGAGAAGGATGGCGAGTATGGCCAAGCATTACCCGGTCGGGCAGCGCGAGCGTGCGGTGAAGATGGTGCTCGATCATCTCGGTGAGTATCGGTCGGTGTATTCCGCCTGCCAGGCGATCGGTCCGAAGGTCGGGGTTGGTGTGGAGTCGCTGCGTCGGTGGGTGTTGCAGGCCCAGGTCGATGCCACCGAGCGTCCGGGTGTCACGACTGCTGAGGCGCAGCGCATCCGCGAACTCGAGCGTGAAGTTCGGGATCTCAAGGAGGCAAACGAGATTCTGAAGGCGGCCTCGATTTTCTTCGCGCGGGAGCTCGACCCGCGCCACCGCTGATCTGCGGTTTCATCGACCAGATGCGCGCGGCCGGATACCGGGTCGAGTCGACCTGCGCAGTCCTGCGTGAGCAGGGTGTGCAGGTTGCCCCACGGACGTATCGCAACTGGAAGACCGCCGGCCCCTCAGCGCGGAAGCGCTCGGATGCGCAGCTCACAGACGCGCTGCTGGCCACCGTCGGCACTCCCGAGGGCATGTACGGGCGGCGCAAGATGACCGCCCACCTGCGCCGGCAGGGCCACCGCGTCGCCCGATGCACGGTAGAACGGCTGATGCGCGACGAGGGCCTGTCGGGCATCACTCGCGGCCGAAGGCACCGCACCACCATTGCCGACAAGGGTGCCGATCGGCCAGTCGATCTGCTGGACCGCGACTTCAGCGCCGCCGCACCCAACCGCAAGTGGGTCACCGACTTCACCTACGTACCGACCTGGGCGGGGTTTGTGTATGTGGCGTTGGTGATCGACTGCTTCTCCCGGGCGATCGTGGGCTGGCAAGTGTCCAAGGTCAAGGACACCGCCATGGTCACCACTGCGCTGAAGATGGCGTTGTGGCGCCGTGATCATCACGGCCGGCAGGTGTCTGAAGGGTTGATCCACCATAGCGATGCCGGATCGCAGTATACGTCGATCTCTTTCGCGGAAACCCTTGTGCTAGAGGGTATTGCGGCATCGATCGGCAGCGTTGGGGATGCCTACGACAACGCGTTGGCGGAGACCACCATCGGGTTGTTCAAGACCGAGGCCATCAGCACCGGGAGCCCGTTTCGGCCTGGGCCGTTGCGGACCCTCGACGACGTCGAGTACGCGACGATGGAATGGGTCGACTGGTACAACAACCGCCGTCTGCACAGCATCTTGGACTACATCCCACCCGAGGAATACGAGAGCACCTACTACGCTCAACTCCGAGCGTCCGAGCCGGCGATGTCTCAAACATGAAGCCGGCATCAAACTCGGGACGGTTCAGACTACCACGGCAATCATGGACAACCGAGCACGTCCGAAATGAAGGCACCTCATAGACTCCCCCTGCAGTATCCCGAGGATCACGCCACCGGGTGACTGTGATCGAGCGCTGACTCGGAGTCGGACCTTGCAGCAAACGCGTAGTTGCCTCAGATCCGACCGCCGGCATAAGTACACCAGGGCAGACCCACTCGTGAGGCTCTGAGCGATCTATCGTGTTGACAATCACCAGAATTCTTCATCGTGTCCAGAATCACTTCTACTTGTGTTCGATCACGTCAACGGCCTTCCGCCGATGCGGAGCTGTGACGGCGTGGCTGGCACCCGCGGCGAGCGGCACCATGACGATCAACGCGAAGCCCACCTGCCACCACCGATGCGCACTCCACCCCGACTGGTCACCCGGCAGAAGATCCCCCACGATCATCACTGTTACCTTCTTCGTGGCCCATGCCAACAGGTTGTGAGGGTCGCTGACCAAATTTCGACAGCGATGGTCGAGGGGCTCCGGGTCAGGGGGAAGTCGGTGAGTTGGCCCCCGTGCCCCGATGGAAACATGCCGATGAAACCGACCGTCGTCGACGACCAGGCCATGTGGGTATCCCCATACCAACGGCCGACAATTCCACCAACACCAATTGGCGACTGAGGCCGCTGACCATGACCTTTCACAAACGTGCCCGTCTGGCACTCGTTATCTGCCTGGCGCTTTCCGTCGCCGCGTGCACCAATACCCCCGCTGCGCAGCCCAATCAGCTCAGTTCGGCAACCACTGCACCACCCGCGCCCGACTACGCACATATCCCCGGCCAATTCCCAGTTCCCGCCGCCACCACCGACCAAGGTGAGACCCAAGCGCCGGTGGGCGGCTGCGGCAACGTCGAAGGCATCGCTGAACAATCACAACTCAACATCGTTGACTGTTCAAAACCCCACGCCTACATCGTGATTCAGCGAGTCACCGTTCCCCAAGAATGTGTCGAAGATGCCGACCGATATCTGCACTTTCGGGATACCGGACAGGAATGGACGGCATGCCTCGATCTCGCGTGGGACGCCGCCGGCTGCATCAGCCTTGGCATGCAAATCACCAAAGTAGCGTGTGACGACGCAGCGGCAATCAACCGATTCAAAGCCGCCAACCAGCTCCTGAACACCACCACCGTGCAAGGCTGCCCAGACGGCGGCTACACCCACCCCATACGCCGATTCGCCATCTGCACCAAACCGGTGAGCTAGCGAACAACGACCGTGCCCGGAGCGCGAATTAGTAAGTGGGCTGACCCTCCCCGGTGTGTCGGGAGGTTCTCTTATCTGAGTGCCTCCTCGGTCTGAGGGTGCCGCTGGCGATGGTAGTAGAGCGCTTCAGCTCGGTCTGGCGTGAGGTCCTGGCAGTAGCCGTTAGGCCGCTGGCGGTTGTAGAAGGCGACCCATTCGGCGGTGACCAGGGACAGCTCGGTGGCGCCGGGCTAAAGCGGTTGGTGGTCAATGAGCTCGGTCTTGTAGCTGCTGTTCACCGATTCGGCCAGGGCGTTGTCGAAACTATCGCCTACCGATCCCACTGAGGGCAGGATGCCTTCGGCGGCCAGCCGTTCGGTGAAGGCAATCGCTGTGTATTGCGAGCCCGCGTCGCTGTGATGAATGAGCGACTCCAACGCTGTTGTACCGGAACGCTTTCTAGCGTCGATGGCGTGGTTGATCGCATCGGTCACGAGCCTTTGGGTCATCTCGGTGGCCACCTTCCAGCCGACGATCTTGCGGGCGTAGACGTCGGTGACGAAGGCGGTGTAGGCCCAGCCGGCGCGGGTTCGGCAGTAGGTGAAATCGGCCACCCACAAGAGGTCAGGAGCCTGGGCGACAAATCGCCGCTGCACCCGATCCGGTGCCCGTGTCGCGGCCGGGTCAGCGATGGTGGTGCGGACCCGGCGCCGCTTGCAGGCGCCGCGCCATCCCATCTCCCGCATTACCCGCTCCACCACGCACCGTGAGACATCGAGTCCGTTGGTGCGCAACACAATCCATGTCTTGCGGGCACCCAGGACGCGATACAGCGGGTTGGATTGACGGAGACGGTAGATCGCGTCGATCACCTGCGCGTCAGCCCAGTCAGCCTTCGATGGGCCGCCGCGGGCGCGGTGGGAGTAATACGTCGACGGGGCGATCGTGACGCCGCACTCGGACAGAACGGCGCACATCGACTCGACACCCCATTTGAGACCATCGGCACCCACCCGCTGGTGCTGGTGGGCGCTGATGAACTCCACGACTACGGAGAGGGCCGGTCGAGTTCGGCGGCGAAGAAAACCGATGCCGCTTTCAAGATCGCGTTGGCCCGCTTGAGTTCGGCATTCTCGCGGGCAGCTTGCGCAGTACCTCGGATTCCTCGGTGGTCTGCCCGGCTCGCTGCCCGGCGTCGATCTCGGCCTGGCGGACCCATTTGCGCACCGTTTCAGCGGTGCCGACACCCAGTAGGTCAGCGACCCGGCCCATCGCTTCCCACTCCGAGGTGGTGTCGCTGCGCAGATCGGCCACCATCTGCACCGCCCGCTGCTTCAGCTCGTCTGGATACCGCCTTGATGACTTCGAACCCACGTGTCCATCCTTCCCAACAGGAGAAGTCTCCGGACACCCCGGGGCAGATCAACCCCGAACAGTTCGTCGCGCTGGTGGCCAACCGCCTGGACTGGTTAGCAAGGTCGCCCCATGCGTTCAATCTCGGTACCTTGCCGTCGGTCGGTGGCAGCGAAGCTTTCGCGTAGTCCGTCCACGACGCCATCGGCGCCAGCGTCGAGCGGCATCCGATTCTGTACCCGCCCCAGATACCCGTCGGAGTGACGGCGTTCTACGTTCCGGGTCCAGACGGGAAAGATGTCGACAACATCTTCCGAGAGTTCGTTTTGCCCGTCCTGCTCACGCAATGTCATCTACCCCAGGAATTGCGTCATCCCTACGGTTCTGTCGATGAAGGGCAGGAGGAACGAGCCGACGCCGCGGGCCGCCGCACGTCGCATTCATCGAAGCTGTTGCCCTCAAAGGAGTTCCCCGGTCACCGAGAACTGTCGTCGTCGCACTATCTGACGGATGGCGCCATCGCAGTTGGTGGCAAGCGACAATCGACCACGATCAGCACTCCGACTTCAATCCTTACTGACGACCGAAATGTCCAGCGGCAGCCAAGGATGTCCACCGGCCCGGAGCGCCATCCTCGGTGTGCACATGTATAGCTTGCCCGACAGGCCCACAGACCTTATACACATGTGGCACTGGGATGTACGAGCGGAAACGGCGCGCCGTGGACACTACGTACAGATAAGGCCACCCAATCAGGAGTCACGGTTGTTCTCGCTGCGCGGAGAGTCGGCGCACGTCCTCTTCGGCCCGGGCGGAGGCGGCTACGGTGCCGGCAGGGTCGGGAAATTGATATCACCGCCGTTGGCGGGGTCCACGTGCACCTTGATCAACCGACCGTCTGGCAACGTGGCCTGGCCCTTGGGGATGGATATGGCGATAGTTGGCCCGAACTTCTTACTGTGTCCGAACCGGACCACGGTGCTGTCGGGGAGTCGGTACTGGCTGCCTCGACCACCCCGGTAGAGCGGGTCGCTCTGCAACTCCTGATCTGCGGCGAGGCGGCGCACGTCCTCTTCGACCCCACGGGCGAGCTCGCGGCCGTAGTCGGTCTCGGTCGCTACCGCGGTGCCCTTATCGGTGAGCTCGAACCAGAACCGGAACACCCAGTGCGACGTGTCGTCGTTGCAGTCGATGTAGGCGTGGCGGATCCGTGCCATGACCTCATCGAGTGGTTCGTCGAACGCGGCGAACCGGCCGTCCGGGGTGTCCAGACTCCCCGCGTCGAACAGACCCTCGACAACCAGTTCACGTAGGGTGTCGAGCAGGAGCTCGCGCCGCTGCGGCTCGGGGACGTCGGGGCAGAACTTGTCCGCGTCCGAATCCGCTTCAGCCAGGCTAACCCAGTCGTACAGCCCGTCGTAGAGCAGTTCCTGGCGCAGGTTGCGCGCAGATTCTGGTCTCACCATCGTGATCTTAGGGCCCCCCGAGCAACCCATACGCGGTCCACCTGCCGTCTTTCCACCGCAGGTAAACACCCGTGCTATCGCGTGTCCCGCACGGTGATCCGTCAGGTCCATCCTTCACCGCCGCAGCGATTGGGTAGTCGAACGGGAACATCGTGTCAAACACGCAGTAATGCGGGGCAGGCGCACGGTCGTAGCCTCGCTCGTAATCGCGGCCGTTGATTTTGAGGAACTCAGGCTGGGCGGACCACCAGTCGAAGACGCCGTAGCGGTCCCACATGGTGTATTGCGCCGACATCACGGGGATACCTACCAGCGCAACGACGATGATGGCGAGGCGTTTGCGACTGGCCATCACGGCTACTCCCCGGGGTATTGGATATGGAGAAAGCGGTAGGTGACCGCTTGCGGCTGGATTTGCCCGGCCTTGTCCACGAACGGTGGGTGACCAACGGTTCGTAGACACCATCCCCGACACGAGGCTGAGACCAGCGAAGAACGTCTGCAGTGTCATATTTTCCAGCGGACTCAGGGTGAGCCGACGCCGAAGGAGATGACGAGTTTGACGGCGGCGGGGTCGTCAGGTTTGTCGCGGTCGTGTTGGCGGTAGATGCCGCCGTACCCGCCGCCGCTGACGCTGTTGATCGGTTTGCCGGTTTTCGCGCGCGGGTCGGTGAACATGGTGGGCGGGATGTCCCAGGAGTCCACCTCGGCGCAGGGGTCGAAAACCCCGTTGGCGTACCACCGTTGCACCCCTGCCCCGATCTCCTGCGGGGCGGGGCGGTCTAGCGTTTCGGTGGAACCGGGGCGGGCAGACCCAGAGGTGGGTGCGGGTACCGCTGAGGGGCACGAAGGCGCGTGGCTGTAGCGGGTCAGGTCACCAGCCTGCACGCGGGCAAGATAAGCGTCGCTTGCGGCCATGGTGGTGGTGAACGCCACCTCGATGTTGTGGTAGTCCTCCATCCAGGTCGTTTCACTGGCCCACGCCTTGAACGGGGTGAAATCGGCGGGGACCGCCGCCGCCGGGACCAGCTCCGCATTGAGCTGGCGTACACCCTCCGCGGGCCGAGGCTCGGTGACACGGGTGACGTCGTCAGACCATCCGAAGAACAGCCAGCACAAGAAGAACAGGAAGACGCCCACGATCGAGACGCCCACCACCACGACGCCGGCCACCACCGCCCACCCCGACGCGGCAGCAGCGCGACCAACGTTGCGGCGGGATACCAGCTCCATCTAGCGATGACCTTGAGTGAACAACACCGACCCTGAACCGGTGAAGAGAAATCTTATCGCGGCGCCGGTGGCCTGCCGATCGTGCGCGGCATTGGACAAATCGTGCGTCACGGTGTCCATGGCCCTGGTCTCGGAGTTGCGCCAATCAGAGACATCGGTGCGGTAGGTCATCGTGTCGATCGACGCGACGGTGCCCGATCGCGGGTCACTGTTGTTCTCGCTGCGCGGCGAGGCGGCGCATGTCCTCTTCGACGCTGCGGGCGATTTCGCGGCCGCGGTCAGTCTCGGTGGCGGCAGCGGTGCCTTTGTCGGTGAGCTTGAACCAGAACCGCCACACCCAGTGGTCGCGGTCATTGTTGTTGTCGATGTAGGCGTGGCGGATTCGCGCCATGACCTCGTCGAGTGGTTCGTCGAACGCGGCGAATCGGCCGTCCGGGGTGTCCAAACTCCCTGCGAGGAACAAGCCCTCGGCCACCAGTTCACGCAGGGTGTCGAGCAGGAGTTCGTGTCGCTGCGGCTTGGGGAGGTCGGGGCAGTACTTCGCCGCTCGGGCATCCGCGTCAACCAGACTGACCCAGTCGATCAGTCCGCCGTGGAGCAGTTCCTGGCGCAGCCTGCGCGCAGATTCCGGCATGTTATCGGTGTTCATGTTCACGACCCTAGAACCTCCTGTCCGTGCAAGGGTGCGGTGTTTATGGGTAAACGGGGGATCGGGGTGTGCATGGTGTTGCGGTTGCTCATTCGTGGCCTTCGAAGTCACGGATACTCTCCGACAGGTCGTCGACACCCATGATGGGGAACGGATGGTCGATACTGCCGGGTAGGTGCACCAGCGGTGGCCCTAATGAGGCGCCGGGGCCACCCGCGGGTTGCGTCCAGCAGAGTGGTGTACGAGTCGGGCCTGATCAGCGGTACCGGCGTGTCGTAGCCGAGTGATTGAAGGTCATCGCGTGATTCTTCGAGGGACCGTCCAAAGTCACTCGAGCAAAGAAGGAACACACGCGATGACCGCTGCCCAGAATATCGACCTGCCCACCGTGCTGGCCGAACGACTCACCACCACCCACCCCGATGTGCTGCGCGAGTTGCTCGCCACGTTCATCCACACCCTGATGGGTGCTGAGGCCGATGCCCTGTGCGGCGCCGAGTACGGCCAGCGTTCGGCGCAGCGCACCAACTCCCGCAACGGCTACAGGCACCGCGAATTCGATACCCGTGCAGGGACATTGGATCTCGCGATCCCTAAGCTGCGGCACGGCTCGTACTTCCCGGAGTGGCTGCTGGAGCGTCGCAAACGTGCCGAGCGGGCCCTGACCACCGTGGTGGCGACCTGTTACCTGCTCGGGGTCTCGACACGGCGGATGGACAAACTCGTCGAAACGTTGGGCATCACCAGCCTGTCGAAGTCCCAGGTCAGTGTCATGGCCAAGGAACTCGACACCGCCGTCGAGGCGTTTCGCACGCGGCCCCTAGACGCCGGCCCGTATACGTTCATCGCCGCCGACGCGCTGGTGCTCAAGGTCCGCGAGAGTGGTCGGGTGGTCAACGTGCACGCGCTGATCGCGGTCGGGGTGAACGCCGAGGGCTATCGGGAGATTCTCGGTGTCGACGTCACCACCGCCGAGGACGGGGCCGGCTGGTTGACGTTTTGGCGGTCGCTGACCGCCCGCGGCCTGTCCGGGGTCAAGCTCGTCACCAGTGACGCTCACGCCGGCCTGGTGGCCGCGATCGGTGCCACCCTGCCCGGCGCAACGTGGCAGCGCTGCCGCACCCACTACACCACCAACCTGATGGCCGTCACCCCGAAAGCCTCGTGACCGTGGGTGCGCACCCTGCTGCACTCAGTGTTCGACCAACCCGACTCCGAATCGGTTGCCGCCCAATATGACCGGATCATCGACGCACTGACCGACAAACTTCCCAAGGTCGCCGACCACCTCGAAGCGGCCCGACCGGATCTGCTGGCATTCACCGCGTTCCCCAAACAGATCTGGCGCCAAATCTGGTCCAACAACCCCCAAGAGCGACTCAACAAGGAGATCCGCCGACGCACCGACGTCGTGGGCATCTTCCCCGACCGCGACGCCCTCATCCGTCTCGTCGGCGCCGTACTGGCCGAACAACACGACGAATGGGCCGAGTCCCGGCGCTACCTGGGCCTGGACGTCCTGAGCAAATCACGCACCGTCAACAACACCCCGGCAGAACAGGAGGCCACCCCCGCGGCACTACCCGCCTGAACCATCACATCGAAGAATCACACGACGACGTCGTACACCACGTCCCTGGACTTGACCCGGTTTTACTCTCGGCCACGGACCGATCGTAAAGGCCCTTCACGCCGAGCAACCTGAAGGGATGGCTCGGCGGCCCGAGGCCAGACATGCCAGAGAGGTGCAGACAGAACCCCGGAGATCGGGCCGACAGGGGGGGCTCACCCGAATCGATGAGCTGGACTGGCGGTCGTCGCGTACATACCTACAGACATAGGTGTCCTCCATTGTCTGTGACAGTTTGATGTGGCTCCGGTAGGACGGTTTCACTTGGCCCCTTTTTTGACTCGCCGGTGTGGTTGTGACGGTTTGAGTTGGCCCCACCTCAGTGTTGATCCATCGGATCAGGGTTGCGATGAAAGGGGCCGCCGGTGGTCGCGCTGGAGGTACGAGTGGAACAGTTCGCCGCTATTCGCCGGGACGCCCGGGTGGACGGGTTGTCGATCCGGGAATTGTCGATGAAGTACCGGGTGCACCGGCGCACGGTGAGACAAGCGCTGACCGATGCGGTGCCCCCACCACGTAAGACCCCGGTGCGCCGGTCGCCGAGACTTGACCCGTTCAAATCGGTGATTGATGCGATGTTGTGGGCTGATTCGACAGCCCCGCGCAAGCAGCGCCATACCGCGCGGCGGATTCTGCACCGCCTGATTGAGAACACGGCGCGGTCGATCTGTCGTATTCAACCGTCCGGGACTACGCCCGTGTGCGTCGTGCCCAGATCGATATCGAAGCGGGCCGCCGGGTGGAGGTGTTCGTCCCGCAGGAACACCCGCCCGGGGCGGAAGCCGAGGTCGATTTCGGTGAGGTGTGGGTGATGCTGGCCGGGGTGAAGACCAAGTGCCACATGTTCGTGTTCTGGCTGGCGCACTCGGGTAAGGCGATTCACCGGGTCTACCCGACCCAGGGCCAGGAAGCGTTCCTGGAGGGCCACATTGAGGCGTTCTCGGCGATCGGCGGTATCCCGACCCGCCATATCCGCTATGACAATCTGACGTGCGCAGTGGCTGCGGTACTGCATGGCACGGATCCGCGTCGCACCGAAAACCAGCGTTGGATCCTGTTTCGGTCACACTTCGGGTTCGATGCCCTCTACTGCCAGCCTGGTATCGCCGGGGCGCATGAAAAGGGCGGTGTGGAAGGCGAAGTCGGCCGCTTCCGCCGCAACCGCTTGTCCCCGATGCCGGAAGTGGATTCGCTGGCTGAGCTTAATGAGCGGATCCGCGGCTGGGAAGCCGAGGATGATCACCGGCGTGTCGGTGATCGGATCCGCACGATCGGGGAGGATTTCGCCACCGAGCAACCCCTGTTGGCGGCGTTGCCGTTTGAGCCGTTTGATCCTGGTTTGGTGCTGACTCCGCGGGTGGATCGTTCGGCGTTGATCACGGTGCGGATGGCGAAGTATTCGGTGCCGGTGCGGTTCATCGGCCGCAAGGTCCGGGTCTCTTTGCGGGCCAACGAAGTGGTGGTCTTCGACGGACGCACCCTGGTCACGACGCATCCACGGATCGCGATCCGGGGTGGGTCCAGTGTCCTGTTGGATCACTACCTGGAGGTCCTGACGGCCATCGCTGTCCGCCATCTCACGGTGTCAGTACCGCGGTGTACCTGCGCTGGAGAGACCACCAATGGACAACCTATGGGCTCCTCGGGGCGCCGTGACGCAGATCGGTAGATGTTCACTGCTCTTGATGAGTTCGAGCTCCACGCCGCTGTGCCGCCTTCGGTCAGGACATGTTGCTGCGGTCGGATCGTAGCGCGTGTCCATACCGGTAAGGCTGTGTGCGAGGTCACCGCCGGGTGGCGTTCGGTTTGGCGCCCGGTTCCCGACTACACCACGTAAGCCTCGGCCATTATTGCTGGCCGAATTGGGGACGCGGGAAACAACTGGGGGGTAGTCATGACGGGATACTCGACCGGGAGCCGGCGTAGCCGAGGATCACACGCAGCGGCTCGCGGCAGCCGAACAGATCTTTGCTCCACCAACCCGCCGGGGTGGCCATCAGTGCTGGTCGCACCGGTGCAGGTCCCCGCAGGAGGTGCAGTGCCCAGCCCGCTGCGTGCTACCACCGCTGGTGGGCGGCACCGCGCGGTACCGGCCCGATCGATCGGTGATCGCGGCCGCTGGGTACGCCTCGGTGTCGCGGCCGGGATGACCGCACTGCTGGTCCCCGTCGCGGGTCTGGTCATCCCGCTGATCAGCGCTGATCCCGCGGTGATAGCGCAGGCCTCTGCGACACCGAAACCAGGGTCTGCGGGTGGGAATCACTCCAAACCCGGGGACAACAAGAAAAAGAAGAAGACCGACAACAAGAAATCGAACAACAACCGGCAAGGTTCGTCGACCCGCAGCTCCAGCAGCGATTCGAGCGCGCAGCGCTCAGGGTCGAGCTTTTCTGAGCAGACCAACGCCAACAACCGCTGGAGCGCCGATGGTGCGAATCGCAGTGTGAACACCCGGATCTCCAGCCAAGCGCAACCGTCACAGCCGGCGCAGACACCGAGCCAGGTGCGGGAAGCGCCGCCGACCCGCGGGCAGCAGAACACCGCCCAGTCAGCCACGGCCCCGCAGGACACCACACCGGCACAGACCTCGCCGCCGGCTGCGCAGCAGCAGACCCCGACCGTGGTCATCCCCGCTCAGGGCGAATACGCCCCCGGCGAGCAGTCCACCACCACGGTCACCCCGGCAGCACCCAATGATCCGACCGGGCCCGCGACAGCGCTGGTGGTCGGGTTGGCTGCGGCCGGCGCCGGAGCGGCGTCACGGCGCAACGGCTCCCGCTCGTTGTCGGCCCCGTCGACTGCGACCGATCCCACTCAAGGCGTGCGGGGCGGGTTCAGCGTCACCCACATCGGCCAAACCGACGGCGACCAAACCCTGGTCACCCTGACCGACCCGTCCTCACCCGACCGCTACAACTTCGACGCCTCCCAGGTCGTACCCGACGGTGGCAGTCTGCGCGTCAACCCCGACCAAACCGTCTCCATCCTCGACGCCGCGGGCACCGCCACCGGTGACGGCTTCTCCGCACCCTGGGCACGCGACGCCACCGGCGCCGCCCAACCCACCCAATTCACCGCCAACGGAACAACCCTCACCCAAACCATCACCCCACGACCGGATGCGGTGTATCCGATCACCGCCGACCCCGACGGCATCAAGGTCGACAACTCGGCAATCAACAGCCTCACCCCACCGACGCCCCCGCCGACGCACCCGAACGACCCCGTGTTCGGGAAATCGGATATGTCAATAGCTGAACGGCTGGCATCAGGCATCGGAGGCCGCGCAGACGGCGAGGCTGCAGCCGAGTACCTGAGGGTGCGCGACTGGGACACTGCAGCAGACCTGATCCAGCACTATCTAGCCAATCAGAGCAGTACCGGTGATCCGTCGATCGGCCAGGACTTCCACCTGTCCACGGCACAGACGGACGCTTTGGGCACCGATCCGTACAACGGCGGCTACAATGCACAAGACAGCACTCCGATTGGTTCTTTGCCTGATTTGCTCAAGCAAGCCAGAAGTAGCGCACTCACTGCCGCAGCAGTCTCAGGGCAACCCACCTACACCGAGGTGTTCAACACCACTACGAGCGACATCCCAGGGTGGATCGAGGTGTCGGGAAGCTTGCCTGAAAATGTCTATGCGTTGGGTCGCTATCGGGTGCAGATCGTCACCCAGGTCGCATCGGCTGCTCAGACGCAGCCCGTGATCTCGCAGCGCTTCTACGTCTACGACTTCACCGACTACAACCACAGCCCCGATACCCTCACCAATTTCGGTGCAGTAACCAACGATCCGGTCGATGCAGCCAAGAAGACAGTGATCGATGAACTGAGCACTCTGCGCGACATCGGTTACGCCCGCACTTTCAACACATTCGGGGTCAGCAGCCTCCAGACCTACCTGCCAGGACAATGACCATCACGCGGCTCATGAAGACCAAGCGCGGGTGGCTGGCTGCCGTCGCGATCGTCTTCGTGGCGGCGTTGCCTCAAGGTTGCAGCGAGGACCAGATGTTGCATCCCGAGGTCACGACGTTATCGGAGGATCAAGCGCGAGACGTGATGCGCGATCTACGGATCACCATTCCTGACAGCTACAGCCTCATCGAAATGACCGAGGTGAAACCCCCAGTCACTGGGGATGCCTCTTATTCGGCCGCTTTTGGATCCGTGGCAGCCGACAACTCCCCAAATTTCCCCCACGTTGACGGAGCCCCCGCAGCCCTCTCGGTCACCTCCTGTAACTCCATCGCCGGAGGCCTTCAGCAGACCTGGAAGAAATACGGTTTCGACTGCGCCATGGCGAACATGAAGTACCTGTCCTTCACTCCGACCGACCGCTTGACGTCCCGGATCTCGGTCGCCACCGGCACCCTCCCCACGGGCCAAGCCCGCCTGTTCGTCTACTCGGCGGGCAACTGATCCGATAACACCGCCCAACCCCGGGGCCAGCGCAGCCCGCCCTCCCGGGGCCAGTTCAAGTTGACATAGCCACTCCATGCCAGTCCCGTCGCTACCGGCGTCGACAGTGAAGTACACCTCTGCGCGTCCTACGGATAACTGCCGCGCCGCCGTCGGCTACATGTGCAACCAGCAGGCCGATCGTCCTCGCTGTCTTACTCATGTGCTAATCGACTAGAACTGCTCCGAGCTCCGCTCAACCAACAATCGTTACGGATAGGCCGTCTCGGTTCTGTGTCGACCACCAGTGAATCCCTGGGAGAGGGTCGCCTCAGTCGCCAGTCTGGACTGATCCGATGTCGGCACTGTGGTTTTTGATCATGCGGCGCAGGCTGGTGCGGGCGGCGGCGAGATCGTCGTCGGCGATGGCCAGTTGGTCACGGGTCGAAGTCAGCTCGTTGGCGAGTTGGGTGTTCTCGCTGTGCAAGGAAGCGTTGGCGTCGACCAGTTCGTCGATGCGGCGCCGCAGCGACTCATTGGATTCGGCGTCGAGTCGCTGTCCGAGTCGGTCGTGCACGATGGTCTTCAGACGTGAGATCTCTGCCCGCAGCGCCTTATTGTCTTGGCGGGCCAGTTCCAGGTCTGTCCGCAGACTGGCCTGTGAAGCGGTGTCTGAACGCCGCGCAGAATGTGATTGCTGAGTCATCTGGGTGTCGCGGGCCTCGGCGATGTACTCACGAACGCCTTCGGCGTAGACCAGCCATTGCGACACCCCCGCGGCGCGGGCTACGGCGGCGTAGGTGATCTCGGTGCCGTCGCGGCGCATGGCATCGACGGTGCGGAACACCGCTGCCCGCTTGCGTGTTGAGGCGCTGCGGCGGGCTTCCCGTAACACATCGGCGGGCCGTCGAGTAGACGGCGCGGGTTTGGTGGTCATCGTGGCGGTTCCCCGGATCCGGGGTGGTGGTCGAGCACGGTCAGCGGCAACGCGATACCGCCCGTGCTTTCCGTAGTGTGGCGGAGGCTGCTTCGACACGAAGCTTATCTGCAGGGTCGAGTTGATCGAGGTTGTCGCGCATTACGGAGAGCACCTGCTGGAATGCTGCGATCTGGGCGGACAGATTGTCGATCACGAACGGAGCCGACCCCAACGCCTGCGCGGTTTCACGATCGGCTTTGAGTGCCACCAGGTGTTCCTCGATCGCCGGCAGGAAGGACGGATCGGGCCGATAGAACCCGCAGCCGGCGCACTGAAACCGGATGGGGCAGGCATGCCCACCCGCTTTGACGTTGGAGGGTTCGATGCAATTGCCGAAAGGCACTGCCACAGAACCGACCTGATACCGGCTGTTGACAGCGATTGGGGCTGATGATCCGGTGCGATCCGCGGCGTACTGTCCGACCACCTCTACTGCTTCGCGTTTACGGTCGGCGGTGATGGTGTAGTAGCCGGTCGTGGTGCTCATGGAGCGGTGATCGAGCAGGTCACGCAAGACATCGACAGCGACACCGTTGTCGGCGTGACGTTGCGCATACGAGTGCCGAAATGCGTAGGGGTAGATTCGCTTCCGGTCGAACGGCAGCGGCGATCCGGTGGCGTCGACCTCGTTGGTGTCCAGCCGGTCGAGGTTGTCGACCCAACTGCGCAGGACGGTGCTGAGGTGATAGGTCAGCAGGTGCCGGTGCCGGGCGAGTGCACCGGGAAACAAGTAGCTGTCGTCTGTCGATTGCTGCGGGCGGTGGGTCGTGTCCCATTCTTCGATAGCGTCGGCGGTGCTCGCCACGATCGGCAGTTGCCGGTTCATCCGACCCGCTTTGTGGTTGTCATACACCAGGATGGGTGAACCGTGGGCGTCGCGGCGCAGGCAGTTGCGTTTGAGGCTGACCACTTCCAGCGGCCGACGTCCAGTGTCACGCAACACGATGTAGGCGGTCCGAAACATCAGGTGCGTCAGCTCACTCGAGAGCGTCCCATGCTGGAACCCATCGCCGATGGTGGCCAGATTCGCATCGAGCTGGCGTTGGATGAGGGCCGGGATCGCCTTGCCCGAGCCGTCTTCCTCGGCTGGCGTCGCGGCATACAGCGCCAGGTGTTGGCGGTCGGGAACGAACTGCGCTGAGATATCAACGGTCTGTCGGCGGCGTGCGTGGGTGATCAGGCCGAAGAAGATGTTGTAGAGGTCGCGTCGGTACTTCGGGCTGCCAGGCTTCCCGCGGGGCATCGTGGCACCAGCGATGCCCTCGGCGACTCGTGTGGCGTCGGCAAAAGTCAACGCCGATGGATCATCACCTCGGGCGCCGCAGCTGCCCAGGGCAATCGACGCCAGACGTGTGGCGCGGAAGCATTCCCGCACGCTCGGCGCATCGCTTTGATCGGCGGCCCAGTCCATCAAAACCTTGCGCAGCCAGGACTGTTCGATCTCACCGAAATCGATGCCCTTGCGCTTGCGGGCACCGCGATACACCGGTTCGGGACTCAACCCGACATCTACCAGGTCCCAGACGGTGCGTTCCTGCGGGCTGCGGCCCAGCATTTCGTCGTAACCATTGCGCAGCGAACGGAAATAGTCGACCAAATGAGAGTGGACGTTCAGGTTGCCGGGTGTGCGGGCCAACAACCGTTCCAGCTCGGCGTCGGTTGCGGTGGCAAGGCTGGGCTCATACCGCAGGAAACGGGTCACCGAACGCACCGCACTGATATCGAGTCGTGTCTGCGCCGCATCCCGCTGCTGAATCGCATACAGCAGCTCCCACCGCAGCCGTGGCGTCACATGGACCAGGGTGAATTGGTTGTCGACGACACACGGCACCTGTTCGCGGGCCCACACCTCGATCGGATCGCTCGCCTTCATCGACCGGTACCGGCCGTAATGCAAATGGCACACACCCGGCTTCCGACCCATCGACGACCTGTCGCATCCCACCACCAAGCACGGCGGCCGATGATCGGGTTCAGGTATCGCGAAGTCCCCTGCTGCAATCCACGTCGCGACATCCAGTTCGGCACCCGCGGCCCGGCGCAGCTTCGCGAATTTGTTGTAGTGATAGAGGCACAGGTCCTGCGAGAACTGGCTGCGTGGGCATTTCTGCTGTTTCACGTGCGCGGTGCACTGCTGTTCTCCTTGGCCGAGAGTGTGCGCCCGCTGCTTACTCCGTTGCGGCTGATGACTGGCGATGAAATCCTCGTAGGGAAGCGTTGAGGCACGCAGTGCCCGCAAGCAGTGCCCACAGACCCGGCCGTGTGCGATCACAAAATCGCACGCGGCCACCGCGCAGTACTTGACTGTGGTCGTGGGATCCCCCGGCACACCGGTGAAAAGCCATGCAGCACCATCCCACTGACCCACCCGCCATCCGGGATCGACATGGGCTCTCAGCCATGCAACCCAGCGCGTCTCCTCCATACCGGTGTCGATCGCGGCGTGTTCGGTGTCAGGCAACGTGGGCAGCGGTAGTTGGGGCGTCATGGCAGCTCACCTTTCAGGTTGTGGACACGTTCGATCGCTTCGCGTTTCGCGTCATCGGTGGGGTGGCTGTACACCTCCATCGAATACGGCGAGACGTGCCCGAGCAGGGACTGCACCACATCACGCGGCACGCCGTTGGCCAGCCACCGCGTCGCCGCCGAGTGCCGCAAAATGTGCGGGCGGACAGTGAAACCCAGTTTCTGCGAGGCCCGGTCGAACACTCTTTTGGCGTTGTTGTACGTCATCGCAGACTCAATGGGAGGCCGCCTCAGGTTGACGAACACGAAATCGCTGGCATCGCCCTGCAGATCACTACGCTCATGCGAATACGCCGCGTAGTCGTCAACCACAGAGGCAGTGACCGGGATGTGCCGCGGGACACGGCTTTTAGCTGTCGCCCCGTTCGGATTCACCCTTCGCGTGACATGGACGTGTGGCCCCCGGATGCGGCATCCCAGCGCCGCGCTCGTCGACAGCAGGTGCATATCTTCCCGCCGTAAACCCAGTGCCTCTCCAATGCGCATTCCAGTCTCGGCGAGCAGACGCACCAACAGGCGGTCCCGGCGTTGAGGAAGCACCCCCAGCAGGCTCGTGATCTCCCCATCAGACACAGTGGCAGGGGCATGGTTGACTTCACGCAACACTACTGAGCGCGCGCGGATTCCACGGAACTGCTGATCTTCACCCCAGTCATAGCCGGCGGGGCGGCGCCACAGATACTTCGGCTGACTCAGCCCGTCGATCACCTCGTTGGCGACCCAACCCCGTGATGCGGAAAATCTCAGGAACTCACACACTGCCGTCACATTGGCGTTGGCGGTCTTGTTGGTGCGGAACCTCGGATCAGCACCAGTCAGCGCTGTTCCTCGTTTAATTGGTTCGGCCACAAGCACTCTCAAGTACTGGGAGAGGTCGTCGGCGGTGACCCGACGCCATTCCAACCGCTCCGCATCGCAATAGGTCAAGAACCGTGCAACACGCCCCGCATACGCGCGCTCAGTGTTGGACGACCGATCCAACGATCGCAGCCAGCCAAGAAAAGCAGTCGCCTCCCGGTGGAAGCCGAAATCCTGATCCACCACGACGAAACGCACAGCCGCCCCACTCGGCGCTGTCGCCCGCTCAGCGGTGTAATGCCGCGGCACCCGCCGAACATAACTCACACCCCAGTGACCTATGAGATAACACACTGGCGTGTCGAAATAAGCCGGCCCAACCTCCCACACCAAACACCCAACGACTGGGGTAGATAACCGCGATGGTGTTGGTGAACGGCGTTCCGGTAAGCAGGCAGGCGTGCGGGCGGTTCGGATTGGCTCGCCGCAGTAGAGACAGCTTGAGGTAGAGATCTAACGCTCGTTTGCTCGATCCGAGGCTGAAGCCCGCGGCTCGGGTTGTCACCGGCAGTCTTCGGAACTTGTCGGCTTCATCGACGATGAGGTAGTCCAGTCCAAGGCTCGTGAACGTCACGGCGTTGGGATCGTTTACCGCGCAACGCAATCGGCTCAGTCGCCCTTGCAGGGAGCGCACCGACGCGGCGATGCGCTTGCCGGTATATCCCTCGGTCCGAGCGTAGCTTTCCAACTCACTGAGCTGATCTTCTAACCATTCCCGTTCTGCACTGTCGGGCACCGGTAGCGAGGAGAACGTTTCGTGGGTCATGATCACCAGATCCCAGTCCCCAGTCGCGCAGCGTGCCACGAACCGGCGACGCGCGTCCCCGTGCAGGTCCTCACGCGACACAATCAGGAACCGACCCGCCGGCCACGCCTGGTAGCACTGACGTGTAATTTGCTCTATGAGGTGTAAAGGAACGGCTAACGCCGGTCGGTTGGCCAGCCCGAATTGTCGCAGCGTCATCGCCAAAGTTATTGTGGTGAGCGACTTTCCGAGGCCGACCTCGTGCGCGCAGAACACCGCGGGCGTTGATACGGCGCGGTCGACGAAGTCGCGTTGCCAGGGCCACAGCTCGACACCGCCGGCCAGGCCCGGAAAGGTCAGATGTGACCCGTCATGGCGGCGCAAGACGTGCGCGTTCATGGTCAGGTTGTACTGATCGACGATACGCCGCTCCCGGTCGGCGCTCTCCCATACCCACAGCGAAAACCGGCCCTGAATGGCCGCGAGCTTCTGTTCGGCAGCCTCGGTGGCGTCGGCGTTGCGTCTCTTGCGTCGGGTGTGGGATTGCTGGTCGTAGAACTCATCCCACACCACCGGCGCCGCACCGTTGAGGCCGATCTGCAGCAGCTCGAATGCATCCATGCGGTCTGTGCAGTACGCGATCCGCGCCTCCGGCGACAGCCGACCGCGCGCGGTCACCTCCCACGCCGCCAGCGGCGCAATGTGATCGACACTCACGCGGGCTCCGAACACTTCCCCACAGAAGTCGGCGATGTCACCGGCGGTGATCCACGGGGAGCCCAACTCGATACGGATGTCCTCGCGGGTCAGCCACGGCGGCTGCACCGCTTCTAGGGCGGCCACGTTGCGCTCGAATCGCGGATCCACGGCCGCCGCCCCCAGCGCCTCGCGCAGTTTCGCGCGGACGTCGCCACACAGGTAGTCCCGCGCGACCAGCGCCCGACCGTCGCGCGGATCGCGATAGACCAGCTCACCGAGGGCGGCGAAGGTGTCCTCCGGATCCGAGAAACCCAGCAGCGCGCCCACGCGGGCGAGGTCCAGGCCGCGGCCTTCACCCAGGCAGATCGCCAGCGCCTCACCGGGGGTGTCGGCGCGGGTAACGGGTTGCGGTCGCTTGTTGACCCGGTGCAGCAGGATCGGCGCCGGCGCGGCCTCCCCACTGTCCTGATCAAACGATTCCATCGCGAAGACCACCGGGGCGTCCGGGTCGCTTCTGAATCCGCCCAGGGGCGGAGTGCGCCACCCCAGCCGCGGCAGACCCGTCTCCGGGTCCGGCTTGCCCTCGGTCAGGGTGCCGCGGTTGAGCGCACCGTAGCGCTCCACATATGCCGCGTAGGCGTCCCGGCAAGCCACCCGCAGCGGTTCGATTGCCGCGTCGGGGCGATCCCAGTCGGATTCGGCGTCCAGCAGCGCCACCGCGGCATCGCGTAACCCGATCAAGGCCCGCAGTTCGGCGCTGGGCCGGTTCACCACCGTCAGTGCCCCGTCGGCGACACGCACCACCTGACCGTCCACCACGTGCAGGGACCCCTCTTTGCGGCCCTGGTCGTCGACGAGGCGGACATCGGCCAGATCTGCCGGCGCCGTGTCGGGCTCGGCGTAGGGCACCAACAGCGGCGCGACGGCGTCGAAAGCGCCGGCCACCGCGGCAGCGGGGTCGCCGGCATCCACGGCCAACGGATTGCGGTCATAGCCGGTGACCCGCATCGTGCCAGCCACCAGCTCGGGGTGGTCTCCCCAAAAGCTGCTCACCCACTCGCGTGCGTGACGCCCACCGACGACGCCCTCGACGGCTTCGCGGGCGGGCCCGTCGAGTGGACGGTGCCAGCCCTGCACGGCACTCTCATCGGCCCGCACACGCAGGATCAGCACGTCAGCGACCACGTCGGTTCCCGAGCTGCGGAAGTAGCCCGACGGCAATCGCACCGCGGCGATCAGGTCGGCGTGCTTCTCGATGCTGCTCGCCAGACCGTGAGTCGCGTCCAGTTCGTGCCGCGAGGTCACCACCACCACGTAACCGCCAGGGCGTACCGCCGTCACCGCGCGCGCCACGAAGTACTCATGCAGCGGCCCGTAGAAGCCGACCGCGCTGTCGTGCACCCGAGCCGCCGAGAACGGCACGTTACCGACCGCGGCGTCGAATCGCCGGTGCGGCAGCGACACCCGCTGCAACTCGCCGGTGACGATAGATGCACCCGGATGCAGCGCCCGTGCGACGCCCGCCGAAATCGGATCCGCTTCCACTCCGGTCAGCACGACGGGCAGATCAGCCGGCGCATACCGCAGGAACGCCCCAGCCCCACAGCCCAAGTCGAGCACCGAACCACCCGCGAAGCCGGCCGCCCGCAGCACCCCCCAGATGTGCCCCACCAACGCCGCCGGAGTGAAGAACGACGTATCGACGACACGGCCCGCCGCCCCCATCGCCTCCCCAGCGGCGTCGTCGAGCTCGTCAGCCAACTGAGCCCACGGCCCGGCCGGCTCCGCGTCGAACAACGCAGCCACCGGCCCCCAGCCGGGGAAAGCCTCGAGAATCGCACGCTGCCGGTCATCAGGAACACCGTCGCCCACCTCGGCGAGAGTCTGCGCGGCAGCAATCGCCCGCCGCGCCAACATCACGCCGCCAGCGCGCACCCGACCCGTTCGCGAAATCTCCAACGTCGACATATTCGTCTCCCCCTTCGGGAGTCCTGGGCCCGCCCGACTGGCTTGCCCTCTCGATCAACACCATACGGGGACCCACCGACAAACCGCCTCGACACTGCTCCGCACCAGTAGTAGTGAGTGGTGAAACCCGCTTGCATCCATCCGAATTCGACCCCTACCCCTCCCCTGTGCCGAGTGGGGAGGGTTGGCCGCCGCGGTGTGGTGGCCGGTGCGCATCGAAGCACCGGTCACCACACCGCTCAGTCGCGCTCAGTCCTCCTCGACGTCCACCACGTCATGCTCCTGGATCGCATCTGCCAGCAGCGAGCCGCGAAGATCCGCGATCGCCGCCGCCACCATCCGTTCGGTGACTTCCGACCCGGCCGCGTCCGCACTGTGCGACGCGACCGGAATGCGCACCCGCACGGTCACATCCACCTCGCACACGTAGTCCCGTGAACGCGGCCGCAACCCCTGCGCCATCATGAACCGGTCGAATCGCTCACACAGGTCGTTGTCGCTGGCGTACTCATGCGCCGCATCAACAATGCGCTCCAGGCGAGCCTCATGGTCCAACAGCGCCGACCGGGCCGCCGCCGCCTCGACCTGGCAACGGCGACTCACCCAGTATTCCGCCGCCAGCGCCGACGCCCACGCAGGCATCTCCCCCTCGGTCGGCACAGGATCGCCGGCCACCATCACTTCAGACACCGCGCCGGCCACCGCGACAGCGCGACCGTCCAGCCGAACCACCGCGCACTGGCGCTCCGCGCCGGCCACCGCGTTGTTCTGCACTACCGGCCAGCCGGTCACCGCACCATCCGGCAGTGGTGCACACACCACCGCACCCTCCGGCACGCCGGCAGCCAAAGCCTCCTCCACAGACCGCGACACCACGGCCACTGAACCCTCAATCACAGCAGTCACCACAACTCCCCTTTCCGGGAACCGCGGGCCGACCCCAATGGCCTGCCCTACACCAGCGATTCTACTACCCCGCACCGACACAATGACGCCGAAACCTCAACACCAACAGTCTCTTTCACCACCACCCCACCCTGTGCCGGGCGGGTGGTGGTGGGCGGCGCGCCAGAGCCCACCACCACCCCACGCACATGCCTAGACCAGCACCGCCGGCGTCAGGTTCGCGGTCAGACCACGGATCGCCTCGGGCGGCATCCCGCTCTGTAGTGCGGTATCCAGCATCACCGCCATGCGGTGCGTCGGGTTTTCGACCAACAGCGCCTCCAACCGCACCCCCGCCAACGGTCCCTCACCGCGAACGTAAGCGGCATGCGCCGCGGTGCACATGGCCTCAGCGCGGAACGGTTGTGGCAACACCCGCGCCAACTCCGACCACAACTGTTCAGCCGCCGCCGCTTCGTCGTCGCTGTGGACCAAGGTCATCGCCGCATCACGTACCCGCAGATCGGCCAACGCAGACCCGATTCGGGCCAGATCGACATCCGGCAGGACCACACCCTCACCTACACGCCGCACTGCGGCTACGACCTCGCGCACCGCCGCGGCCACATCCTCCACGGGGCCACCCGCACCGACCAGCAAGGGCGCCAACTCCGCTACCCGCGCCTGATCGACCGCGACGCTGGCCTTTAGCTCCTCACGGCTGCCGTACATCCGGTGGCCCGCCATCACCGCCGCAGCCGCAGCCACTGACGCAGCCGGATCATCGAGAACCCCAGCTTCGCCGCACTCGTCGAGGCACCACCACCGGCCTCCCGCCTCCACTCGGTCGACCACGGCCGCGTTGAGTATCTGCACTCCGCGTCGCTTCAACGCCGCGGCCAACTCGCCCACCATGTTCCGGTACTCACTCGCACACATTGCGCAGCTGGCACCCTCTTCCGACACGAACACCGCCGCCACCCCATCGGCACCGCTGCGCGCCGTGGTGTCCGCCAGCCGCTCCGGGGCCTCGGGCAATGCGGCATCACCGAGGTCCAGGCGCAACACGCACCCCAGCGCGTCCCCCTTGACTGTCACCAGCACCAATGAATCGACTGGCCGGAATCCAAGAATCGCAGCAAGATTCGCGATGACCGATCCCAACGTCTTGATTGCGTGCATTGCACTCCCCTTCCGGGAATCGAGGGCCGGTCCGACTGACCTGCCCAACACCGTGATACTAACGCAGCACACCGACAGAGAACCCCGAACAGTCAGCGGCACAACAGCATTTCCCGATCACGTCACACACCACCACACACACCCACTCTCCCACGCAGGGAGGTTCCCTTTTCGGGTGAGTGGGCCTGCCCCCAACGGCTTGCCCGTACCTCTCCAAACTACACGCCGCCACCGACGAGGAGGACAACGAAAAGCCCTCCGCGGCAACGCTTCATCGACCACCACCTCACTCCAGTGCCGGGTGGGGTGGTAGTGCGGTCGGCAAGACTTGCACGAAGCCGCCGACCACACTTCCCGCGCGTTACAACCCCAGTATCTCGTCTCGGTAATTGGTGTCCGAGGACGCCACCGCCGCCTCCCAGTCGACACCGAGCCCATCGCACAGATGCCGGAGATCCGACACCGCCGACGCGGCCTCATCGGTCAAGCTCCCGCCCGCCACACGCTGTGCGTAACCCACCAAAGCCAACGCCCCACGATTGGCACGAATGTCGTTGTCGCGCTGCGGATCATAACTTCCGCCCGGAAACTCGATCACGGACTCCCGCTCACTGAGCAGGTCGGCCAGCTCCTGAGCGGTCGACACCGGCAGCCGAGCTGCCCGGTACACCGGCCGCGCCTCCGGAGGGTTGCCGCGCACCGGCTGCTCGTCGTCACCCACCTGGGCGCCGTTCTCCCACGGCAGCAGCCCATTGGCGTCCGGCCACACCACCTGTACCGCGGCCGCGACCGACCCGTAGATCTCGCGCACCAGGTTCAGCTCCCTCGCGTCGCTCATCGCCACGGCCACCAACGCCACGTCGTCGACCAGGACACCCTCGATACGCTCACCGGTCTGCAGCGCACACTTCGACCCGACCATCCTGCGCGCCACCTCGTTGAGCAAACTATGCGCCACCCGGCCCGGCAGCCCATACACCGATAGCTCTGGCAGCCCCTGCTCCGACAGACCCACCGTGTATGCGAACGACGGTCCCAGTTGCGCCGCTGTCGCAAACACCGCGATCACCGTCCACCCGTTCGCCGCGATCTTGGCCCGCGTATCGGCAAGCACCGCCGCACGCATCGCCGACGCCTCCGGCTGCTGAGGTTGCTCGATTATTCCCATGATGAAGCCCCTTCCCTTGGGCTCAGCGGGCCCGCCCCAACGGCAGGCCCCAACACCAGGATTCTACGATCGCGCACCGACAACTCGTCGCACGCCGTCATCAGTCAACAGCAACAAATGTCGAGATGCAATGAAGATTGGCAGGACGCGCCTGGCTACTTTGACAAGTCGTCGGCGTGTCGCGAGAGCCGCTCAATGTTGCTCGACGAGCGCCCACGTCGACGACGGGGCCCTACGCGACGAGGTTGGTGCGCCGTCGCGGGGTGGGCTGGTCGTCAAGATGAGCACCATTCCGCCCAGTGGCGAGGTCGATGGCGCTTCCTATGCTCAGGCCGTGGCGAATGCCTTTGGAGTCCAGGTGGTTTCCACCGATCCAAATGTGATTCCCGGGATGCATCGAACCGACACCATCGACGTCGTCACCATCGTCGCCCGTGAAGTTGCACGCCGTTCTGAAGGCTGGTGAGACGGTACGCGCTCGGCGGTAGGTCGCTTGATCACGCTCCGTCGCGGAGTTGACACGTTGTCGAGCGGCGGTCGGTGCCGCTGCTCACTGTGACAGCGGCTTCACCTCGAGTAACGGCGGCCACCTGCAAAACGCAACAGCAGAATAGTGGTCACATCTCTGGCTGGAGTCGAGTCAGGTCACCTGCGCATGCCGTTTGGCGCTCCGCAGAGCGAATTGCTAGCGATACAAATGTATTTCGTCGGCTTGGTAGCCAAGCAGACCCGCGATGACGTTGTGGTTTGTTCCTCCTACAAAATCGGACCGATCCGCGCCGGCACCGAATGCCCGCTCGAACAGTTCGTTTGGAGATGCAACGTTCGGATCGTTAACGAAGTGGACGTCGACATCGCTGGGATCTCCAAAGGGATAGGCGGCTGCAGCCATCTGTCCTCCCCATCGACGTGGGTTCCCAACAACTTGCAGTGCGACACGCAGGCCACGTTCAACGCGGTGGCCCCGACTGCCGCCGATCGTCAAGGTCTCTGACATACTCCGCGCTAATGCAGCGTCGCGTTGATGAGCGGCAGTGATGAGGTCCCACAGATCGGTTTGCTCGAAATGGACACGGCGGGCAGACTGTTGAGCGTTAAACCGCCGGGCTTTGCGATGCAGTTGGCCAAGGGCGTCGACGACGGGATCCTCAATAAGTGGGCCGTTGCGGACCTGCACGGTGAAATTGCGGATCCGCTGGCCCGCCTCAAGGCCCAGGGCCGCGCGAACCCGGGAGAACATGTATGGATCAGAGGTACTGATGTCCTCAGCCACTGCGGGATCGAGTTCGATCACCGCTTCGGTCCCACACAGTTCGATCCAATACATACGCTCACCGAGATCGGCGACGCCGACCCCAACCGGCAGGTCGAGTTCGAGCGCGTCTCGCTCCAGTTCGGTCGCGGCGTTGCGCACCAGGCGTAGACAATCAACTTGCCGACGCGCGAACTCGCCGGTTAACAACGCCTGATCGTTCTGCAGCCTCCACGTCGTCCCCTGACGATTGGTCTCCACTGCCAAACCTGTCGCAAGCCAAACGCTTTTCAAGAAGCGTCCGGAAGGAATACATACACTGGGGTCGAGGAAGAGTTTCTCGACAGTGAGCAGCCGGCCCGCGGACCGGGCACCATCGACCGTGAGTGCGTGTGCTTCCGCGGCAGCGCGGTTTTCTCGGGTGTTGAAAATGGCAGCTACACTGATGGGCTGATCACCCAGCCGAAGTCGGATGCCAAGCATCGGCTCACGAAGCCAGGAGCGTCTTAGCGCTGCCCAGGAGATCAGGTCCAGAGTGTCCACCTGATCGGCGCCGATGATCATGAAGGTCGATTCGAGCCGCACCTCTTCGAGGTGACTTCGTGCGACCATGGCCGCGACCTTTGGGATCGCTGGCCGGCTGAGCACCATCTGGAAACGCCCGTGCAAGACGACTTCCACTGCCGGGTCGATCGCGGCGATCTCGACCCGTTGACCTTCGGTGACCGGTTCCCCCGGCTCTATGGGGCGGTTCTGCACCATCACGAACTTCTGATCGACCACCGCCGCCAACGCGTCGATCGCACCGTCGCCGGCACCAAACGTCGATTGCGCGTGAGCCACTACGCTGTCGGCGGGCGCGATGAAGGTTTCGTTGTCGGAAACCAGTTCCATTGTTGCGGCGATGATTGCCAATTCGTCACGTCCGAATCCGACGGCAGCATGGAGGCTTTGATCTGCCGCCAGTCGCTCGGATGCCAGCGGTGCAAGCTTGGCCAACGGCACAGCAAGGCCTGAATCGATGCCACCCCCGCGTGCCATGTGCTCTGCAAGAAGGACTTCGAAAGCTTCCTGGCCCACCTCGATGCGCTCGGCGGCGGACATCACACTGTTCCATATGTGTTCGCGACGCATCTCGTGGAACCACAGCTGACGGTCACGTGCGACGGTCAGAATCCGCGCATCCTCCAACTCGGCACGCAGCGTTCCCCATTGGACGGCTGTGACGCCGAGGTAAGGGGCGATTTTCTCGTCATCGATCGGCTCAACAAACACGGACAGGCGTCGCGCGGCAGCATTCGCAGTGGAAGACAGCCGCAGCAACGCGGCGTTCAGCACGTTCACGAACACGTCCGGCGGCGTGTACTCGTCGATTGGCTGCCTGGCACGCAAATGCGGGATAAGGCCCTCAATCAGGAGCGGATAACCATTGGTCAGTTCCCAAGCCCGATCGGTGAACGAGACGTCAATCCGTTCGGCGCGCAACCAGTCGGTTATCTGTTCTTGCGACATGCCATCCAGCAGAACAGTCGAACACCCCGCCTCGTTGAGGAGTTGGATGCCATCGCGGTTCAAGGCTGAGGCGTTCGACCACGCTACGACGATCTTGATTCGCTGTGGAGGATTCGTGGTGATTGACGCCAAGATGCGGCGGTCGTCGTCGCTGAGACGGTTGCCCTCATCGAGGGCTAAGACAATATCGCGATCGAGCACTTCCGCGGTTTTCTCTGCCAGCGCCATAATCACATTCAAAACGCCGGCATCGGTGCGTGACCTGATGTCGCGCCGGAGTTCCTCGTCCGGCGGGGTACGGAACCTGTGAAAAAAATCGGTGACCGCTGCACCCACGTCCGACCCAACCCTCACCCCGATGCGCGCTTTGGCCATCGCCAGCAGCTCCCTCGCAACCGCCTTCGCCAAATCCCGACCGATCGCGACGACTGTGGCTACGGCGGCGTCCACAAGCTGGTCACCCAAACGTCTCCAGGCCGAACGTTCCTGTACAACAAGGGATATCGCGTCCGCCAGGCTTGTCAGCAGTGCATTCTGCAACGCCCCGCTATCAAATCCACACACAACAGGAGCAGGGCAGGCTAGTCCGCTTTCCTCTCGATCTTGACTCGCCCGCAGAACGGCAGTCTTTCCTGTGCCGGAATCGCCGATCAGCAGTACAACGGGCGCAGTCGCGTTTCGCAGGGCCTCTACCTCTGGCCTCTCCGAGCGAGCGGCGCTGCTTCGCGAAGTAGTCATCGCACCGCCGACATCAACCTGCGAAGCGGCATGGAGCGCCTCCAAAACTAAGTGACCCCGGCTACCCACACGGCCGTACAGGGAGCTCGCACCATTATCCCGCCCCCTGCCGTCAGATCGGCGAGCTGCAGGGTGTGTCTTCGATCATCGGGCTCGCGGCGTCTTGCTATTTGCTCACCCACTCCCCATCCCTGTGCCGGGGGGGGTGGGTGAGCGGGCCGGCCGAGGTGTTATCAGTCAGCGACTGCGATGCGCACCGACCGGCCGGCGGACTCCAGTTCATAGGCACGGCGCGCGGCGGCCACCCGATGCACCCGCCGTGGAAAGACCGTCCCGTCGCGCTTGGTTCGAGCGTGCGGGTAGGCCCGCTCGAATACCTCCGGATCGTCGATCATCACCACGACGCTGACACCGTCGACCTCGGTGACGTCGAGCTGGCCGGCGCTCTCGACGATGAAGTCGTCAACGGCCTGTAGCTCGGCTACCAGCCCAGCCGGCGGCGCCGCGGTGCTGCGCTCGAACTTGGCGTACTTCTTGGCGTCGATACCCAGCAGCCGTGCTGTCTCTTCCTTCAGCAAGCCGGCCGCCAGACGGCGCACGGTCAGGTCACCGCGCTGCTCGCCGCGGTACACCTGCACGTCACGGCGATCCCGGCTCAGCTGCGCCGCGGCGCGACCGACCGCGACGTGCTGCAGCGACATCGGGTAGGGAACGAGGTCCCGAACCGTCCGAGCATCAGGATGAGCGTCCTCGAATTCGGTCTGGTCGACGACGGCGTGCAGCACCACGATGCCGTCAGCCGGCGCGGCGGCGAGTAGTCGCGCGACCTCGCCGTCGACGAACTCCTCCATAGCGATCAGCTCGTCGACGAGGTCCGGGCCCACCTCCAGTGCACCGGTCTCCCTCGACCGGTACTTGCGCAGATCGACCCGTAGCACCGGCACAAGGTCCTCGACCCGCAAGCTCAGCGCGTTGCGTCGAGCGATCAGGTCCGACCACAAGTAGGGCGGCTCGTCGATGTCGTCCTCCTGGATGTAGCTAGCGGCGGGCGACAGACCCACCAGTCCTACGGTCATGATTCCTTCTCCCTTCCGGAGATGTCGGGCCGACCCGTGTTGGCCTGCCCTTCCGTCTCGATAGTACCGCCGAAGTGCGCCGCCGCGCTTCACCCGCAGGGTTACGGTGGCGATCGGTCCCACACGACCGCGACGAGTACACCCGACCAACCCGCCAGCACATGTCCGGTGCCGACCTCGATACGCGCCCACCGCCAGGTCTCCGGCCCGGTGCTCTCGTGCAGGCCCACCACCAAGGCGCCCACCCGGAACTCCCACCCCCGGTTGAGCTACCAGCGGATCCACCTACTGAAGGCGGCCTTCCTGACAGCTGCGATGTCCGCGGCGACGAACCCGTCGAACCGAACAGACCGCTGGACCGCGCGGTGTCCTTGCAGCGACATGACCGAGTCAACCCTGATCTGCAGCTTGGCGACACCGGGGCCGGTGAGCTGGCGGTAGAGAGATTCGGCTCGATTCCATGGCCGGCCATGCACTCGAAGACGTACGAGCGCTGCCAGTCCCAGATCGGCCCGTAGGTGATCGTGCCGCTAGCTCGCCGCACGACGCCTCCGGCTTGAGCGCGTACCTGCCCGCGTGAACTTTGATGCCGGGCAGAGGTTTCAGCGGCCAGGCAGCGACGGCCTGGCGTGTACGAATCGATATCGCGCAGCAACGCCGGTCCAATAGTGGACGTTGCACGCCTAACTAGCGCGGATTCCCATTACTGCCGAGGGGCATTTTGGTGTGGCGCGCCCAAACTCGTGGGCGCATCTTTTCCCTGCTGCTCACCTCATCCTGTGAATCGATCTGCAGCTCCGCGGCAGTGATCCCGCGCCTCTTGAACCCGTCAATCAGATCGATCACAAAGGCACCGCCAAAGATCAGCCCCACCAGTGCGAGGCAGGATATCGCGATCAGCAAAAACACATCTGGAAGGTGAAACCACTGTTCAGTAGTCATCACTACCCTCCTTTCGGCCATACCATCGCAGCCTGCACCTCGCCCGATACCAGTCCCGAATTCTACTCGCGTTCGGGCTCACAAGAACCGTTCCCGCTGCGGCCCTTGCTGTCGCGAGGTAGAGGCGCTTCACACCTCGACGCATACCCGCCATCGAACCAGCTCCGCCGGGCGCCACGTCCAACTGCCACGTACTGCAGCGATGTCGGTGAGGGTCTCTTCTCCCTACCCGACCTGTCGGGCCGACCTCGTTCACCCATCCGTGAGGATCAAACTCTCGACGTGACGCGGCCCACCAGGGGTGAAAAGTAAGCCACCGGCCGCATCACCCTCCGATGGCTGGGGCGCGTCATGCTCAGCAGGGGACCCGTAAAGCGTTGCCAGACATAGTCCTCGGCCCAGCATCTTCAACCGCAAGCTCTATGCTCTCGGCTTCGACCACAACAGTTTCGTTTGGCCTCCAGAGGTCGGTCCCGCTGTGGCGTGGGTGCCGTCGAGCCCTACGCCACAGCGGGTACCTCTACCTGTCAGCCTGTTCGAGCTCCGAGGCGACGAATCGCACCGAAATCCCGGATAGGGCCTCCGTGGAGGCATCGACGCGACGAATATCGCGCAGCGCGCCCTGAACACCCACCACCTGGCACAACGAACCTTCAAGGCCTTCTGCACCAGAGACGCCTTCGCGGACTTTGACATAGGAACCAACGCCGAACATCGCTACTCCCCTTTACGGGAATCAGCGCTCTCCTCATTTGGCTTGCCCTACACAGCCGACATTAGCATCGGCCACCGACAACGGAGACGGCCATCTCGTGAGATGCGACGAGGCGCCGACATCTTTATGTTCGTCTCGCCAGCCTCAGTCGGTGAACTGCCGCCAAGCGTCCCGGCAGTGTCACGCGCTTCGCTAGGCTCAGTTCTCGTGACTGTAGACGACATGCTCAATTTCGTTGGGGCTCACCCGCAAATGTCCGTCGGGATCCTGGTTGGCGTCGTCTTCACCTTCATGGTTCACGCAATCCGCCGTATCAAACGGCTCATCACATCTGCCGTTATCATGGCGGTCTGCGGTGGCGGGGTTGCCAGCGCGGGCGCCACCGACTCAGCTGCACAGTTCGCCCACAGCATCCTCATGCATTTGCACTGACAGCGGCGAGGCTCACCGTTCTCGTGGTAGTGACATGCGTGGACTCGCCTCAGCACCAAGCAATTAACGGCACAACGCATGGCACTACCACGCAGACAGCCGTATAGAAATTAGCCAGTGCCGAAAGTTACACACCCCCAGAGACGCCGTCTCCGATGACACATGCGAACAGGCCGCGTGGGCGGCGGATGACCCTCCACATTGCATACGGGTCTGCTGCACGATCAGGTGACAGTTGCGGTCACGCAGCCTGACTGGCCGGTGTGGTCATACTCGCTTCGTATTCGATCGGGGTCAAGCGCCCGAGGCCGGCCTGGCGTCGGCGTCGGTGGTAGGTCCGTTCGATCCAGGTGACGATGGCGATCCTCAACTCCTCGCGGGTGGCCCAGCGGCGGCGATCGAGCACGTTCTTCTGTAGGAGGCTGAAGAAGCTCTCCATGGCCGCATTGTCGCCGGCGGCACCGACGCGGCCCATCGAGCCGACCATGTCGTAACGACCCAAGGCGTGAACGAACTTTCGGCTTCGAAATTGACTGCCGCGGTCGCTGTGCAGAATGCAACCGGCCACTCCACCTCGTCGTGCAACCGCACTACTGAGCGCGGTCGTGGCCAACCGGGATTTCATCCGGGAGTCGATCGAGTATCCGACAATGCGGTTGGAGAACACGTCCTTGATTGCGCACAGGTAGAGCTTGCCTTCGCCGGTCCGGTGTTCGGTGATATCGCTGAGCCACAACTGATTTGGTGCATCTGCTGTGAAGTCGCGCTCGACGAGATCGTCGTGCACCGGCGGCCCGACTTTGCCGTTCTTGCCGCGCTTCTTGCCGAACACGCTCCACAACCGATTCTGCGAGCAGATGCGCCAAGCGGTCCGCTCGGCCATCGGCTCACCAGCATCGCGGGCCTCTTCGACCAGGTAGCGATACCCGAACTCCGGATCGTCGCGGTGGGCGTCGAACAGGGCGTTGGCGCGGTAGGCCTCGACGAGTTCGGCGTCAGTGATCGGCTGGTCCAGCCAGCGGTAATAGGGCTGGCGGGCGAGCTTAAGTACCCGGCACGTCACCGCGACGGGAATCCCGTCGGCGGCGAGCTCCTTCACGAGCGGGTAGACCCTTTTCCCGGCAGATTGGCCTGCGACAAATACGCGGTCGCCCGGCGCAGGACCTCGTTTTCCTGCTCCAACAACTTGATCCGCCGCCGCGCATCCCGCAGCTCCGCAGACTCGCCGGTGCTCTTCCCGGGCTTGGTGCCCTCATCGATATCGGCTTGGCGAATCCACTTGTGCAGCGTCATCGGGTGCACACCGAAATCAGTAGCGATCTGCTCGATCGTCACACCGTCATCGCGGTTACGAGCGACCCGCACAACATCGTCACGGAACTCTCGGGGGTAGGGCCTGGGCACAAGGACATCCTTCCAGCTCACCCGTCCCGGGCAAGCCAACTCAGATGTCACCTATTCGTGCAGCAGACCCTACTGGGGCGCTGCACGAACCCATGATGGCCCGAGTCACCAATCGCCACCACGGAACAGCCAAACCTCTCGACATCGACACCATCACCGCCCTCACGATCACCGCGGAGGCGCATCAGGGCCGACTCCACCTCATCACGACGAAAGACGAGCTCGACCGAGCGGCAAACATTCTGGCCGCAGCGGACCGCATCCGGTTCCTCACCCCACACCTCCACACCGAGATGATCGGCGAGCTTCGATGGCCCGGCGATCCCGACCCCGACGCGGGAATCGACGTGCGCAGTCTCGAATTCGACGACGGCGACATGGCCGTGCTCGGAGTACTTCGTCGCCCAGACGTCATGGCCCACCTAGCGCAGTGGAACGCCGGCTCCGCACTCGGCGATGACATGAGAGACCGCGTCCTGGCCAGCTCCGCGCTGGCCATCATTACAGTGCACGGACAGACGTTGACCGACTATGCCCACGGAGGCGCGGCGGTCGAGGCAGTGTGGATCGCCGCGCAACAACGCGGGTGGGGCGTACAACCAGTCTCACCGGTGTTCCTCTACGCTCACACTCCAGCCGAGATAGCCGCACTCTCGAAGCCCTTTGCCGACGAATTATCCCAGCTTCAATCGGATTTCAACGCCTTGGTGCACGTGGACGCCGAAGACTCGATAGCACTAGTCCTGCGGCTAGCTATCACACCGCCGCCATCGGTGCCCAGCAGACGAAGCACCCACCGGGTCGTACTTGAACCGTAGCGATAAACGGCGGCCAACTTCATCGCCCACACCATCACGGGTCCTGACCCCAGGTGTTGGACACGCTGAATCCCGCAAGATTGGCGGGGGAAGCGAGATGATCCATCACGATGGCAAGGAAAAATTACCCGGACGAGTTCAAACGGGACGCGGTGGCGCTGTACCGAGACACTGAAGGCGCGACGATCACCCAGATCGCCGACGAACTCGGCATCAGTGGGGTGACGCTGTCGGCCTGGCGCAAGGCGGCCGGGGTGCCGATTCGGCATCGCAACCCCACCACTGGTGCCGCACCGGTATCGAGCGCAGAAACTGCTGACCAGGAGCTGGCCCGGCGACGTGCCGAAGTAGGGCAGCTACGTGCGGACAAGACCCGGTTGTCCATCGAGCGCGACATTCTGCTTTCGGCGGCCAAATATTTCGCCGGGGAGACGAACTGGTGAGCCGCTTCCAGTTCGTCGCCGACCACCTCGACACCTACCCGGTGAAGTGGCTGTGCGCGATCGTCGATATCGCGCGTTCCTCGTTCTACGCCTGGCTTGCTGGTGCCGATGGCCGCGCCGCCCGCGAAGCGGCTGACCAGGAACTGGCCGAACGGATCCGTACCATCCATGAGGCGGACAATACCTACGGGGCGCCGCGGATCAGCGCTGAACTCAACGACGGCGTGCCCGAGCAGGAGCGGGTCAACCACAAACGGGTGGCGCGGGTGATGTGGGCGGCCAAGATCGCCGGCTACCGACGCCGCCGCCGGGTGAAGACCACCACACCGGATCCGGCCAACCAGAAGGTCCCGGACCTGTTCAACCGGGACTTCACCGCAGCGGCACCCAACGAAAAGTACCTCAGAGACCTCACCTACCTGCCCTTGGCGGCCGGGTCGAATCTGTATCTCGCGACGGTGATCGATTACTTCTCCGGCCTAGTGGCGGGGTGGGCGATCGCTGAGCACATGCGCACCGAACTCGTCGAGGATGCCCTCATCGCCGCCGAAGCGATGCGAGGTTCACTGGCGGGTGCTGTGTTCCATTCGGATCACGGAAGTGATTACACCTCAACCAATTTCGCGACACTCTCCGCAGATCTGGGCGTCACCCAGTCTATGGGCGGGATCGGGTCAAGTGCCGATAACGCGCTCGCCGAATCGTTCAACGCCAGCCTCAGACGCGAGATCCTGCAGGACCGCAGCCAGTCGCTCAACGCTGCTACCTGCCGCCGCGAAGTGTTCCGATGGCTGGTCCGCTGCAACCTGAAACGGAGGCACTCCCGCTGCCGCTATTCCAGCCCGGCCAGCTACGAAAACACCCGCACATTCGCTACGCTGCCAGAAACTGCTTAATCCAAATCCCTTGTCCACCAACCGGGGTCAAGCCCCACCGCCCTCGACGCTGGCCTGGCCTTCGGCATCACCTATCGCGACGTCGGGTCGGGCGTCACCGCCCCCTTCGGCGCTCTGAACCCTATCCGGGAAGCCTGCACCTGCCACACGCGGTGACACCGGCACCGGCACTACCCATGGCCGAGCAACTCGCCACCACCAAACTGGGGCACGCACATAGCCCTCGACGAAGCAGCACAGAGCGGAGGCGAGGTTGGAGAACCGCGGAAAAGTGCTCGAGCGGTTCTTGCCACACAATCCCGACGATCGCGATAGCGTCGCGCAGCTAGGCGGCGATCTTGGCGACCCAGCTGATGAAGTCCGCGGCGTCGGTGTTCGAGCCGTGTCCCTCGTCCCAGTACATCAGGTGGCTGACGTCGTCGCCGAGGTTGTCCAGGCCGGCGGCCAGGTTGGCCGAGACGATGAGTGCGGTGTCGGTGTCCTTGGTACCGAGGCGAATCCACCAGTGCTTCGCCCGGTTCTCGTTGCGCCGGCCGATGAAGTACATCGGATTCATCAGGTTCAGCAACCCGGGGATGTCGGCGTCGAGCGTCCGGTTGGTGAGGCCGGTGGTGTTGCGGTCGAGGCTGAACTGAGTGAAGTGCCGACTCTCGGTCATGCCCGTGCCGAATTCGTTGTTCTCCGGAGCTGACAGGTCGAACGAGTCGAACGCCGGCGCCGACTTACGCCGGGGCCCCACGTGGGCGAGAAAGCCGTCCCAGGTGAACGATGCGGCTCCGTTCGACCAGGTGATGCCGGGATTGGCCGCCAGATAGGTGGTCCGGTCGGCATCCGGCAGGCCCGCCAGGTACCTAGTGGCCGACGGCTGCAGGTAGCTCCGTAGCAAGTAGTCGGCATAGTTTTCCGCGGTCAGCGGACCAAAATTGTTGCGGCCCAGAAGTTTCAGGCTGTCCTGATACTGAGCGAACTGGTCTCGCAGCGCCTTGGAAAGGCTCTGGTCGACCACCTTGCCGGTGCCATCGTTGACGTTGGCGCCCCAGTTCCATTCGTAGGCACCGTCTGCGTGCTCCAGATCCGTTATGGGGCACCAGCTTCCGCTAGCGAAGATGGCATCGCTGGCGTCGGCCGCACCGAGTTCGGTGAAGTACTTGGCATACTCCGGGCTGTCACCCGACGCACCCAGCAGTGCCGACAGTGCCCCACCGGCGCTGATGCCCGTCGAGACGATGCGATCGACGTTCCCCGGAACCCGGCCCTTATTGAAGCGCAGGTAGCGCACCGCGGACTTGAGGTCGACGATGGCGGCGGGCGCGGTGCCGTAGTAGACGCCCTTGGCGTCGGTCAGAGTGCGACCGCGGCAGCCTGGTTCGACCACGACGTAGCCGGCGGCCAGCGCCAGCTTCGGGAGGCTGACCTGCTTGCCCCCGCCGCCCTGCATGGCATTGCTGCCGGAGGGTGCCCCTCCCGGCGCGGCGCCGCTGGGCGGGGCGAGGGGACCCATCTCCATCGCCGCCCCGCCGACGCCGGTCGCGTCCTTGACCGATGCGGGCATGTAGCCGCCGACCGCGTTGGCGAACAGCACGGGGGCGTTGGTGACGTCGACGGGCTTTCCGTCGATGGTGACGGGGACGCTGATCACCAGACTCTGGTGGTCCGTGTCCACGGGTTTCGCCACGTAGGTCAGCGGCCCGTAGAAGCGGTAGACCACCACCTTGTCACCGGAGTCGGTGGTGATCGTCACGGTCTTCTCGGCGTAGGTGTCCTTGTCGAAGACCAGAGGACCCGACGGGGCAGGCGAGCCGGCGCTCGACTGCTGCGAACCCGACGAGCACGCCGCGATCGCCGTGACCCCGGCCAGCGCACCTAAACCGATCACGAACGATCGCCGGTTCACCGACCGCGACATCGGAAATATGCTCACGCCTGGCCGGCCGGTTGGGTCGTGGGGTCACTCCGGGTCATCGTTCAACTCCCTTTGGTCGTGGTGATTCCGCACGACCCGTTCGTCGTGCGACCTCGACAGTAACAACGCGCAATAGGCGGGCCCTATGGGCAACCTGGGTTAGGGCTGTGTACGGGTGACAAGTGGGCAACTGTAACGGCGACGAGCACTCAGCTCATGTGGTCACTGCACAACTCGAAGGGGCCTACCGCAGAATCGAGTCGCGAATACCGGCGATGTTGTAGGCGACTTTCCAGGTGACCATGTGTGCGTCGGCACCTCTGCCGGTGGCGGCAGGCAGGAACATGACGCAGTCGGGCGCGCTTCGTGGCCAGGGTTCGCCAGAGCCAGGCGTCGTATCCGATCTACCTGGTGCCCGAGTTCGCTGACATAACCCTTTTCGAGTTCGTAGGCATCGACGGCCAGACGATCATCGCCGCAGCCCCGAGCGAGCTGCCCCGGCTTCGCCGGCCGCCGCAACCAGCCTCCGCGGCAGGGGGATGCCGATGTGCCCCGACACCGCCGCAGCGGCGCCGGGGCACTGTGGGCCGCCGTCGGGGACCAGCCGCGGATCAGAAGGTCGGAGACCAGCTTCGTCGGCGATCCCGCCGACGAAGTCGTAGACCGCGGGCAGCACGGCGACGAAGCCGGCCTTGAGGATCGGGGCGAAGGCGACCGTGGAGAAGTGACGAGTCATGATGAGAACTAGGCGATTTGGCGTTGTTCGGCGATGGGTTCGGTGGCGGCGTGTCTGGTGGCGATGACTTCGCGCAGCTCAGCCATGGAGGCCTCGGGCAGGTAGCGGCGGGTGACCTGCCACGGGACTGCCCCCGGTTTGGTTGACTCCTGACCTGTGAGGATTCGTCCTTGCTGGAAGGATCAACCTCGTGCCAACACCGTTTCCTGCCGAGTTCCGCGCCGACGTCATCGCCGTGGCCCGCAAGGGCGAGGCGCCCCTGCGTCAGATCGCGAAGGATTTCGGAATCTCGGAGGCCTGCCTGCACCGCTGGCTCAAGATCGCCGACCGCGAGGACGGCCGCAGCCAGCCCACGTCACCGACCAATGCTGACGATATGGCTGCGCAGCTGCGCGAAGCACATAAGCGGATCAAACTCCTCGAGCAGGAAGCGGAGGTGATGCGCCGCGCGGTCGGATACTTGTCGCGGGACGCCAACCCAAAATGATGTACCCGCTGGTCCTCGACCTTGCCGATGACGGCGTGCCCGTCACGGTGACCTGCCGGGTCCTGGGATTCTCCACCCAGGCGTTCTACAAGTGGCGTAAAGCACCGCTTTCTCAGCGTGATTGGGACGATGCGCACCTGATCAACGCCGCCCGCGACATCCACGCCGATGACCCCGCCTTCGGGTACCGGTTCATCGCTGATGAGTTGCCCGGGCGTGGGATCACCGCCGGCGAGAACCGCGTCGGACGGCTGTGCTCGCAGGAACGAATCTGGTCGATCTTCGCCAAGAAGCGTGGACTGAACCGCCGATCCGGACCACCAGTACACGACGACCTCGTGCAACGTCAGTTCAGCGCCCAGGCCGCCAACCAGGTCTGGCTGGCCGACATCACCGAACACCGCACCGACGAAGGCAAGCTCTACCTCTGCGCCATCAAAGACGTCTACTCCAACCGAATCGTCGGCTACTCGATCGACTCCCGCATGAAGTCCTCACTGGCGGTGGCCGCCTTGACCAACGCCGTGGCCTTGCGTTCGCCCGTTTCGACGATTGTCCACTCCGACAGAGGCAGCCAATTTCGATCTCGCAAGTTCGTCCACGCTTTGTCACACAACGGATTACACGGATCGATGGGACGAGTCGGAGCGTGCGGTGACAATGCCGCAATGGAGTCGTTCTTCGCCCTGCTGCAACGTAACGTGCTCGACCGACGACGATGGTCCACCCGCGCCGAACTACGCCTGGCGATCGTGTCCTGGATCGAGCGGACCTACCACCGCCGCCGCCGGCAACGCGCACTCGGCAAGCTCACCCCGATAGAGTTCGAACTGCTCCACACACCAGTTGCAACCGCGGCCTGAAATTCACACCCCGCGAGTCAACTGAACTCGGGGCAGTCCCTTGCGTCATGAATGAGTTCACCGACGGCAATCAGTTGTTGCCGAAGTACACCTGCCAGCAGTGGAGTGAGGATAAGGCCGAAGTCCACCTAGTGGCGGACAACCCGCTCATTGGAGGCTGAGATACAGGCCCGTTGGTCACAACCACCGGCACCCATCCCGCAGTTCGTGCCCGTGCCAACGCCAACGGAACGTTAGCGTCGAGCACCAGGTCATCGGCCATCCCCAAGTTCAAATCGGCTCGCACTGAAGCGAACACCGCATCGTCGAGGGAGTACTCAGCACGAATGCGGTCCGCCAGCCGGTCGCGTGGCTCATACCCATCAGCGTCGGCGGCGACAAACCATTCGACATCACCGCCATGCATCGCGGTGAACCGCCGAGCCCACCTCAAGAAAGCCGCAGCACAGTCAACCAAGGTGTTGTCCAAGTCCAACAACAACAGCGGCATCGTCTGAGTGTCACACAGGGCCGCCGACGACGGCTGCGCCTACGAAATCGTCAGGCACGCGCCGGAGCCACTTCGAACCGTCCCACTGGGGCCAACTGAAGTTGACATAGCCAATCCGAGACGATATGCAGGGCATCGTGATCCCGCCTGCGCCCGGTTTCACCGGTCAAACCCGGCCAGCGTTGGCAGAACATTGGTTGGTGGCCGGATCAGCAAGCTCGGGCCCTGAACTTGGTCGGCCCCAGCGGCCACTCTCACGTACCCAGAGCGGCCGTTGGGCGATAAGCCAGACGGCGAGAACGGCATCTACGCAGTCGCGGCGATCCGCACAGTTGTCTGGGCACATCGCGTACGCCAGCGACAGCATCAAACTCACCGCGGAACCCGTCTCATGAGAGAGCGTAACTAGGTGGTGCTGCCGCTAGCAGCGTGTTTGCTTCCCGCCAGGCACGTGCGAGTCGAACGAGCTCGCGGGCGTCATCTATCAGTCCGTCAGCCGTGGACGGTGGACTGTTCGCGCTGGAGCGGACTTTGCCGCCCTGGTCCTTCGTCCTGCTCCCCAGCCGCAGGCAGATCGCGTACTGCATGGAGGGGCTCTGGGTCTGTCGTTGCGCGTAGGCCCTGTCCTCTTCGGCGATATAGCGGGACAGAGTCCGCAGTGCGTCGCGGATTTCGACGACCCTGATGTGCAGTCTGGCGCGGGGGTCGGACAGCCTGCGATGACTCGGGTTCGAGTGCACAACCTCAGGACAGGTGGCAACGAGCTCTGTCCACATTGGGCCTAGTTGGCGACGCAAACGAGTCAGCACGATCGCCATACCGGTGCGGTCGAATGCACTAAGCACTAGCGGGGTAGCGGCCAGCGTCGCGAACCCGACCGCATCCAGAATCGGCCAACGACTGTTCAACATGGCGAAGGTGTCGAGGGAGGCGGCGTGGCTTGAGGTTGCAATGAGTGCCACCGCGGACACCAGGAGTGTTTGCACCATCCACGAAGCAGCAAGTGCTGCAACTGAAAAGCAAGCCAGTAGACCCACTCCGTTGGGGCGTCCCATGAGCTCGCGTGCGGCAACGACCAAGAGCATGGCGCAGAAGACGACACTGAGTGCGCCGTGGGCGACAACTGCGACAATCGCCACCGCAGGTTTGCCCGAGTATGCGACGATCGCCCACCCCGAGTGGAGACTGCGGGACGCAGCGCCCGCAGGATCGCACGCCTGAATAAGCAGATATACCAGGGCGGTCGAACCTAATGTCATGAGCCACAAGCCAAGTAAGGCGCGGCGCGATAGCGGCTTGTTTAGCCACGCTAGGCCCAGTGACGCGAACGCCGCCGCGCTCAGCATGATCGTGGCTTCACTCAATTGGCCGAGTTCGGCGGGGGTCAGGAGCCCGCCGCTGGCACGAGCCAGTGACGATTGAACGATCGGGTCGCGGCTCGCAGCAACGCATGTCAACAGCAATACCGAGACGTTCAGGAGACGATCGGCCTTCGTCGATTTGAGAACTGACAGTCGCGCCACGAGGACGGCCGTCGGTATCAGCAGGAGCGCGAACGCCACCGGCGCTGGGAGTGCATCGTCGACCATGAGATTTCTCAGCGACCCAAGATGGTGTCGCGGAAAGACAGTCCCCTCTCCCGCACGCGATGGCGTCGAGACATAAGCAGCGAGGCGAACAGCTCCGCCTCCTCCTCTTGGTCGTTCTCAAAGGATGTGCGGCACAGCATCTGCGAGATCACCTCGGCGTCAAGCTCGTATAATCCCCCAGCGAGCAACTCTGAGACGCTTGCCACCACATCATCGCAGCCGGTGGGGGCCTGTTCTGGCCAGCCGAAGCGGTCCATCACGACGTGCCCCAATTCATGCAGGATGGTGTGTTCGGCGTGGTAGCGAGAAGTCGACGGGTCGAAGAAGACAATGTCGGTGCTGTCGCCGCGAATCCATATGCCGCACGGACGCTCTGACGGGGCCGAGGTCGCAGGATAGGGCTCGATGCGGATCGGCCGGCCGGTGTGGCGGCTCACCGATCTGGAGAATTCCTCGACCCCCCACGGGTCAGGGATATCCAATTCGCCGATCGCCGTCAGCACTCGTTCGGTGAGTGCATCAGGAGTGCCCGCCAATGCCCGCGTGCGTGGCGAGTCCCGGCGTCGCGGATCGATCGGGCCCTGCCGACCGGACAATGCCGCCAACCATGGCTGGCGCGCCCTAGTCATCAGCGTGCTGCCTGTTCGGCGGTCCGTAGGCCGCGCGATGTCGGCCAAGTGCTGCGCTGCGATTTCGCCGCAAGCACCCTGTGCCGCCTATCTGCGTATGGAACACCTGCATAACCGCCCCTGACCCTCCCCTGCGAACTATCTAAGGCCGTCGCCGCGCGCGTTCCCCCAGAACCCAGCGGCGCGACTTCACCATAGCAACCGATCCTATACGCTCGCACTGTCAAAACAATACAGACGTGTTGTTGGACCATACTCCTGTATTGTCTTGCGAATGGATGGCTCTGTCTTTCTCCCGCCCGAAGCGCCCGCGGAGATCACAAAACTCGACCTCATCCGTGACACCGCGATCAAATGCTTCGCCGAGCAGGGAATTGCCGCGACTGGACTACGAACCATCGCAGCCGAAGCTCACTGCAGCCCTGGCCTCATCCAGCACTACTTCGGCAGCAAGTCAGGGCTCATCGCAGCCGTCGACAAACACGTACTCACCGTCTTCAGCGAAGCGCTCGAACGCCAACCGTTAACCGCAGATCCCTCTATAGGCCTCGCCGAGGCCAGCGGCCGATTCGCCGCGCTCATGAGCAAGAACCCAGCAGTCATGGACTATGTCGGCCGCGCGTTAACCGAGGGCGGGAAAGTCGGCACAGTCATTTTCGACGGCCTCTTCAAGATCAGCCAGGCCCAAGGCGCCGCGTTCGCCGCGCAGGGCCTCGTCATGGACGACATCGACCCGGTATGGGGCCACATGGCGCCCCTGATTCTGCGGATCGGATCGATCATCCTGCGCCCGCACATCGAAAGGCACCTCGACGCACCCCTCTATCAACCCGACGAGACTCAGCGGTGGGACGCGGCCGTCACAAGCCTGATACGCAAAGGGCAGTTCACCAGCGTCGCCGATCGCGCCGACGCTCAGTAGTCGACGAGAGACTCACTCCACAGAGACGCGGCATTCCCAAGGCGGGCAGAATAGAACACCTGCCCGCTTCACCTCCATCCGTCACCGGAGGAACGTATGCCCGAGGAAACGATCCACACTGTCGACGTTGCCGCGCTACCACTCGCGCCAGCTAACCCGTTGTCTTGGCGGAAGCGCACCTACGCCGCGCGCCATTACGACCAGGGCCAGATCGACCTACGCGAATCCGGTGGGCCGATCACACGAGTGCAACTCGGCCCTGGCGGCGGCGGCCCGGCCATCGTCTTCGTCATGTCCCCAGCCGGAGCCCGAGACGCGCTCGCACGCAGCCACGATGCCACCGACCGCACCCTCGTTCACCACGAGATGCGCCACCTCATGGGCGACAACCTCGCTGACCTCCCCAACGCCCCCTGGATCGCCCGCAAGCGCACACTGCAGCAGGTCTTCACACCACAGCAGGTCAAGTCGTTCGCCGCGCACATGGCCGCAGCTGGCGAAGCCATCGCCCAAACCTGGGGCTCAGATACCACCGTCGACCTCGACGCTGAAGCCCGCCGCCTCACCATGCGCATCCTCGGCCGCACCGTGCTGGGCACCGACATCGAAAACCGCGCCGAATCCCTCGCTGAGCCACTCAACATCGCCCTGAGCTATGTCGCCGACCGCGGCATGCGCCCCGTCCGTGCCCCACACTGGCTACCCACTCCCGCGCGTCGGCGCGCCCGGGCCGCGGTGTCCACCATGCGCGAGCTCGCCGACGAGGTGGTCGCCAAATGCCGAGCTCACCCCGACCTCGACGCCCCACTTGTCCAGGCGCTCATCCGCGCAACTGATCCCGAGACCGGAAAAACGCTCTCCGACTTCGATATCAGCAGCGACCTGATCGCCTTCATGGTCGCCGGACACGACACCACAGCCACCGCGATCGCCTACGCGATGTGGCAACTTGGGCACCACCCCCAGATCCAAGGACGGGTCGCCGACGAAGTGCTCGCTCTTGGCGAACGACCCCTGACCCCCGACGATCTCGGGGGGCTCACCTACACCACACAGGTCATTCAAGAGGCCATGCGCCTCTGCCCACCAGTCGCAGTGGCCGGGCGCACCGCAGAACGCGACATCGCCATCGATGGCTACCGCGTGACCGCCGGCTCCATGGTGCTGGTCGGGATCTTCGGCCTCCACCGTGCACCCGAACTCTGGCCCGACCCGCTGACCTTCGACCCCAACCGATTCAGTCCCGAGAGCGTGCGCGACCGCGACTCCTGGCATTTCATTCCTTTCGGTAAGGGGCGGCGCACCTGCATCGGCGACCACTTCGCCATGTATGAAGCCGTCCTCGCGCTCGCCGCCATCATCCGCACCGCCGAAATCACCTCAATCGCCGATGAATTCCCACTTGCCGTCCCATTCACCATGGTAGCCGGTGGCCCGATCCCAGCCCGAGTGCGCCGCCGATCGGCTTAGCGGTGCCACGCCTCAGTGTTGGAGCGCGACAGCCCGGGACCCCCGGAGAGCGACGAAGCGAGGACCCGACCACGAGCCTAATAATCCGCGTGATGACGCTGTCTGCCCACGGCGACAGTGCCTGCCCTAAGCGGCGGGGCAGGGCGCAGTCAGCGCCAGTTCTCCGATAGACCACTTGGCGATAGGGCTCCCAGTTGTGTCCTGACTCGCGTACAGATCGAGGAAAATCGCCTTTGTCCTGCGCCGGATTTCGAAGGTGATATACCCCTTCGCATCTGCGGCCACTTCGGGGCCCAGCGGGGGCGTCGCAACACCGGTCTCACTGGCGCCTGCACCGAGATCGGGATGGCGTTCTCGGTCTCCAGCCAGAACGAGCTCGTCGGGATCTTCCCCTTAGCCGGCGTCACCTGGACATGAAAAGCGAGCACTTGGACACCGTCCGGTCGAACACAGATGACTGGGCTGGGCGTCGGATCGCTCTTCGTGGACCCGCAGGCCGCCAGGACGATCGCGCCAGCCATCACCACAAGGCCCCTAATGGCGTCATGCACGCCGCTTCTGCCCAACATCTTCCCTTCCCATTTTCGTTTTGATGCAACACTTTTCGTAACACTCTGCCGCACAATCCTTTACCTTCTATCGATATCAAGGGCTATAGACGAGGTGGGCGATACGTTCGGCAAGCATGATTGTTGTGAGGTTGGTGACGCTGGACGGCACGCACGGGATGACCGAGGCGTCTACGACGCGCAGTTTGGCGAATCCGTGCACGGCGCCGCGAGAGTCGACGACGGCCTGAGGTGAGCCTGCGGCGCCCTTAGGAACGGTCGAGGTGGGGTGACCGTAGATGGACAGATTGGATTCGATCACGCGCATTAGTTGCGAAGGCTCGTCGGGCAGTTCATGCGGGGCCACTAACCCTGCAAGTGCAGTCGCGAGCGCCGGGTGACGCTCCAGATCGCGGGCGAGCTGTACGCCTTCGGGCATGCGCCGGCGGTCATGGTCGGTGCCGAGGTAGTTGTGGTCAATCAGGGGCTGGAAACGCGAAGTGTGCCGTGTGATTCGGGAAGCACGAGAGCCGTTGATAGAGCAGTGATTCCTCCGGCAGGCATGAAAGGAGCTCCGTTGGGATGCACCGCGACGATGTTCAGGTCGAGTTCGCCGTCTGTGGCCTCACTAGAGGCAGTCCATAGCAGCGCGCCGAGGGCGGGAGTTACCGCCGCTCGATCTGGGGCGAGGGCGTAGACGGTGTGGAAAAACGGGTTCTCTTGCAGGTGGTGACCGACGGGCAGGTCGGTGTGGGGATTGATGCCGAGCGACGTCAGCTCGGCGGCGGGGCCGATGCCGGAGCGCAGCAGGATCGCGGCGCTTCCGTAGGTGCCGGCGGAGAGAATCACTTCATCGGAGTGTTGCACGTCGCCGTCTGCGGTGACGATCCCGGTTGCGCTCTCCCCTCGTAGCAGGACCCGATCAACGGTGACCCCGCTGCGCACAGTCAGATTCGAGCGCGCCCGTACCTCGGCGGTAAGGTAGACCAGTGCTGTATTCTGCCGCACTCCGTCTACAACGTTGACTGCGAAGGGTCCGACGCCGTTCTGCTCGGCGCCGTTGAAGTCGGTGATCCGCTTGTGGCCGCCGGCAATCGCGGCGTCGACGAAGGCGCGGTGTGCGGGGGTCAGGTCGGAGTCGCAAGTTGGCGCAAGGGCATTGGCCCGCTTCGTCCGTGAAAGTCATCGTGGCCGGTGGCGGTGTTCTCCAGGGCTCGGAAGTATTTCAGGGCGTCTGTGAAGGTCCAGTCGTCGAGCCCGTGCTCGATCGAGCACGCGAAGTCGGCGGGGCGGGGGCGGTGGGCGGCACCAACGTTGATAGCGAAACTTCCGCCGATCACTTTGCCGCGCATCGTGGGGATTTGGGGGCTGAGTGGTCCGCCTCGTGAGGTGTAGCCCCAGTCGTGGTGGAGATGGGCGATGCGGTCGGCGTCGAGCAGCGCGGCGGGGAATTCACCTGGGCCGTAGTCAGGTCCGGCTTCGAGTAGCACGACGCGGCGGGCGGGGTTTTCGCTCCGGCGTGCAGCAGGAACCGCCCCGGCGGATCCGGCGCCGACGATCAGGACATCTGTGGGTTCGTCAGGATGGGCATGCCCGGTTCCTTTCAGTCGTGTCGATGAACGCTCCGGGCCGGTCAGTGGAGGCAACACCGAGAGCGTGCGCTTGGGCGGTCAGGGTCGGCCGGGCGCTATCACGGTGTGGGCCTGCACTGTTTCGGTGGAGCGCGTTTGCCGTCCCGCCACGACGGGCACGCCTGGATTGTCATGACCTTCGCTGCTGTAGGGGAAGTCAACCGTCAGCTTCAGGGTGAAAAGTTCCAGCGCGCAGTGGTTTGTGCGGATTTGTTCCACTCAGGATCCGCTAGTGGCACTTTTCTTCCGTACCGCGGGTTGGCGGTAGGTGCCGTCGCCTGAGTTGTCTGCGCGGTCGGTTGGACATGCCGCGGACGGGTCGGTGCCCGATCGGCGGGGCCGTACGTCCAGGTGGTCGGCGATTTGGTGCCGTAGGAGTGACAATCGTTCATAAGGAAAGGGTTTGGTGGAAAGAACCAACCAATATTGCTACGGATCCGAGAACCACGCCGTCGGTAGGAATATCTTTTCGCCATGCATACCGGCGGCGCCGATGTTGTCCGGTACGTATGCGTCTCTATGTCATAGATCAGCCGCAATCGTGTGCACGTCAATGGGGGGGAAACAAATGCCAGTGTCAATCGGTCCTCCGGCGGCATGCTGGTGAACCAAGAGAAGTCATGCAGAGGGACTTCCGACATGCCCCCTAACTAACCGATTATGGAACTCTGGTGCGTGGAAACTCTGCGAACCCGCTGACGAGAATTCTGCGGGCACCCCGACCGCTCCAGGAGATGGGGAAAGCAATCTCACTCTCATCTACGGCGCGGCAATTCAGGATCCGTGGGGAACAGCGTCAGCATCAGGCTAAGCCTGATAACTACTGCACTATGTCGTGCAGCCCCCGTCCCCACAAGATAGAACCCACCGAGGCTGTGGGGCCAGTGATTTGCGGACCGCGACAACCGAACCCGCCGGCTCTGGGTGTGCAAAGGATCAGCTCCCGTCGGAGACCGCGGCGCCTCTCGATACTTATGTCCCGAGCGGACGCAATCACGACACTCGGCCGCTGGGTTAGAAGATTCTCATGCCCCGCAGGTGCGCTGCTTCGACGAGGTGTTCGGTATGTTTGCCGAGGGTGGAGGCTTCGAGTTCGATGAGTTCGTCGGTTCCGGTGCCGTCGTCTTTGCGGCGCAACCACATGGCGTAGTTGTCCCCGAGGGAGGTTCCCCATTTGGAGGGGTAGATGATGCCGTGGGGTCGTTGCCCGTCGACGAGGACGATCTGGTCGCGGATGTAGGTTGCGATGCCGGTGGTGAGCTGTTTGTGCCGTTCGGCTGAGCTGGTCAACTCGCTGACGGTGAGTTGGTCAATGTTGCAGTCTGCGAGCAGGTTTGAGCGCAGATGTTCAGATAACGTCGCAATTGACTGTGCGCCAGTGATGTTGACGAACCATCCGCTGGTGGGGAGCTGAAGTTCGTAGAGCGAACGGGATTCTCGCCACCCTTGTGAGATGGATCGGTACATCATCGCGCCGTGAGCGGGCAGTTCACGTGCGATCTGTTCGGCCAGCGTTGCCGCGTCGTCGGGGGTGACGTCGTCGAACAGTTCGGCTAGAGGTGTTTGTGGTGGGTCGGGTCGGATGTATTCCAGGACTTCCACCAGTGCCCCGGTTGCGCTGGTGCAGCCGTAGATCGTGCGCCCTGGGGCGTCCCATCGTGACCAGTCTTCGACGGGTTTTTCTGCCGGCACGCGTGGTGGAGGGTTGATGGGTCCGTACGTCGTGGTGGCGACACGAAAGATGGTTTGTCCTGAACTGGCGACGATGTTGAACCCGGTGGCGGTGCAGACGGTTGCGGCCGTAAACGACACCGACATCTACCCTTCCCCTACGCTGCGGACGGGCTGAGTATAGGGAGCGCCCGACGTCAGGCGTAGTAGGTGTCGGTGATGAACGCGTCCGCGGCGCGGAACACCACGGGCGCTTTATCGTCGCGGAGAAGCTCGACGGGTGTGCTCCCGTCCAGGCGCGGGTTCGCCGAAATCAGCCAGCTGCGGGCGACCTGATCGTTTTCGGCGTCCTCGATCAGCAGGAAGACGGTGTGGGCAGCCTTGAGACGGCGTGCCTTCGCATCGGAGGGTTCGGCGTGCATGCTCTCCCCTGGCGGGGTGGCCCATCGCGCTGGCATCGCGCGGCTCTTGGAACCGGCGATGTAGGCCGTCAAGGTGGGGCCCAGGCGGGCCAGCAGGTAGGCCACGACCTCGTGCGTGTCCATCCGGGCGGTGTCATCACCGGCTTTGACCAGCAGATCTGACATCGTGAAGCACCTCCTTAGATGGTTGTCGGCCTGCGGTGGCAATAGCGACACTACCGTAAACATCCGCGTAGTAGCCGTGTAGTAATGTCAGAATATACTGATAACGCACATCGATAGCACGTACATTTACGTCACAGCGGGGCGTTTTCGCAGTTCATAGCGATTTCACCGAATGAGTCGGCATCCTCGGGCCAGAAGCGACCCCGAATCGCGAGACGCGTACGGCCGGCGAGCTGGACCGCGCCAGTGCCCTAGCCAGCATAGCTTCGGAAGCTCTGTGATCCGACAGCCGCTTTGACTGTGGGCGGGTAGGGCGCGACACCGGGTCGCTGCTATCGGACACACGGCAACGTCATCCGCATTGGATGTCGAACGTATGTACTAGCCTCGCAGGTGGGCGGAGGGCCCGCCGAGTGCAGGAGTGATCTATGGGCGGCGGACCGAGCGCGGCGTACGGGTTCCTGTATCAGTATCTGGTTACAGCGGACTACTTTTTGAGCTTCCTGACCGCCGACGGTGTCGACGCTGCCGAGGTGGCGCTGCTGATCGAACCCACCGACCCCACCGCCGCAACGAGCATCGGCGCGGATCCGGACATCGTGGACTTCGCGATCGAGCACCGCGGTGAAATTGTCGAGCGAGTGCAGGTCAAGGGTTCCAGGGATCCGTCGGCCAACAAGCTGCACCCCGGTGAGGCCGCGGATGTGATGGGTCGGTTCCAGGCCCTGGGTGGTGTGCACCACCTGCTGACCAATAGGCCGTTGTCTGCCGGGCTGGCGGATACGTGCACGCGCGTAAAAGACGATGAGTCGCCGTTTGGCCAATTCGCTTATCCGGCTGCGGATCTCGACACGTTATCGTCTGGCCAGTTCATTCTTGTAGATCGCAGATCGGTGGACGATCTGGCCGCTTCGGTCGCCGGCCACGTTCGCTCGGCACGCGCAGATCGGATGCTCAGCCAAGGTGAACCGACGTCCCGAATAGTGTCAATGGTGCTGCTGCACCATATTTTTCGATCGGCGGCTGGTACTGGGGCGGAGCGGTCTACCGCCGTCGAGATTGTCGCACTGCTCAAGACGCCCGATCACGCCGTGGCGCATGTGTTGGGGAGTTTCGACTGGGGCGTTCCGATCGGCGGCATTCCGACCTTTAGTTCGACCGTTCCGCGGGTCGCGCAGCTCGACGAGATCTTCGCTGCACTGCAGCGTGATGGCAATGGCCGTCAGCCGCGTATGGCGATACTGACCGCTGCCACCGGCTACGGGAAGTCAGCGTTAGCGGCGAACTTCTGCCATTTGCATTACAACGCCTTTGAGTTCATGTGCTGGATCGACTGCCGCGAACACGACACGATGATGACCGCTGCTCGGCGCTACGCCGAGCAGCTCACCAACACGCGCCTCGGCCATAAGACCGACCCCACCAGCATCTTGCATGACGCTCTCGCCCGACACCGCGGCCGATGGCTGCTCGTGTTCGACGGCGCCACCTCCCGCAAAGCGATCGAGTCCCTGATACCCAAAAACACGGGAACGGCAAAATCATCGTCACCACGCCGAACGAGACGGCGTGGTGGCCTCAGGTGCCCAAGATTCCCATTCCGACCTTCAGCCTGGACGAGGCCACCACCTGTTTCGCCACCCACGCTGGTTTGGACCCGACCACCGAGCATCCGGGGGTACGGGATGTGATTGTGCGCCTGGGGTCGATCCCCTTGGCGGTCAGCATGGCGGGCATATATTTCGGCAACGCGGACGGATCGCTCGCCGAGCTGTCCGCCGCATACTTCGCCGAACTTGACGCCCTCGAAGACGAGGGCGCCATACCACCGGGAGTCAGCAACACCACGCTCTACGCGGCGATCCGGCATGCCGTCAGCTACCTCGGAGACGGACTCGGATCCCACTCGCCCGACGAAATGCGCATCGCCGCGGCGTTGCTCTACCATGCAGCGCTGCTTGCACCCGAAAAGATCCCGCTGAACCTCCTCATTGCCGCGTCCCCCGAGTCGGCCGAGATGCGGCTCGGCGAACTCCCGAAACCCACCGCGGCCGAACCAGCTGTACAACGCCGATACATCAGCATCTTCCGCACACAGTCGCTCGCTCAACGGATCGTGCTCACCGACAACTTCAACGCCAATAACGAGGCCGCCGAGACTATTCAGATCCATCCCCTCGTCCACGAAATACTGCGCGACATCTTCCTCCGCGACGTCCCGCCGGATCGACTCGGCGAGCAGCTGTCGATGATGTTGCACGCACTGCTCGGCTGGCTGAGCGCCATGCGGGATCGCAACGCGTTCATCGCCGTTGACCAATTAGCCGCACACGCCGACGCATTATTGGCAGTGATCCTCAAGGCTTCCCGGTTCGCGTTCCATGAACAGAACGAAATGACGTTCTTCCAGCTAACCAGGTTGATGCTGCAACTTGAATTGTCGACCTGCCGGATGAGCCGCGGCGATCTCAACTCCTCGGTCAACCTCGCACGCAGCGTCCTGCTCGATTTGGCCGACATGCCACGGGATCGTCACCGCGACACGTTGGCGCTCGTGGCGGCGTCCTCCATGGTCGTCGATCTCAGCACGGCCGCTACGCCACCGAGCACCTTGGCACCCTTTTCCGTACTGGCCGTGCAGACGCTCATCAGCTGTGAATCCTTCGGCGGAAGCGTCGCGCGCAAGGCCTTCGAAAAGGCTTATCTAGTGCGCTCTTTTCTCACCAACTGCCCCGAGTACCGCAACAACCCGACCATCGGGCGAACGATCAGAACCATCGACCAGATGATCACCCGCGACCCGAGCAACGAAGTCAGGCCGAACGTTGTAATGGACAGAATCTGGGACCTCATCCAGGCACGTGACCTCGAATCGATCGACTCGCTGATCGCAACGCTCAGCGACCACGCCCAACAGCTACGATGCGGTCACTGTCCGCTGCGTGGAAGTCGTTGTCGCCCTGCACCGACAGGACTTAGACAGCGCCCTGCCACGCGTCGATGAGGTCATCGCCATGCCGCTAGAAAACGAGCACCTCGGTATTCCCTTCACCCACGGCCTCGGGCACATCATGCGCACTCTGGAAGAACTGATCGCCATCCCCGTTCCCAAGGCCGACCACCTCGCCTCCCTCGCGGCGAGAGTGCGGGCACGCGGCGAAGCGCTCTACGCTGCGATGACCGATTCGTGACTCGCCCGCGCCCAGGTCAAGAGACTTAACTGGATCAGCCGACCAATCCGCAATGACACAAAGCCGTAAGGCTCCGATAATTGCCAATGACATTGAGCGCCGTCCAGGTCCCGCGGTCATGTCCCCCAAAGCACATAATCCTTCAGTCCCATCGTCTGAAATCATTGCGGTACAGCGACTTTGACACTGATCCACGATCAAATCGGTCTCCGCCTGAACGAAGGGGTTGGGCCCCCGACACACCCACACGATGAAGCACGCGCCTGAGGTGAGCCCTTCGTAGTGGTCCAGTCGTTGTGCAACTCTTTTGCCCGGATATTTGGGCAGGAAGAATCGGCAACGACATGACATCGAAGAAGCGCCGTCGGCATATGCCGGACCAGATCATCCGCAAGCTGGCCGAGGGCAACAAGCTCTTGGCGTCGGGCCAGGAACTGGACGCGGTGTGCCGACACCTGGAGGTCGCCGAGTTGACCTGGCATCGCTGGATTGCCCAGTACAGCGGCATGAAAGCCAGCGACACCAAACGGCTCAAAGAGCTCGAAGCCAAGAACGCCCGCCTCAAGAAAATGGTCGCCAACCAGGCTCTCGACATCGACATGCTCAAGAAGATCTCGGCGGGAAACTTTTAACCCCGAACCGCAAACGCAGCGCCGTTGAGGTGCTGCGTGAGCGGTTCGGGGTCTCTGAGCGCCGGGCCTGCACCGTGGTGGGCCTGCACCGGTCCACGATGGGCCTGGCCCCGCCACCGATGAGCACCGAGGAAGCCGAGTTACGTGCCTGGCTGCGCAAGTTCTCCACCGAACGGCCCAGCTGGGGTTGGCGACGGGCCGCCAAGATGGCCCGCCGGGCGGGCTAGACGGTCAACAACAAGCGCATCCGCCGGCTATGGAGCGACGAAGGACTGCGGGTCCCGCAGCGCCGCAGGAAGAAGCGGCTGACCGGCGTCGGTGTCGTAGTGGGGGCGATGTCATCGATCCGCCCGAATGTGATCTGGGCGATGGACTTTCAGTTCGACACCACCGCCGATGGCCGCACTCTGAAGATGCTCAACGTGATCGACGAGTTCACCCGCGAAGCACTGGCCATCATCGTGGATCGCTGTATCGATGCTGACGGCGTCGTCGCCGTCTTGGAGCACCTCGCCCTGCAGCGAGGTACCCCGGCCTATGTGCGTTTCGACAACGGCCCGGAGTTCGTGGCCAACGCCGTCAACGACTGGTGCCGATTCAACAGCGCCGCTTCGCTGTTCATTGATCCTGGCTCGCCGTGGCAGAAGGCCTGGATCGAATCGTTCAACGGCCGACTCCGCGACGAGTTGCTCAACGCGTGGCGCTTCGACTCGCTGCTCGAAGCACGGGTGATCATCGAGGACTGGCGCCGCGACTACAACGACAACCGGCCCCAAACCGCCCACGGTGAACTCACCCCATCCGAGTTCGCGCTCCACTGGACCCACGACCCGCCAACCCCAAGTCGCATGGTGAGGTGTGCCTGACCCCTTGATCGCAGAGATGCCGCGTGAAATTAGCGAAGGCTATGGCGCCTCCCCGTTGCGTTTGGTTGTTCTATTGCGATGGTAGTCCAGACCCAAGAAGCGGATCGTGTTGTGGAGCAACGCGATTCAGATCGCCAGAAACCCCTGGCGGGGTCGGTAGGCCCGCAGGGACTGCAGGACAGCTGCAGGGACACCCCCGACCCCGCCTGCAGCACTATGCGGGTCATCACGTCGTCCGCTGGCAGCGCGGCCAGCGCACCCCACGAACGCGAAATTCTCATTGATCACGCCGCCGTGCGAAGTCTGGGGCGTGTTCTGGGCGGATCCCGACGCCGAAGAGGTAGGCGGGGACCGCCGACAGTCCCGGCAGCCGCCCGGCCAGCTTCCGCAGCGCCTCGGGTGGCTGCAGTTGCAGGTCGCGGCCGGTCTGGCGGGACATCCCGCGGTGCATGACGCGCTGGAACGTCTGGGTGAAGACCGTGGGTAGGGTGCGTCGGCGTTGGACGGCGGCGAGGTCGCGGGTGCTGACCCGGTGGGCGAGCAGGGGTGCGGCCAGTAGCCGTGCGGTGGCGACGCCGTCCTGGATGGCGAGGTTGACTCCGACGCCGCCGGCCGGAGACATGGCGTGGGCGGCGTCGCCGATGCACAGCAGTCCGTCGGTGTACCAGCGGGGCAGGCGGTTGGACCGCACGTCGAGAAGTTTGACGTCGTCCCAGCTCGTCAGAGCATCGGTGGGGATTTCGGGGATCAATTCAGTCAGGTTGCGTTTCAGCGCCGCCAGGCCCTCGGCGCGCAGCGCTGTGTCGGCGCCTTTGGGAATGAAGTAGGCGATCTGGTAGTAGCCTTCGCGCGGGATGATGCCCAGGGTGTGACCGCCGGCCATGCGCGGGATCATGGAGTAGTGCCCGTCGGGTTCCCCTGGTAGCCGGAACCACCACAGGTCGAACGGCACCGGGTACTCGCGAGGTTTGAGCCCGGCCGCCTGCCGCAGGGTCGAGGTGCGTCCGTCGCAGGCCACGGTCAGCTCGGCCCGCAACTCGCCCGCTCCGTCGGGGCCCTGGTAGGTGACTCCGGTGATTTTCCCGCCCTCGCGCAGCACTCCGGTGGCCTCGCAGTTCATCCGCAGGGTGAACGTCGGCTCCTGCTCGGCGGCCTGCGCGAGCAGGTTCAGCAGGTCCCACTGCGGCACCATCGCCACGTAGGGATGGGGGTGGTGCAGGCGGCTGAAGTCGACGACCGTCGTCGGGTGCCCGCCTCCGTCGAGCCCGGGGAGCCCGACGCGTTCGATGATGCTCTTGGGCAGCGCGGCGAAGCCTTCTCCTAATCCGAGCTCGTCGAGCACGGCCATGGTGCTGGGATGCACGGTGTCGCCGCGGAAGTCACGCAGGAAGTCGCCGTGCTTCTCCAGCACGGTGACCTCGACCCCGGCGCGGGCCAGCAGCAGCCCCGCCATGATCCCGGCGGGGCCGCCGCCGGCGATCACGCACGTCGTGGATTCGGTCATGGGTATCACCTTCCGAAGGGCGCTGCGTCGTCGTTCGCGCAGTCACCCGCCTTGTAGAGAATCCGTTTGAGCTGGCGCAGCTCGGCGGCGGAGATGGAGCCCAGCAACTGCTGGTCGGCGAGCAGGGTGACGGCCTGGGCCCGTCTGAGCAGTTTTCGGCCCTCCGGTGTGAGCCGGGCCGGCAGCGTGCGGCCGGTCGATCCGTGCGAGCGGCTCACCGCACCGAGATCTTCCAGACGGTTGAGCACTTGGTTCATGGCCTGGGCCGTGACCTTCGTGGTGCGGGCCAAGTCCGCGCTGGACTGCCCCGGGTTGGTAGATAGCAGCCGCAGGCACACCACCTCGGGCAGCCCGATCCCCAGCCCGCGCAGTTCAGTGCTGACGTGCGGTCGCAACACCGTCACCACCCGGTGCAACAAGTACCCCAGTGGTAGTTCCTCGCCTGCTTCTGTCATAAAAAACATCCTCGCACGACTGAGGTCCGGACGGAGCGTTAGTCCCCGACTTGAGACAAAAAGCGTTGTTCAGCAGCATTATTCGATGACATGGGAGTGCGGGTCACAGATTCGGCTCTGGCTTCTTAACCATCAACATACTTGACATCTATCAAGTACGTTGTTATCAAGTAGCTTGTTATCTGATATGACACGGGAAGGGAAACTCAATGTTCGGTGCAGGCAAGTTCGGTGGTCCCGGTGATCCGGGTGGCTTCGGTCGGGGCTGGGGCGGTCCCGGTGTTCAAGGTGGCTTCGGTGGTCCCGGTGGCGGCTGGGGCGGTCCGGGTGGCTTCGGTGGTCCGGGGTTCGGGGGCCCCTTCAAGAAGGCCACCGTCGTCGCGGCCCTGCTGCTCGACGGCCCGGCCGATGCCGCCGAGGTGGTCAAGCGGCTCTCAAAGGCCAGCCACGGGGCGATCACACCGCCCAAGGAGCGCGCTGAACTGCTGCTCTCGGTGATGGCCGGCAAAGGGCTGGTCACCCTCAAAGACGGTGAGGCCACGTTGACCGAGTTGGGCCGTAACCTGCTGGCCTGGCGCGGGTTCAACGCCGACACCGCGCGCGCCCTGCTGGCCCAGGCCGAGAAGTTCGCCGACATCGTCAAGATCCGCCGCGAACTCAAGGCGACCGCGGAACTGGGCCGCACCATCACCTGGGCCGGCACCGACGAGCAAAAGAAGACGCTCAAGGAGGCCAAAGCCTCGATCCTGGCCGCGATCAAGGATGCAAAGCGCGCGCTGCACGAGGCACTCGCCGCCGGCACCCACGACCACGCGGGCCACGACCACGCCAGCCACGACCACGGGGCCACCGACCACTCCCCGGCCACGCTCAGTGACGAGGAACTGCAGACTCTGCGGACCCTGCTGGCCAAACTCACCCAGTAGCGCGAAGCGGCGGGAAGAGACCGGCTCCACAACGGGCCGGTCCCTTCCCGCCAACTCCGGCCCCGCCCGTACGGCATCACTGATCCGCCCCGGGGTGTCCGGAGACTTCTCCCGTTGGGAAGGATGGACACGTGGGTTCGAAGTCATCAAGGCGGTATCCAGACGAGCTGAAGCAGCGGGCGGTGCAGATGGTGGCCGATCTGCGCAGCGACACCACCTCGGAGTGGGAAGCGATGGGCCGGGTCGCTGACCTACTGGGTGTCGGCACCGCTGAAACGGTGCGCAAATGGGTCCGCCAGGCCGAGATCGACGCCGGGCAGCGAGCCGGGCAGACCACCGAGGAATCCGAGGTACTGCGCAAGCTGCCCGCGAGAATGCCGAACTCAAGCGGGCCAACGCGATCTTGAAAGCGGCATCGGTTTTCTTCGCCGCCGAACTCGACCGGCCCTCTCCGTAGTCGTGGAGTTCATCAGCGCCCACCAGCACCAGCGGGTGGGTGCCGATGGTCTCAAATGGGGTGTCGAGTCGATGTGCGCCGTTCTGTCCGAGTGCGGCGTCACGATCGCCCCGTCGACGTATTACTCCCACCGCGCCCGCGGCGGCCCATCGAAGGCTGACTGGGCTGACGCGCAGGTGATCGACGCGATCTACCGTCTCCGTCAATCCAACCCGCTGTATCGCGTCCTGGGTGCCCGCAAGACATGGATTGTGTTGCGCACCAACGGACTCGATGTCTCACGGTGCGTGGTGGAGCGGGTAATGCGGGAGATGGGATGGCGCGGCGCCTGCAAGCGGCGCCGGGTCCGCACCACCATCGCTGACCCGGCCGCGACACGGGCACCGGATCGGGTGCAGCGGCGATTTGTCGCCCAGGCTCCTGACCTCTTGTGGGTGGCCGATTTCACCTACTGCCGAACCCGCGCCGGCTGGGCCTACACCGCCTTCGTCACCGACGTCTACGCCCGCAAGATCGTCGGCTGGAAGGTGGCCACCGAGATGACCCAAAGGCTCGTGACCGATGCGATCAACCACGCCATCGACGCCAGAAAGCGTTCCGGTACAACAGCGTTGGAGTCGCTCATTCATCACAGCGACGCGGGCTCGCAATACACAGCGATTGCCTTCACCGAACGGCTGGCCGCCGAAGGCATCCTGCCCTCAGTGGGATCGGTAGGCGATAGTTTCGACAACGCCCTGGCCGAATCGGTGAACAGCAGCTACAAGACCGAGCTCATTGACCACCAACCGCTTTACCCCGGCGCCACCGAGCTGTCCCTGGTCACCGCCGAATGGGTCGCCTTCTACAACCGCCAGCGGCCTAACGGCTACTGCCAGGACCTCACGCCAGACCGAGCTGAAGCGCTCTACTACCATCGCCAGCGGCACCCTCAGACCGAGGAGGCACTCAGATAAGAGAACCTCCCGACACACCGGGGCGGATCAACGCCAACGCTGTCAGAAGGCTAGGCCGCCGAGCTTGTATCCGGGAGTCCGGCCCTTTTAGCAGTTCGATCAGCTAAACCCACGAGCCGTCGGATACGCCCTGCAACAGCGTCTTTGGACATCGGCGGATCAGCCAACCGGCCCAGCTCCAACAACGGCACATCCGGATGCTGCAGGCGCAGCCACCCAACTGCTGCCAAGTGATCTGGAGCGGCGTCCCCCAAAATCTCCAAGGCCCGCCGCACACGAGCCGTCGCGCGTGCCGCCGCCGCAGCAGCGCGCTTAGCATTGGCTGACTCGAGCGTCGCGCCGGCCGCCCGCATCTGCGCTTGCGGGAGCCGATGCCGGCGGTTGGTCCAAGAGTCGGATGACCGCGGCGCACCAATCTGGGACAGCAGCGCGCTCACATCACCGTCGGCGCGCACCACGACGCACTCTTGGCCTCGGATCTCACGTCGCTGCGCAGCAACCCCAAGGCGGCGCGCCAATCCGACGAGGGCCAGCCCGGCCTCCATGCCAGGACACCTCACGGTGATCCCCTGGCGCTGGCCCGCCGTTGTCAGAGCGCCGGCAGCCAGGAAGGCGCCTCTCCAGGCCGCTTCAATATCACCGCGGGTTCCGCCGACAACGTGTGCCGGCATGCCACGAACTGGCATGCCACGACGGTCAATCAGCCCGGTTTGGCGAGCGAGATCCTCTGCGCGGTGGGTGACGCGAACGAGGTGAAGGGCCCTCCCACCCGAACCCCCGTGAGGAGTGTGCAGAGCTGGCGCGGATCCGAACAACTCATAGAGCGCTGCGCTAAGCCGCTGAGCGGTAGGCCTGTGATCGACTTCGGCTTCGACGACGATCTTCTCGCCCACAACGCGAACTCCACCGGAAAACCTCAACAACGCAGCTACTTCAGCTATGCGCGCACTTGGCGCCCGCTCGACAACTGCGCTGAGCTCGTCTTTCGCCTCGCTCAACCGCTTGCCCCTCCCTCTCGTCCATGACGTTCATGACCTCAGCGCTCTTTCACGCCAACTACCCGCAACCATATTCTCAACGCTCGAACTCTCCGTGCCAGCGGCCGTTCCCCCATTGTGCTGTCCAAGAACGCCTCGCACAGAGCTAGCTAGACCGTGCACACTTGCCCACCGGCGTCACACCGTCACGCTCACGTAATGTGGCCTGCACCATGCTTTCCGATCCTGCCGCCTCAGCGTGGGTTGCTGCCGGTCGGCCACTTGTCGATGCCCCCACGTCCATGAGTGGCTGCTGCGGACGCTGTGGCGACGGGGGTCCCACCGTCGCCAGCTCGAACATCGTTTCTGAAAAGTTCACGGGGTTCAATACCTGGCCCTATGGGTCACGCCGGCTATGCGTGGTGTGTGCTTGGGCCTACAGTCGCCCACCTCGGGCAGTTCCCGCGATGGTGATCACCACCACCGCGGTCGCTGAGTACCCGAAGCCGGCATACCTGTTCCCGATGCTCAGCGACGGGGCGTTGCCGTCCACCCACTCGGTGATCGTGCCGTCCTCGCACCGAAAGCACATACTGGCGACCGCTGAATGGGGCCATCTGGTTACAGACGGTCTGGTGACACGGTGGGACTACGCAGCATCGTGTCGGCTGGTTGACCTGGCTCTTGTGCGCAGCGCCACCACTGAATGGGTGAAAGAACTCGCTAAGGCCAACCCCATGAACGGCAGCCAGATCGTATCCCGGGTCGAAGACACTGTTGTCCTCCCCGCGCCGCCCTACCCTCTGCTGAGCACCCAGCCTCGCGAGTCGTGGCCACGACTTATGGCGGCTTGGACCGCGGTGCAGCCATGGCGCTCCATACCCCCACGGGTCTGCTGCACGATCAGGTGACAGTTGCGGTCACGCAGCCTGACTGGCCGGTGTGGTCATACTCGCTTCGTATTCGATCGGGGTCAAGCGCCCGAGGCCGGCCTGGCGTCGGCGTCGGTGGTAGGTCCGTTCGATCCAGGTGACGATGGCGATCCTCAACTCCTCGCGGGTGGCCCAGCGGCGGCGATCGAGCACGTTCTTCTGTAGGAGGCTGAAGAAGCTCTCCATGGCCGCATTGTCGCCGGCGGCACCGACGCGGCCCATCGAGCCGACCATGTCGTAACGACCCAAGGCGTGAACGAACTTTCGGCTTCGAAATTGACTGCCGCGGTCGCTGTGCAGAATGCAACCGGCCACTCCACCTCGTCGTGCAACCGCACTACTGAGCGCGGTCGTGGCCAACCGGGATTTCATCCGGGAGTCGATCGAGTATCCGACAATGCGGTTGGAGAACACGTCCTTGATTGCGCACAGGTAGAGCTTGCCTTCGCCGGTCCGGTGTTCGGTGATATCGCTGAGCCACAACTGATTTGGTGCATCTGCTGTGAAGTCGCGCTCGACGAGATCGTCGTGCACCGGCGGCCCGACTTTGCCGTTCTTGCCGCGCTTCTTGCCGAACACGCTCCACAACCGATTCTGCGAGCAGATGCGCCAAGCGGTCCGCTCGGCCATCGGCTCACCAGCATCGCGGGCCTCTTCGACCAGGTAGCGATACCCGAACTCCGGATCGTCGCGGTGGGCGTCGAACAGGGCGTTGGCGCGGTAGGCCTCGACGAGTTCGGCGTCAGTGATCGGCTGGTCCAGCCAGCGGTAATAGGGCTGGCGGGCGAGCTTAAGTACCCGGCACGTCACCGCGACGGGAATCCCGTCGGCGGCGAGCTCCTTCACGAGCGGGTAGACCCTTTTCCCGGCAGATTGGCCTGCGACAAATACGCGGTCGCCCGGCGCAGGACCTCGTTTTCCTGCTCCAACAACTTGATCCGCCGCCGCGCATCCCGCAGCTCCGCAGACTCGCCGGTGCTCTTCCCGGGCTTGGTGCCCTCATCGATATCGGCTTGGCGAATCCACTTGTGCAGCGTCATCGGGTGCACACCGAAATCAGTAGCGATCTGCTCGATCGTCACACCGTCATCGCGGTTACGAGCGACCCGCACAACATCGTCACGGAACTCTCGGGGGTAGGGCCTGGGCACAAGGACATCCTTCCAGCTCACCCGTCCCGGGCAAGCCAACTCAGATGTCACCTATTCGTGCAGCAGACCCAACTGTCACCCGATCATGCAGCAGACCCATTCGCATGGTGTGACTAGTCGCATGACGTCGTGGCACGGACGGGGCCGCATGCTGGCCCGTCATACCAGTTGCGCTGTCCTCCATGTTGATCGCTTGACGGGCCTTCCGGTTGCCGTTACTACTCATGACCGGCGATCACGCCGCCGGGATGCTGCCCGTGCCGCGTGCCGTCGGAGTGTGTCCGGCCGATCTTCGAAACCTGGATCTGATAGGTGATCCCGTCGTCGTATTCGACTTCCAATGCGCCATCAAAGCCATTGATAACGTACTCGGCGACGGCCAGCACGGCGTTGTCGGTGACGTCGGTTGTCTCGCCGTCTAATCCGTCTCGGGACGTGTTCACATGGCCAGCGACAACGCGCTGGGTCTGGCCAATGAACTGAACGCCGATTGCGTTGTTCGTGTCATGCATTGCTGCGTCCTTCATACCGCCGATCATGCCTCCTGGGCCGGACACGGCATATCAGTCGCTACCGCCCACCTGGCTGTTGCGGCGGCGATCGCAGCGGACCCTCCGAGCCGCGAACACATGATGATGACTATAGTCTGCATTACTTCGTTTATAGTCGCCGTGTGGACATTGATCCTCGGCGTCTGACAGAGATTGGCGCACGGCTGCGATCGCTGCGCGAGGAACGCGGCGAGACCCAAGCCCACGTTGCACAGGCCGTCGGGCTGCACCGCACCTACTTGGGCCGTCTTGAGACTGGCCAGAAGAACGTCACGCTGGCCGTTCTCTACAAGCTCGCCGACTACTTCGAAGTGGCCGCCGCAACATTGCTTCCGGACTGAGCTCGCGATCCGCCACGTGACGGGCCCACTGCGAGCAGCCGCGTCTCCAGATTCAACCTCAGGGCGCAGAATGCGTGTCGCCCTGAGGGGCCAGACACACCATTGCTGGTGCCGGGAATGCCTCAGGGCTGACGTCGGTCACGCTACACCCGGGCGTCGCTTCTGGTCGAGCACCACTGATCACCGCGCCACGGCCGCTATCAGATGTGAGTGTCGACCAGGGCCGCGAGGTCGGGTAGCGGTGCATCATCCATCCACACCTGGGTGCGCCCAACCTCCAGTTGCCTCTTGGCCGGGTGCACTCTCCACTCACGCTGGCGCGTCATGACCATACAGGCGAGGACCTGGCCGTGGAACCATGTCGGCACCTCGATCTTGGCGACCGCGCTGATCCGACGCAGCAGGTAGGTGAGCGCTCGTCGACTGCCATTGGTGACTGCGATTTGGAGCCATGGTTTTCCGTGGACGGCGCCGATCACAACGATGTGAGGTTCGAGCCAGCGTTCCTGCTCCCACTCCGGCAAGATCTCCCCTCCCTGGGCGATCGTCGCGATCGCGGCGAGTGCGCGTGCGTACTGCTGCTCATTTCGGCGCTCGACGATGGCAGGTCCGCGCTGCAGCTGTGTGATTCGTTTGGCGGGGCACCGCGTTCGCCGCCGGCGGTCGCGCTTGGCGCCGCCGATCCATCGGCGCACCGTTGCCGGTGTCACGTCGGTGTAGTCGGCGACGGCAGCGATGTCGATGCCGCCCTTGTCGGTCCGGCCGTAGCATTCGGCAAGCATGTCGGTGAAGCGGCCTTGGGTCCACCGTGGTCCTGCTACAGGCTCGGCGCTCGCTGTCACGGTCGTGAGCCGAATCCGAAGTCTTCAATGGTGATGAATCCCCAGTCGGCGAGGTATTTCAGGCCGAGTACCTCGGTGAGCCAGGCGTGCAGGCCTTTGTCGCCGTCCTCCTCGTAGGCGCTGAGCATGGCTTCGACATCTGAGGGTTCGATGCTTTGCCTGACGGTGCGGTCTTTGGTGTATTCGTCAGTGTCGTTGCCGCCGGGGCCTTGGTTTCCACTGACCCACAGCGATGTTCCACGCGCCAGTGCGGCACGGCCCTGCGTACTGGCACGAAAGTCGGCGGTCGCGGATCTGCGGCCGGCTTTCGTGGTCGCCGCTTTCTTGGATTCAGTCTGGAGTGCGGCGAGGTGTTCGGCGGTGGGCTTCTGTTTTCCTGTGGCCCATCGACGGACGGTCGACGCCGCCACACCGAGCTTTTCGGCGGCGGCCCTGGCGTTCACCGCGGCACCGCGGGTGCCGCGCCCGAATGCTGCAAGCAGCATTCCTTTGGTGCTCGACTGGTCGGTGACATCGGCCTCGCGGCGACCCGATATCGCCCGGAAGAAGACCTGGCGCTGCGTATCGCGATAGCTTCTGATCGCCTCCTGGACTTGGCTTTTCGGTACTCTCAGCCTTCGTGCCGCGAGGTCGGCATCGACTGTTCCGGCGGCCACGGAGCCGAACTTGCCGAGATCGTCGCCGGTGAGGTTGCGGCGCCGGCGTAGTCGCGCCATTAGCTACCTGCCTCGGCGTCGGCGTGGGTGGCACACCTCGGGTGCAGTTCAGCCCATTCGTCGGGGTCTAGCAGCGCCGCCTTACCCTTATATGCGCCACCGTTGAGGTACTGGATGTGGTCGACCAAGAGTGCCGAACCCTCATGCTTGTACTGCCCGAATCCCCTACCCCAGGTTGCAGGTTCGCCGGGCCACGCCGCGCGCGGGTCGGGGCTATCAGAGACGTAGAGCACGGTGTCTTTCTCCGCGGCCACCGGCCAACGGTCCGTCGCTTGTCCGATCTGATCGATGCGGTAGGCGATGTTGGCGCTGGCCTTGCCGACGATGCTGTAGCGCTTCATGGGGTCATATCCGGTCTTGCCCTTGAGATTGGTATCTGATCCCAGGAGTCCAATTCCCGTGTTGCGGATGACTTTCGACTGATTACGGGCGGCCTGCGCATCGGCGTCGTTGATGTCAAGGGAGACCGAGGCGTCGCGTACACGCTCGTAGAAGCCTTTGAGCACGCGGCCGTGGTTAGGCCATGTATATGCCTCGACGACAGTGGGTTTGTAGCCTTGGACCAGGGCATGCTGCAGCCGTGCTGTCGTGGTCGGCTTCGGCGAGGTGAACTGCAGCCCCGCTGGGTTGAGCAGGAACGGCACTCGCCAGTCCTGCTGCTTAGGAATGACGATCGTGACCAGCCCGGGAGCCTTGATGAGCTCTTTCAAACGTTGCGGATCCTCGAACACGGATCCGTCCGGGAAGTGAACAGGCTCTCCGATCGGAAGTTCCAAGCCGGCTATGGCCGCCGGGTAGGACCCCCCTCGATCGTAGGCATGAACGTAGAGGCACTTCTGTTCGTCGGTGGTGAGTGTTCGCGTCCAATTGAACTCTCGTTCAACGTCATTGATAGTGAAGGGGAGATCGAAGGTGGAAGGAGCCAACGGGCCGTTGATCCATTCTTCGATCGTTGTGCCTTTCGGCCGGGTCTGCTTCATGAGGTCAATGGCGGTGACGCCTGGATTGATTTTGAGCGGGAAGCGTAGCGCATCGGCGAGCATCTTGAGTCGGTGCGCCACGGTGGCAGCAGGCGCAAGGTTGACCCCTCCGTCATCGTTGGAGCCGTCGATCAGAACCGGAACGTTCCCGACGATTTTCGGCGAATCATCTGGGCTGGCCATACCGGGAATCAGCGCGACCCACACGCCTTTTCGTGTCTTGTCTGCGGGAAAGACACGGGTCCAGATCCCCAGTCGAGCGGCCCCGCCCTCGCCTGCTCCACCGAGTTGCCAGCCGTCAGCGACCGCGGCGGCTACAAATGGGATTTCCTGGGTGATTTCGCGCAGCACGCCGTCGCGGTCCTTGGGCTTCTTCTCCAAGACGGTGTCGACGTCGATGCCGAAGGCCCGGCATGCTTCCTCGGTAATCCAGACCTGGCCGGGCTCCCCGTACCCGGGTGCCAATTGGTAGCCGAGCTGATGCGTGTAGGCCAGCTCGGCGACCTGACCCACGTGGCTGATCGGTTCATTGAGTTCCTTTTTCGTGCCGTCTGCCATCCAGAGTCCGTCAGTGTGCAGGACTGCTGCCGGGTTTCCGCCAAGTTCGACTGGTTGGCCGCGCTTAGGTGCGCGCCGGCGTGCAGTGCTGCGGCCGTCCTGGTGCTCGGAGCCCGTCGGGGTAGGGTCAGGCTCGGCTGTTCCCTGCTCGGCGGCGGCGACCTCGTCGTCGGATGTCTGCACTTCCGGTTCACGATCACCGTCAACCGATGGTGTCGACTCGCCAACACGGACGGGAGTTCCCGCAGCGATTTCGGGCCCGGCGTGGCCGGCCGGGATCGCGGACAGCCCAAGCGCCGCAGTGAGGGCGGCGCGGACGTCGTCGGTGGACTCAGCCAGCAGCAACGCGAGGATGGTCTGTTGAGTCAGTTCGGTGCGGGCGGCGGTGATCAGGCGTCCGAGCCGTGTGTGGGTGTCTGCAAGATCGATAGGCGGCTCGTCGGCTTCTGCGGGGGTGGGCCCGTACACCATGGTGGTGTCCTCGATGTAGATCGGCCAGCACCGGTGTTCGCGGGAGATGCGCATTGCAGCCCGCCGCGTCCGCCAGCGGGCGTGGGCGGCGATCGTCGCGGCGAAGACCGGCTGGTAGTGATGGCGCAGGTTGTCATCGGCCGACACAGAGTCACCAGGCGGCTCGTCCTGCAATGCCCACATGTGCGGGTCTGCCATGGCGGTCAGGTACTCATTGATCGCCAGGCTGATCAGGCGCAGTAGCGCGGGGTCGTTGACGAAGCGCTCCCGGGCGGTGCGGAGTTTCGTCGCCCAGGCTTCCAGAACGCGGTTCTGTTGCCGCCACACAACTGCTTCGCTGACGTCGAGCTGCTCGATGGTCAGCCCAGCACCGCCGTCACGGACATCTGCGGTCAGGCCGGCGAGGTCTTCGGTAGTGATCCATGCCTGGACGCGATGGCTGACAGCCATCTGCGGGTGCGGCAGCGGCAGCCCGTTGGGCAGCTGCAGGTCCTCGGCAGCGGGGAGTTCCACCAGCCACGTCCCGAACGGCCGCTTCGCCGACGAAGCCGCGGCGGCGGCAGCAGCCGCATCGAGCGGCTCGGAGGCCCCGTACCCGAAGGTCAGCATTCCCGCCGACGCCAGTGCCGGCGAGTCCTGGGTGAGACAGATCAGTTCGTCGCAGTGCTGAAACTCGCGCTCGATCTGGTCGATGTCAGTAGCCCACGGCGGTTGGATCCGCATCGGCAGGGTCACCCATGCCGGCAGTGTTCCCGGGCTGGACAGCACAGCGCCCCGCCCACTGGCGCTGCGGCCAGCCATGATGTGGTCCAGTACAGCCGCCCCGGAGTGCGCTGCGTTGGTAGTAGGCAGGACCCCGGTGGCATCGAACCATGCGCCGAGGCGGCGGCCGAGTTCCACTGCGTCGTCGACGACGGCCGAGTCTTCCCCGGCAAGCCAGGGGTGTCGCTCGGGCAGGATCTCCACCGTGAGCCGTTCAGGTCCGCGGCCGCGGGCCACGATGACCGCAGGCCCGGCACCGCCACGCAGTTCCCACCCCTGCTCTACCAATGGGGCCAGCGCGCGGCCCAGCCCGCCAGTATGGCCACCATCTTCATCCTCGGCCGCGCCACCGACCAACAACGCCACGGCCCCACCAACCACCCATACACGTGCAGGTGCGGGTTCCCCGCCGGGGAGCGGTACCGGTTTCAGCCCACCGAGCTTCCGAGCGGCCCACAGGATGAGCTTGCCGAGTTTCTCCGCCGTATCGACGGGGTCCGCCAGCCGCCTGCCGGCGACAGTGAACGAGCCGGCCGTTGTGAGGATCAGGGTATGGCGGCCGATCTCGATGTTCTCGCTCATGGCGCCTGGTCCAGCTGCGCGGCTCGGTAGGGACGCATCCGCGCGCTCGCACCCTGCTGGGTCATCCCCAGTACGGCGCCGACCTCAGTGAGGGTGGCGCCTGCCGCCAACGCCGCGGCCGCGGCGGGCCGATCGTCGAGTCCTGCCGCACGCAAGAGGGCCGCGCGGGTGAGCTGCACATCCTTGGTTTCGGCGGCATCTCCTCGCTCGACACTCTTCGTCAGCCGGGCCCGTTGCGACGGTGTCACCTTGCGACGAGCGATACGGCGCAGCCAGATATCCACCGCAGCTTCCAACGAAAAGTCGGCCATTTTCGCGGCAAATGATTCACCGTCCCGCTGTACCGCTGCCTGAATCAGCACAACCGTGGGATCGCTCCCGGTCATGGATTCACCTTCCGCCCTTTGTCTTCACATTCGTGACGATCATAACGACCATCCCTCAGCAGCACAACCAATAGTTGTGGATTGGCACAATATTTGCTTGTGCCCCAGGTTTACTTTCGCCCGGCGGAGCAGCCAGTGATCACCGGGGATCAGGCCTAGTCAGCTTCACTGCTGGTTCAGCCACGGAGGGATTCGACGAGCTTCAACTGCGTTCAGCGCAACCTGGGTGCCCAGCTCGCACGCTTCTACCGGCCGAGTCGGCGCCACCACGGCCGCGCAGCGCCGCACGCGATGTACCTGAATCCTGGATCTCTATCCAGCAGAACAGCGATATCGCTTGGCCCCGAAGCGGGATAGCCGATATCCGGGTCGTCGAAGTGCAGCAGTTCGACAGCATTCTCGGCAAAGACGCTGACACCAGCGGTCGATGGCGGTCCGACCAACAGGTGTCTATCTGGACTGCGGTTGTCACCGATCGCCAGGATTCCGCTGCCGACATTCAGTTGGCCATCGAACAACAGTGCTCCCAGACCGCGGCGGTCCATGCCGGCAAGTACCCGCACCCGTACTCGCCGACCGACTATGTCGCACTCATGAACACCCAACGTGTGCACCCACAGCGCCCGTTGCGGGGCCAGTGTAATACCGGAGTCGAACTCCTCGCGGACGTAGATGCCGACGCGGCCGTCGGCACTCGGGTCTTCGATCGTGAGCACGTTTCCGTCGGGAGTAGTGAACACATCGCACAGCACCGTGTTGAATGCGCCTCGCGTCATGACACGACGCGCAAGGCGTCGTCCCGAAGAGCGGCCGGTAGCTCAAGTAGCGCGGTCGTCAGACGCCGCACCATTGGATCGTGCGCCAGTTCAAGCCAATGCAGCTCGGCGTCGAGAATCTGGGTGTAGTCCGGATCCTCGTCAGTGAAGTACTCAGGGCGCACGCCGAAGAACTCGGCCAACTCAGTGATGACGCGCCAGGAGGGTCTCTTGCGCTGCCCGGAACGCAGTTGCGAGATGTAGGGCTCCGAGACATCGAATCCGCGCAGTCTGAGCGTGCGGGATACTTCCCTTCCGGTGTAGGGACCGCGGGCTGGTGGAAAGACAGCCGCGAAGAGCCGATTGAGCTTGTCAGGAAAGGCGGTTGGGTCAACTGGCGACACACGCGCCTGGACACTGTGCCGCCCCGGCTGCGAACCCCTTTCCCCGACGGGGTGCCTGGACTTCTCTGATGCCGCAGGCGGAGTCATGCCTGGCAAGCTACCTCCAACACGGACAACGCGTCCTTCAAAAAAGCCTGCACGCTTGCGATTTGCTGAAACAGCTTGCAACCGGAAATACCATGCCGCTGTTCACCACAGCCACCAACAGATCTTCCAAGATGCGTCCCATTCGCGATACTGTGCTGCGCCCTGGTCGCGGCTACCTCGCAGCCCGCCCTATGAATGGCTGCCACCCGCATCACGCCGCCGAGCAGGGCACCCAAAGGGCGTGGGCGATTCCTCGTTGCGGTTAGCCACATGTCTTGATAGCCACATCGCGTTCCGACGCTGCGATAGGCAACTGGTACTTGACCGCAGCGGTCAGATATCTCGCCACGTAGGCACATGGTTGATACTCTGGAATCCAGTCATCCAGTCCCCCATCGCCTTTTGATCGATTCGCATGTGCGGACACCGCGATCAGCTCGACGGGGTCATTGGCGAACATCTGCCTGCGTTTGGCATCCCATTTCCACGCGCCAGCATTCCACGAACGCCGCAGCGGCACAACATGATCTATATCAACATTGTGCAACTCCACAGACAGACCGGTGTATGGATCGGGATCGAGATATCCATCGATTACTTTGCAGTCACGAGTATTTGGCTTGAAGTGGACGTCCTGGAGCTGAGCCTTCAGGACCAAATTTCGGGTATCACAGCCCGTGGTATTGGCGGGATCGTTCCAGGCCGGGCCGAACACGCACCGTGCGCCCTTGGCGCAACTTCTTTCGTACCCGGGTACGTCGTCGATGCGGTCGACGACGGTCACCTGCGTCAGCAGAGCGGTCAGGTCCACTGCCGGTGACTCTGCTGATGCTGCGTTGGCAGGTGCACGGCCCTCGGCTCCGACATGCGGATGTAGCCACGCAGTCCCTGCTGCTGCCACCGCAACGGTCGCGGCGGCAGCTCGCCAGCCTCTTCTGCCGAAGATACCCATGAACCTTCCTCGAATGTCGGTGCGTCTTCGTTCAGCGTAGACGCGCAACACGGCTGTCCGTCCGCTATATCGGTTGCCCGACTGATGTTTTCGTCCCGCCCGGCATCTACTCCGGTTAGCAGCCAGCGATCCTGGCTAAGCTCTCGCGGTCGACGAAGCTGAGCGTGCTGATGTGGTGTGCCAGCGTTCCCGCCTCGGTGCCGTCGTCTATGGCTGCGGGCGGATAGGTCGTTTCTCGGCCGTCGGTATCGACGGTGATGAATCCTCCCTGCGCGCATCGCTGGCCCACTGCCCGCACATCGATCCCGGCCCCTTGGAGTGCCTTGATGAGCCAGTAACCGATCCGCACGGAGCGGCGTGGTTGGTGAAGGAATCCTGGCAGTGGATCAGCGCACCGGTGGCCGACTGGCCGATTAGCGAGCAGCCGGCGCAGGTGGTCGCGTTCAGGGAAGCTCATTTGAGCGACGTGGTAGGCCAGCGTCCCCGCTGGCGTTCCGTCGTCGACCAGTGCGGGGCGATAGTGCACCGCCCCTGTGGGGGTGCCGGCGATGAATCCTCCGCGGGCTTCGTCGGTGCCCAGGTCGTGAACGGTCCACCCGGTAGCCTGCAGGTCTGTGGCCAGCCAGTAGCCGATGCGAACCCGTTCGGTGGGTTGTCGGTGCAGGCCCGCGATGACATCAGTGCGCTGACGGGTCAGGACTGCTGCGGTGGCGGTCATGAGATGTCCTCGAGTGTGTGCCCGCGGTGCGGCAGTTGTCGTTGTGCGGTGATGATGTCGGCGCGGATCCGCAGTCGGTTTCCGAGCGGGATGGCCGCGGCCGCGCTGATGACGAAGATGACTATGGCGCCGGCGATCACTGCTGCCCCTCTGTTGTCTTCGCGCGGTGGGTGCCGCCGCCGTTGTTGGCCTGTTTCGCGGCGCTGGCGGCGGAGCTGTTGGTCCCCTCGTTGGATCCTGCTGCGACGCTGTGCTGGGCCGAGGTCGCCGGCTTCTTCGTGCTGTGCGCAGGTCGTGCGTGCCGCGGCCCGTTCGAAGCGTTAGCCGAACCGCCGTCGCTGGATGCTGCGTTGTTGGGCTGGCCGTCCGAGTTCTTCGCGGGTGTGGTGCTGCCGGCGTTCGTGCCGCTTTCCGATGATGTGGAACCCTTGCTCGTCGAGGTTGTCGCCGGCGAAGAAGTGGTGTCTGCCGTGGTGTCGGCATCGTCCTTACGGTGGCGTCCGCCCGAGGTCTCTGGCTTGGCGCTTGCCGCGTCGGCCTCTGCAGATGTTGTGGACGATGCGCCGGCCACTGCGGTCTTGGAGGCCGTCTCGTTGGAATCGCCGGCCTTAGCCGCAGCCTGCTCACTGCTCGCCGTGGCTGCCGTGGCCGAGGTCTTGTCCTTGTCCGTGGCGGGGTCCGGCGCCGCGGTTATCGCCGCCTGGCTGGTGGTGCTGACGGCTTTGGTGGTGTGCGGCTGAGCCAGGCTCGCCAGGGTGGCGCGGGTGCCGGCCAATGCTGCAGCGACGGAGTCTTCGGTGTGCTGCAGATCGCGTTGGAACCGCACGGCCGCAGCGCTGAGCGCTTTCTGCGGGTCTTTCATGGCGGGGCCGATGTTGAGCATGGCGCCCAGAGCGGCCTGGGTGAGCGGGGCCATGGCAGCGACCATGCTCACAAAGCGCGCCGAGACGTAGTTGGCGATGGCGGTGAAGGCCTTCTTCCCAGCGGTCGGCATCTGCTGGTATGCCGCTTCGATGATCGCGTTGGGGATGATCAGGCCGGTGTTGACCAGGCCGAAGCCGAGGGAGGTGAGCTGTAGGTAGGCGTCGCGGGCCTGGGACAGCTTGGGTGCGGTGTAGTCGGGTAGTGAGCCGTTGGCGGCTAGGTCGGCGATGAGTTTGGCGAGCACGAGTGCGGCCTGTTTGGGTGTGCCGTCGCTGTTGTAGAGGCCGTAGTTGGCTTCGGCGTTAAGCAGTCCGGTGTGGATGTCTTGGGCGGTGTACACGAACGCTGGCCCGGTGAACGACAGCCGGGTCCAGGCCGTGACGAAGTCCTGCAGGAATTGGGCCTGCTCGGTCTCGGTGACGCCGATGACAGGGACGGTAGCGTTGCCGTATTCGGTTCCCCAAATCTTCAGGCCCCCACCACCGTTGGCGACCATGGTCGCGTAAAGCGCCTGAATCTGCTGTAGCGCGGCGTTGTTCACATCAGCACCGGAGCTGAACGGCAGGGTGGTGCCGTACGGGTGATACGACAGTGCGTCGAAGTAGCCCTTCGCGCCAGCGGCATACATCGCCGTGAGGAAGTCCGAGGCGGTCTGACTGACCCCCTTGATGTTGCCGGCGGCGCCGAGCGCGCCCGCGACGACGATCGCGTCCGGGTTGGCCGCTTTGATTGCCGTGTAGGCGGCTTTGAGGACCTCTGTGTACTTGGCCGCGCTGACGGGGGCGAAGAAGACGACCCCGTTGGGTTCGTTCCAGATTTCGTAGGAGCCGATCTTGGTGCCGTAGCGCGACGCGACCGCTGAGGCGAAGTTGGCGTAGGCGGTTGGGTTCGGGGCTCCGGCCAGTACTGTGCCGTCCCAGGCAGGGTTGCCGGTGATGTCCCCGGTGATCGAAAAGCCCAGGGAGGACGCTGTATCGATGACGTTGTCCATCTTCGACCAGTCGTAGGTGTCGCGGGTGGGCTGGATGTAGACCCACGGCACGCCGACTCGCAGGTCGGTCACTCCAAGGCTCTTCATCTCGTTGAGGCGCTCGACGAGTTCGTCCTGGCTGAGGTTGTAGAGGGTGGAATCGGCGACGCCGATACTGGTGTTCGAGTTGGACGTGGATTCGTAGTCAACGAGTGCGACTGCGGTCGAGACGATCTGACGCTGGGCAGGTTGTTCGGCCGCCGAAGCGATCGGTATGCCCGCGTTCAAGGTCGTGGCCATGACGGTGGCGATGGTGGCGGCGGCCAGGGCCTGGCGTGCCCGCATGAGTGCATTCGGTGTGTACATCGGGTCTACTCCTTGATGGGCAACGGTTGTGGGGCGTGAAGGCATGGACTGGTTCAGTTGAGTGAGCGGGAGACAACGAGTGGCCGCTCAAGGGCGCAGCCCGATGTCGCAGCGTGTTGTTGGGTATCGGTGACCGCGAACCCTTTGAGGAGGCGCAGTTTCGGCGCGAAGTGGCCGCAGGTGCAATGCCCTTGCCAACGCCGGCCCACGGGGACTACCGAGGCGTTGCCGGGGTGCTTCACACCTGCGCCGGCGCCGCTACGTCTGGGGTTAGTCATCGTGTGCCTCACTGGTGGACTGGTGCTGTGTTGTCCGGTTCGTCGCGGCCGTCCGTGCGGCAGATTCAGCGTGGGGGGTCACTGCGTGCGGGGTTTCGCGCCCTCCGTTGAGGGCTGATCCCGTACTCACTTCGATGGACGCTTGCGGACGTGGCATCGGTGTGTGGGAGGTGCGCGCGGGCCTGCGCGGTTGCGGCTTCGCCGTGCGGCCGGGGCCCGAGCGCGATCCAGATTCCGGATCCGAGGGGGCATTCGCTGTGTCGTCAGAGCCCACTGGAGTTGCCGGCGTCGCGTCGGGTGTAGATGCGCCGTAGTCGTTGGGAGCTGTTGTCTTGGTGGACTTCCGAGGCCCAGCGATAGGTGTTTGTGACGCTGCCGATTTCGGCTCTGACGTGTGGAGCGAGCTGGTTGCAGAGTCTGGGGCCGCAGTGGTTGCGGCGTCTGCACTTACGGCAGCGGTGGCCGTCAGTTCGGTCGTGGCGGCGCGGAGCGTGGGAGTCCCGTCTGAGGCACCTGTGGCTGGGGCCGGTTTGTCAGTGCTGGCTTTCCACCTGGCGATGGCCGCCGCGGCGGCGGCCTGCGCCTGACGCAGCATGACGCCGGATCGGTTCGCCATTACCGTCATACCGTTGACGGAGGCGACGAACATCTGTTGGGCGAGTGCGGCGATCCCAGGGTCCGGTAGCGGTTCGTAGGCCGAGTCGACGATGGGCTTGAGCACTGCCTGCAGCTTCTGCAGGACCGGGTCGGTCACGCCGAGGGTCTGCAGTGGCCGAAGGATAGGCAGAAGGCCGGTGGCCGGAATGAGGTATCTGGTTGTTGTCGCTCCGAGCGAATTCACCGTCACCGTCACGTTCGATGCGGGAATGCTCGACAGATCGACGTTGTAAGACCAGGGGTTGTGGTAGGTGATGGCGCCTAGGACGGCGTTGATATCGGCGATCAAGTTGGCCTGTTGGACGGGCCAGTCGCTGAGCCCCTCGTACTGGTGGGCGATGATGACCGTGTCCCAAGGGCTCTCAGCGGGTGCCGTGACAAAGGTCAAGCCGGGCAGGTGAATTCCGCCGTTGCGCCCCATGATCCCTTCGGCGCTGCTCGGGTCACCAATTCTGACGAAGAGGAAGGTGCGGGTGTCTCCTGAGGCGATCTCGGCCTGTTCTACGACACTGGCCACAATGTTGCCCTGGGAGACGCCGATGATGACGATTCGATTACCCACTGGCACGGAGGAGATGGCCGCATTCAGCGCGGTCACGCCGGTCGCGACTGAGGGGTCCAACGCGATTCGGCCGATGACCGGAAAGAGGGAGGCTTCGTAGCCCAGCTGCAATGCTGTGGCGCCGAATCCCGTCAGCGCGGCGCTGATACTGCCGAGCGATACTGTGCCTTCGATTGCCGGATGGTTGCGGGTACCCGACATGAAGAACAGGGAGTCCTCGGCGTGCGCCTCCGACGTCGAGGTGATGCCGGCGGCGCCGACGATCACTGCGCATCCGGCCGCGGCGAGCCACTGGCGCCGGGCGCTCACGCGGCAGCCTGAGCGTGTGTGGCCTCGGCCGCATGCAGAAGGGGAGCCGGAGTCGCATCCGTTGATGTGTCGAGGGATTCATTGACGAGTTGAACCTCGATCGGACTCACCGGCGGTGTGCGCCCGGGTGGATCGACGAGGCGCTGTTCGCCGGCCGCGCCGCCTCCGGTCAGCACGGAGGCCGTGACCACGCTTGCCGTGACGACGGCGAACCTTCGTCCGTAAAACCAAGTAAGTGCGCTCAACGCCGGGTCCCCTACCCACGAAGGTGTGTTGAGGGGAACATATCAAAGGCGCCGTAACATCGTCTAGCTTTATATGACACAACTGAGGAATGTGCTCAGACCCGCACTCGACGTTGGATTAAGCGTCCGAAACTGATGTTTCGTGTGAGATAATGACGCGAAGCTGGCTTACTAGCAACGTGACAGCTGCCGCAGCCACCTGACTCGATCGCTGTAGATGCGGCGGCAAATCGGCAAAGGCCACCAGCGCGAGTTCCACTTGTTCAAGCTGTTCAACGATCATTTTCAATGCCTACGATTCTGGCGCATCGATGTCTGCCGCGGACCGCGCGATGAGCTCAGCGACCGATACGGCCGACTTCGCAGCAATCAGTGTCCTGCCCGCAATTCGTTGCGCAACCGCGTGGCGGTCGCCTATCGAACCGTCGCCAGTCGACACGGATGCTCCTTCGTCACCCAGTCAGTGACGTGAGCCTAATAGTGATTACGTCTACTTTGATCGTAAGGCGAGATCGGCGTGCAGCGCCGCGAGCCGACCGACGATCTTCACCGCGTCTTCGCGGGCAGTGTCCTCTTGCAGCTCCCGTACGGCGCCGGCCAACGCTTCAAGCGTGCGTTCCAACTCGTCGCGAATCGTGATGACGAAGTCGTGCCGGCGGTCGGCTTCCATCGCCGCCAGCATCTCTACCGATACCGCGGCGATCGCCGACACGGAGCGAGCAGCGATCAGCAGGCCTTGCGCAGCGTTGACCGCCGGCTGGCGATTCACGACGGCCGCCAGCTCGGATTCTTCAGCGCCATACAGTTCGGCCAGCCGCACCATCATCTGCTGTGGCGGCTTTGAGCGCCGCGACTCCCAACCGGTCACCAATACCCTGGAGACCCCGAGTTCCTCCGCAACGGCCTGTTGGGTCAACCCCGCCGCATACCGAAAATGCCTCAGCCCCCAGCGATCTCGGCTTGGCAGATCCAAGTAGTCCACTACCGAGCCGCCGAGTACTTCCACAATGCGGCACAACAGATCCATCGATGGACTCGTACGTCCACTTCTCAGCGATCCCACCGATGTCGGAGTGACCCCAAGCCGATCCGCCAAGTTGCGGCCGTTCAACTCCGACGCCGCATGTCGGTCCCGGAACTTCGCCGCCGAAAACACCTCAGCGAGAGAGTCGGCCATAGGCAAACCGTAACAAGGATGATGACCAACTAGCACAGATACCCCGAACGGCGCGCCCCTCAAGACTCGCCAGTAGCGCTCAGCTGCGCAGGTCAGAGCTACAATTGGACCCATCTGCACACTCTGAGACAGGACGCTTTCGTGGCCGAACGCATCATCCGCCAGCTCGTCGACGACCTCGACGGATCCGCTATCGCCGACGGGGCCGGCGAGCACATCGAGTTTGGGCTGCGAGGAACGACCTATGCGATCGACCTGTCGGATGTCAACGCGGCCAAGCTCGACGACGCCTTGAAGATTTTCATCGCCGCTGCGCGCCGTACCGGCGGGCGACACACCGTCAAGGCCGCGCGAACAACCCAATCAGAGTCCGAGGGCCGCAAAGCCCGCCTGACCGCGATCCGCCAGTGGGCACGCAAGCAAGGTTACGACGTGTCCTCCCGCGGCCGGATCAGCGCCGAGATCGTCGCCGAGTTCGACGCCACCCACTAAGCGCACCGACGGCCCTACCCGGTCTCACAGTTGGCGTGAACGCCCAAGCAGCACAGTCTCTATGCGCGCAGTCTTGTCACGGTCGGCTGCCGTGATCTGTTGAAAGGGTGGACCGCCGCCGGCAACGCGGATGCTCGTGAGGTCCCACAGCTTAGCTGTCCGCACCGACCCACCGCGGTAGTAGATCACCAGGAACAGTTCCAGTTCCTCGCTGATGAAATCCTGTGGGCCACTATCGTTTGTCCCCACCACCGACCACGACCCATGCCGGCGAGCCGCGTCCTCCAGGCGGCTCCTGCTCGCTAGCGCCACCACCGTCGCTTCAGTACTTGCCCGACCACATTCACGCAGCTGCTGCACATCGGCTCATCGATGAGCGCAACATCGACCTGATGCCGATCACCGGCGAGCCGCAGCCCGCATAACGCCAGCGGCGCCTTCCGCCCCAGCATCGCGGCCGCGAACCACTGCCACGCCCCAACCACATGCACCGTCTCTCCGACAGGGCCGGTGTTCGGGCCGCGGTACGCCGTCACGATCATGAGCGACCGCCAGACGCAGATCCCGCCGCCACTCGCGCCTTGATGGAACGCACCGATTCCCCGGTTTTCGATGACCCGGCAGCGTGCTTTGGCGACGTCGCAGCGCCCTTGCCGCCATGTTGACCGTGCGAGGCATCGCGGGTTTCATCAGCCGCGGCGCCAGGTGTCGCTTTTCCATGGCGGGAGGATCCGATCTCACCGCCCACGCCGCTGGGGGTCTTGCCCTCCGCGCCGCGTTTCGACGGCGCATCGGTAGCACCGCGGTTGGGGCTGGTTGTCGACGACTCAGATCCAGACCTCGGTGACGGCATGGACTCACCCTGTGCCTGCGCACCTGCCTTCGGCGTCTCGGCGTCTTTCGTCGGCGTCGCCGACTCCTGTGACGGGGCACTTACCGCGGATTCTTTGTCCGTCGCCCTGTTCTCGGACGCAGCGCCTGTTGCCTTCACCGGTGCGTTCGCCTCAGTCCGCGCCGTGACTGCTACCTCACTGGCGTCTTGCTCGGTGCCGTCTTCATCCCCACGCTCTACCCCTTTGGCCTGTGTCTTCGTAGCAGGAGTCGCGGACCCGGTCGCGGAGTCGGACTTCCCGACCGCCACGGCCGCGCCGTCGCTGACCGACCTGATGGCCGCGGCCGCAGACAGCGCCACGACTCGCGTGTTCGTGTGGGTGAGGACCCCCGTGACCGACGTCGCGGCATTCAGCCCAGTACCGATTGTGTTCAACGCAGCGGCTGTCACCGCCGCGGCAGTCTTCACTGCCGCATTGATGACTTTGGCGACGGTGTAGGGCAAGTTGTGCACGGCCGAAGGCAGCCCAGCCGTCTGCAGAAGACCGCTGGCCACCTTCGCTGTCGCGCTCGCTAGGGCAGCGATGACATTCCCGCCGGTAATGGTGAGCTTGGCAGCCGCGGTGAACGGAATCGAAGCCAGCGAGGACACGGTGTGGGCGACCGAAGCGCCGGTGGCCACGCCGGCACCAACCAGGATGCCCAACGCGGAGGTATAGCTCGCCGGGCTCAGGGGTGCGGCGCCAACGACATTGAGAACCCTCTCCACGGCCCCGGGTTCGGTGCCATCGCCAAGCCAAGTGCCCACCACACCGGAGGCCCCGTCAGCGAGCCGCGACACCGAGCTGCCCAGCGCCCCCGTCAGGGCAGGCACACCGCCATCCACTGCGGCCAGAATCGCCGTCACCGGCGCCGCGACAATACCTTGAACAGCCGTCAACGCCCCGCTGATCAGATCCACACCCACAGCCTTCTTCGTGGCGTTGACGACACCGTTGAAGGCAGACAGCGCATTATCGATCTGAGCGGTGACACCGGTCACCAGGGTGCTCGTCAGCGACAAGGCGTTCACACCCAGGTCGCCAACGCCGGCCAGCACCTCGGTAGCAGCCAGGCCGGCCACCCGCAGCGGGACACCGACCAGCCCGATATAGCTGCTCAGCGCCAGCGGATCGTTGAGCAGGTTGGCCACCGCATGCAGAGCTGTGCTCAGGGACCCGGTCAGCACTGAACTCAGCAAGTCGGCGAGCTGGCCTGTGGTGAGCGTGACCGTAGAGTTGGCCGACTTCACCGTCTCGGCAAGCCCCTTCAGACCGCTATTCGAGGAGGCCTTCAGCGCCGCGAGCACCTGGCGAAGAAACGTGTTGTCAGTCGCGGCGCTCAGCTGCTTCCACAGCGAATTGTTCAGACCTACCGCCGAATCCAGCGCGCCGATCAGGGTCCGGCCCGGCGCGCCGACCAGACCGGTGACCGTCGCGGACGCGTTCTCCAGCTCACGGTTGAGGTTGGCGATCAGCTTGTCGATATCGGCTGGCTTCACCGCGGCTGACAGGGCGATGGCGGGCATGCGCAGTTGGGCGATGGCCGGCGCAGGCGGCGCGGTCGTCAACGGCGCTGCAAGCAGAGGCGCAAAAGCCAGAGCGCTCACCACGGCCACCGAGATACTGGGCTGCAGAACTGTGCGGGTGATCGTCACGGGTGAATTCCTTCGGGTCCGGTGGGTGCCACGTTGACGGTGAACAATGCCGATGCGATGCCGCCGACTGTGCGACCAAGGGCGCCCTCAGGATTGGTGTAGGCCGTCATGCCGCCGCCCGACAGGACCGTCGCTGCGCCCACGGCAGCCAAGGTGCGACGCCAGCGCCGGCGCATCTTTCGGATAGCACCGGCGAACATCATTCCTGCTCAACGCTTTCGCTCACAGAGAAAAGTATGCCGGGTGAATCTACCTGTGCGTCCGCTTAAGAAACATTGCCGGACAGGGGGTTTGCTTCGGCGGAGCGGCGAGGGGGTAGGGCCCGCACTGGGGGAGAGCGCGGGTGGTACCGCCCCGCCGAAGCAACGTCTTCGAGTCTAGGGCCGCACCGAGCGCGCCAGTCCGCTTAAGCCGGATCAGTCGCATTCGTCTCTTAGAGACGGCCTTTCACTGAGCGGTTGAGTAGATCGTCTCCGTTGAGCAGCTCGTCGCGATCCAGCGCGGCCTCAGTGCGCGAAGCCTTGTCGTCCCGATTCGCACCGCCGTGCGGCGCCGCGCCACCGGCTCCCATACCCGGCATCATGGGCGGCATAAATCCACCCGACCCCAAGCTGGCTTGCCCCGCCGGCACGGCCGGCCCCGCGGTCGCCACCGGCGTACCGGGCGACCCGACCGGCGCGCTGGTCGTCGCGTTGGTCAGTGTCGGCTGCGACACCACACGTGTGGGGTCAGAGGACGTGTGCGTGATGGCGGGCTCGTCACCGCTACTGATGGAATCGCCTGGGGTGAAGCCACTATCACTTCCCGAATCTGACATCGGCGTGTACCCCGACCCCGGATAGCCCCCCGCCGGTGGAGCTCCAGCGGGGGCCGGGCTTGGAGCTCCCCCGGCCATCGCAGAGGCCGGTGCGGCCGCCAACGAACTCAGCAGCTGCTGCAGCTTCGCCCGGGCTGCCGGCGAGAGTTCCTCATCAGCGGACTTCTGGTCGGCCGACAACTGGTCAACGTTGTCGACCGAGTCGCTGTGGTACTTGTCCTCTGCGCGCTGTTTGCGGGCCAGCAGATCGCCGAGCTTTTCTTCCGCCCGGGCCAGGCGTCCCGGATCGCGTGGATTGTCTTCGCTTCCCGCTGCCAAGAGTTCCTGCTGCGCCGCTTCAATCTCCGCGGTGCTGGGGGCTGATCCTTTGTAGTTGTCTAGGGCCGTGGTGGCCCGCTGTTTGGCGGCGGTCACCGCGGCGGCGATCGTCTGCAGGTGCGCGGCGATCGCCTTACCGGTACGCAACTCTTCCCGCCACGCGTCACCGGCGGCTCCGGAGTCGCTGATCCCGAGCGAGTGCAACGCATCGGTCAGCGCGGCCGGGTTGGTCGGGGCACTCAGGGGCGATCTCAAGGCTTCACGCTTTCGTACCAATCGACGAACGCCCCGAAAATTACTGCGTTGACGAGGTTTTGCGCTTCATCTGCTGTGAGCGCGGTGACGGCGTCACTGACGGCGATGTCGAGTATCTTTCCGTGTTGCACCCGGACGAGGATGGTCGGCTGCTCCGGGTCATCCATGTAGGCGCCGATACGGTTGAGACGCGCGTTTCGCTCGTCAAGCGTGCTCTGCAGCTCGTTGAGAGCGTCTTTGATGGCGTCGACGTTCTTCGTTTCGGCCATCACACGTCCAGCGCTGTCAGCAGGGTCGTCGAGCAGGCCTGGTGTGCTTCGGTCAGCTGATGTAGCGCGGCGGTAACTGTGGCGCGGCCGGCGTTGACCAGCTGTGACCGGTAGGCGTTGTACTCGTGCTGGTACCAGTTGTTCGCTTTGGCAAGTTCTGGCGCTTTGGCCCACTCTGACGTGAATGTCGTAGATGCACCGTTGATTTGGTTCTTCGCGCCCACGATCGCAGCGGCGAACGCGTCGAGCTGATCGGCGATCAAGCGGTGCCGGATCTCAGAGTCTTCGGAGGCACGTAGATGGCTACCGGTTTTGGTGGCCACTGCCTCGGCAAACACGCCAGCATTGGCTGTCTGGGCCTCGGTGCGCGCTGTCTGCAGCTGTGGTTGCGCCGCGGCGCTGAGGGTAGCGGCGATGACGTCGCGGTGATGGCTGGCGCTGGCGATGATCTGGTCCTCGTCGTAGCGCTGTGGCCAGCGATCTTCAATGATGAGGTCGGCGTCCTCGCCGGTCAGTCGCTCAATCATTATTGGCGAGAAGGTTGAGTTCTACCAGGCATGCGCGGAAGTGGGCTTCCAGAGCCGCACCGGAGGCGGGGACTGACCCCAGCGTTACCAGGGGAAGAACCATATCGTCCCCGCCTCCGTGCACAGTGACCGTCACGGGACCTGAAGTGGCCCCGAAGCATCCTGGCGAACTGGTGTACATAGTCGGTTCTGTGCTTGTACTCAGCCGATCGAGTTGGCCGACCGAAGGTCACGCGCCGCGTTGGACGCCTTCGCCTCGATCACCGACGTGATGATGTGCTGGATGGTCTGAGTCGCCTCCTCAGTCACCCGGGAGTAGTCGTGGTTGAGCTCGTTGAACCGATCGACGAACTGACCCTGGTTGGCCTGGATGTAGCGCTGGCCGGTCTGGATACGGTCCTCGATCTGATGCTTCATGGTGTTCAGGTTCCCAGACAGCGTCGAAGTCGAGGACTCGATCGCACCGGGCCGATACTGCACGACATCGGACATAAGTGTGTTCTCCTTTGCGAATTACGTTGGGGATCGGGTGGTTACTGGTTGCCCAGGCCGCTGAACATGCCCGCCGACTCTTCCTCGGTGTGAAGGTCGTCGGCGTGCGCGGCGCGGATGTCCTCGAACAGCTGCTTGTCCTTGGCGACGATCTGCTCCACATGCTCGTTGGTGCGCTGCACCGCGAGCTGGCAGGCCTCCGAGGCGGCGCCGGTCATCGCACCGGATGCCTTGAGATCCTCGAACTCCCGGACCGCCGACTGCCATGTCTGACGCATCGCGTCGACATGTTGGTCCATCTCGGAGACCAGGTTATCGGCGACGCCATGGTCGATTGCAACATCCATTTCCGTTGTGTCCTTTCAATTCCCGATATCACAGGATGATGGTTTTAGTCTAACCCGCCCGAACGCTTGGGCAGCCACTCCGACAGAATGGCTTGCGCACGGGCGGTATCGGTATCAGCAATGGGTGCGACACCTGCTTCGATCGTCGATTCCCGCGCCGTTGTTTCCTCCTTCCCCCGCATACCAGCACCACCGAGACCGCCCATTCCAGATCCCGGTAACGACGAACTAGACGCTGGTACAGCGGTTTTCGGACCAGCGCTCAACGATTGCGTGTTGGACATGGCAGTCAGACCGCCCCCGGCCGGAGCCGAAGCACTCAATGCAGGCCGCAGACCCCCTACTCCCCCGCCGCTGGCGAAAGCACCACCACCGCCACCCGCCCCGCTGAGCGCGGGTGAACCCACCGCGCCGCCGGCAGCGAAAGGTGTGTAGGAGCCCAGCATCTCGTTACCGGAACCTGCCCCCATCCCATTGCCCATGCCTTGGAAGCTCGACATCAGCTGTTGCATCATCTGCGGCGGCGCGGAGAAGGCCTGCTGAAATGGTTGCAGTAGCTGCCCGGGCGCCGACATGGCCTGCTGAAATGGTTGCATCAACTGCGACGGATCCATGGCCTGCTGATTGGCCACCGACCCGGCGGTGTTCTGCGCCACGTTGGACACCGCCTGCTGAGCGGCATCCAGAGCCGGTTCGGCCGGATTCACCAACGGCGGCGGCGGCATCTTCGGCACGGGAACCGAAGCCGTAATCAGTTGGGCATCATACAAACTCATCTGCTCGGCGTTCTGCGTCCAATGCTCCACGTAGGCGGCGTCCAGGAAGGTGATCACCGGTGTGTTGATTCCGCAGAAGTTCGTCGCTACCGCCGTCGCCTGATCGATGCGGTTCTGGATCGACATGGCAGAGGGAATCATCCCGGCACGTGCAGCCGTGTAGGACGCCGCGACCACCGCACACGCCGCCGACAACCGAATGCACTCAGCCACCATCGACTGCAACCAAGCGCTATAGGCCGCGATCTTCCCCTGCCGCGCAGCCACAGTCAGCCCAGGCCACAGGACATCCATCCCCGCCGCGTGAGCCAGCAGAACACCCTGCTGAATCTCAAAATTCGCCGACAACGCCGTCAACGCGGCAGCCGCGGCGACATAGGTTTCAGGTCCGGTGCCGACCTCCAACCGGCCGGCATTCATATCCGGGGGATAGGTGGGCCAGGGCTCGGTCACGCCGCCTCCGAAAGGTAACGGCGAAAGACTGTGCCCGGCGCTACCGGCCGAACCCGGACCTTCTCACCGGATTGTGGTGCTTCAGCGATCATTCCGTCACCGATGTAGAGCTGTACGTGATGAGGACCGCCACCACCAGAGAACGCCGACGGGGGGAACGCCGCATCGCCGGGCCTGGGCGACAACACCGCACCGCCGCCACTGTATTGAGACTGCGAAGTCGACGAACCAACCACGTCGTTGCCGGTGGCCTCAGCCAACGCCCATCGGTAGAACCCCGAACAGTCGACACCTCTCTTGGCGTAATCCCCATGCGCATCGGCGGCACCGCCGCCGTCGCTGATCCCCTGCGAGGGCCCCGGCGATGCCCCGTGCCCACCACCCCACGCGTAGTCGACCACTCCAGCGGTCTTCGTCACAAAGGCATCGAGGCGCGATTTCAGATCCTTCGACCCGCCGGAATCGCCACCCACAGACCCAACAGATCCCATCGGCGACATCGACCCACCGAGACCGGAAGCTCCAGGCAACCCGCCCCCGCCTCCACCGAGCATCGATGTCAGCGGCGACAAAAGCTGTTGTGGGACCGACTGCGCACTCGACAACGCACCCTGAACGGGCTGCGCCAAACCTGCTAGCGCCGACATCGGCGCACTGGCCATACCGGGCACAGGCATATTCGATTTGAACGCCCCAAGTGGCGACCCGCCCGAACCCCCGGCCCCTCCGAAAGAACCAGAATTCCCTTTTCCGCCGATACCGCCAGAATTCCCGGCACCATCTTTACCGAATTTGGAAGCCGAATCTGCATCGTCAGCAACTATTCCCCTGGCCCCGGCGAGAGAATTGGAAACAGTCCCCTTGCCGGTGTCCTGAACGTTAGTGCCAAGCTGATTTGTAGAATTCACAAAACCGTCGAGCCCGCTGCGCCCAGGGCTCGACCCCGACGGCGCAGGAGTTTCCAAAGCGCCGCCGAGGCGGCCAAGCTGACCATTGACCGACGGCGCGTCAACGGTGGTGTCAGGACTCGTCATGCCCGGTCGCCCTCACCCGCGCGCTTACGTCGCAGTCCCGTAGGAAAACTGCATCGACGCGTCCGCTTCATCGGATTCGACCCCACGGGCATGCGCTTCAAGGCTTTCCGCCAAACGCAGCAGATCAGCTTGGAGCGCCTTACCCTTCGTCATCGCATCATGGACGCCAGCCTCCAACGCCGCCGCCGTGTCCGCATAGATCCCCGCCGGCGCACCATCAAGCGTGTTAACCGAAGCCTCTTGCCTGTAGGTCTCCACGACACCTGAATGGTCGTTGAGAAACGCGGCAACATCCGAATTGGCTATATCGCGAAGCTGCTGCGCCGTACTACGCAATTGCCCGAGATCGACAGAAGTTTCGACGGCCATGGGCCTATCTTATCTGCCGCAAAGCCCGATTCAGACGCTTAAACCATTCAAGCAATACGCGCGCGCTGCTCATATCGCGCGACGAATTCAGCGACCGCTTTTTCCCACCTACCAGCAGAGGCCGGCATGAAGGTCACATGGCAGCTGCCGTCGAGACGCCAGCTCGGAACACTCAGCACCGCACCCTGCTTGAACTGCAGTAACCCCAGAGCAGCGTCCCGGGACTGCTCAAGGTGATGGTTAGCCCACACCGAGACGCAGACCTGCGCGGCAGCCAGCGGCGCCTGCCCGAGAAGGCCAACAAGTTCAGCGGCACGATCAGCACCGACACCAGCCTCAGCCAGCACCGCAGCGGCACCATCAAGGCCCGGCCGCGCACGCTCATCATCTGCAGCATCCACCCGAACAGGCGCCACCGCAGCCAAAACCGGCATCGGCACCGTGACTTCCACAAGCTCCGTATGCGGATCCCCCGGTGCCAACACTTCCCACAGCAGTCGCGCCGCCTGCACCACCGGATCAGCGTGACCGCAGTCCACACCAGTCAACGACAGCGCCCCGCGAAACTGCACCGCAGCAGCAGCCACAACATCACTGACCGCGACCAGAAACTTCGACTGCGGCACCACCACAGCCGTCGCCTCCGCCAACTCCCGCAACTCCTCAGGTACCTCATCCCCAGCACCAGGACGGGCAACCGAGTCCCGGTACAACAGAGTGGTGCCGAACAGCGTCACCGGAGGCGCCGTAAACGCCTCCAGCACCGGCCTCTTCGACGCATCCAGCACCAAGCCATCAGCGGTCTCAACCACAATCCCCGCGCTCAGCAGCTCGCCACGCAACTGCTCATCGTGGCCAGCGACGCCCGTCGCCACACCCAACACAGCCGGGAAGGGGGCGACGAGCCCCACGCGATGCAAGTAGTCCCAGTGCAACGCACTGAACATGGCAGCGCCTACAGCGCAGCAAACGGCATCGCAGACACAAGATCGGTAGCCACCCCACCGACCTTGTTCCCCTGCGACACCGACAGGTACGACAGCAGATTCGCCCCCGACGCCTGGCAGATCGCATCAAGCTCAGCAACCTGCGCCTGCACCGACATCGTCGTCCGGGCCGACGCCAGCTCCGTCCCTGGCGGCGTCACCGAATGCGCGCTACCAGTCAACGCCAGATTGGAAGCCATATTCCCCAGATTGAAACCCTGCAGCGCCGAGAGCAGGCCCTCAATCTCACCGATACCGAGAAGTCCAAAGTCCATGCGCCCATTGTAAAGCCGCCATACCGCCAACAAGTCGCTTAAGCACCTTCGCTACGGCCCGGACGCCTCGTCCACCCGACTACCGGTCGCAGCACCGTCAGCCGGGCGCGTGACCGCAAGCCGGCGACGATAGGCGACCAACCAGGCCGCCACCCGATCACCGCTCGCCGGCAGGCGGGCCGCGCGCTCGGTGAGCACCTCAAGTTTGACCAGTCCCGCGTCGAGCAACGCTGCCGCGAAGACGACATCCTTCCCACGCCCGGCCGCCAGCTTGCTCACCACGAGATCGTGAGGTTCAACGAATTTCGGTGATGCTGGGTCGCTGGACTGCAGCGTCCAGGTCACCAGGCGCTCTCGCCAGCCCTCCGGCAGTTCGGCGGTGTCGATGTGCACGCCCTCGGCGTACACCCGGTGGGTGTGATGAAACGGCGACATCTCACCAATTGCAATTGCACCCTCGACGTCATCGGCTTTGCGCCGGTCGTCATCATCCAGGAATGCGATGTCGACTTCGCGCGAAAGTATCACGCTCTCAGGTAATTCCGAGTCGTCGTACGCTCCGAGGATCGCCTGCGAGCCCAGGACCAAAATCTCGGTATCCTTGGCGATCGCGCACGACGCCCGCAGAATATGGGCGAGCTCCTGTCGATTCACTTCGCGTGAACGCGGTACACGCGCTTGACGGCGCGCACTTCATCGTCGTCGAGCACGCCCGTGAACGGAGTGCACGAACGCAGCGTGGCCCCATGCTCCGACTGATCCAGCAGCGTATCGATTACCGCCACGACGCCCTCGTCGAGAACAGATTCCCACTCTCTGGTGTACGCAACGCTGTGACGTGCGCCGAGCTCGTAATCCCGTCGCACGTTCTCCCTCGCGATGCCAAGCACTCGCTCGGGATCCTGGATCAACTTTGAAACGACGGCCGCATGCAGCGCCGATGACTGAGAGTGCCCGTCGTCGTGGCGGCGCCCGCCCTTGGTCAACGCGGTGACGGCCTCAGCCGGAATGCGCCGGTGTGCGCCCACCATCACGAACGGGAGCTGGCCTTGCGTGCACATGTCCACGACGTGTTGGCGAGACACGCCAAGGCGACTGGCGACCTCGCCAGTCCGGAGAAACCGATCGGTAGACATATCACCACGGTAGGAACTATCCACAAAAAACGCAACGCCAGTTGGTGCCGTTCCATTTCCTCAGCAGAGTTCCCGCCGCGTCCTGGACCGCCCGCCAGCGAAAATGCCTGCGATGCGTGACTCGACAGCCGGTGCCGGCTAGCCGTGGTGCTGCACCCACACCAGACCCATCTCTGTAGCAGTGACCGCTACAGTACCGTGGTAGCCATCGCTACACTAGTGTCATGCCGCCCAGGCAAGACGACCACCCACAGTCGTGGAAGGTGGGGCCGGCGCTGTCGGTCAACATCGCATCTGCCGACTACGTGGTGGGCGATGAAGGCAATGACGTCGCGGCAATCAGACGGCGATTTGCGCGACGCAGCTCAGCTGTGCCGACTCCTTGGAATAACCGACGAGAGCGAGATCGAAGCAGTGGTACACCGCTACTTTGGCTCCAACACCAAGTTCGGCGCCCAAGAACTATTCTTTGAGCGCATCATCGCTGCACTCTGACACTTATTGTCCAACAGACTAATTGAGGACATTGATGCCGTCGACAATTTCCGCGAGCGCTGTACAGATCCGGGCCCGGGCCGAGCCAGAACCGGCCGGACCGGCCGCCGCATCCTACGGCGCCGACTCGGTGAGCGAGACGACCAGCATTGACCCTCACCGGCGCGATCTGAACTCGCACCGACAATCCGATCGTCGACATCGGACAACAGGACGACCTCGGCACCTCTCGTCGTACGCGACGCTGACACCATCAACCAATGTCTGAGTCTGTCGACCTGAGCGGCTTCACGGGCTGGGTGCCCTTTACCGCGCTGCCCACCGCCGACGTACCTACCGGCCCCGGTGTCTACGTGGTCGTGCGGCCCACCGAAGAACCGCCCAACTTCCTCGTAACGTCCCCGGCCGGCCACTTCAAGGGCAAGGACCCCACCGTGCCCATCGCCGAGCTACAGGCGCTCTGGGTGCCCAAGACGCGCATCGTCTACATCGGTAAGGCCACCGCAGGTGGCAGCGGACGCCGCGGCCTTGCGAAACGCCTCGATGAGTTCTGCAGGTTCGGCGCCGGCGAAGCGGTCGCCCATTCCGGTGGCCGCCGCATCTGGCAGCTCATTGATCACGCCGACCTTGTAGTCGGGTGGCGCGTCCTCAACGACGTAACCGACGCCGACGTAGCCTCCACCGAGTCCCAGCTGATCGCCCAGTTCCGTGCCCACCACGGGAAGCTTCCGTTCGCCAACATGCGCGGCTGACCAGGCCTGGCCCCCGGTGTCGGTGATCGGGCCGACAATAGGAACCGTGAGCGAAGACAACAGCGGCCTGTCCGTACGGCAGGCGCCCCGCAAACGGACCGACAACGCCCAGGTGGTCGACTTCACGCTGATGGTTACCGTGCCCGGCCAACCCGAGGCAATTCGCGTCTTCACCGCCTCTGAGGAATCCGAAGCCCACCGATACGCGACCGATACCGGCGGAACCGTTGTTCCACTGCCGCTTCCGCCGCCGGACGGCTACACCGCTGGCCCCGACGGACACCTCATACCTCAACCCACAGTCGCTTGCGCCAGCACGGCCGACTTCGCCCGCCCCATCGACGCTGACGAGGCCGAAGACTGAGCGACTCGGAATCGACGTCAGGCGGCTGACGCCGTCGGCAGTGTTTGGTAGCGCAGATACTGCGCGTACCAAGAGGCTCGTTCCAGGTCGCCCTCGAGGAGCGCTTCCCGGGTCGCCGCGTAGAGGTATCCGGCGATGCGGTTGTCGTAGCCGCGCGGCGAGCTCGTCAACTGCGCCTCGCCGGTCTCAGACCACCGCGACGCGAACATCGACGCCGATTCCAGCCTGGCCTGCCCGTCGCGGCGTAACAGAGTTGTCGGCAGATGCCATCGCCGTTCGGCTACGCCAAGCAGGTAGCGGATTTGCTCTTCGGCGAACGTCTCGGCGCGCAGGGTGTAGGCGGGCGCGGTTTCCCGGGGCGCGGTGTAGAGGTAACGGATCGCCCAGGCGGCGTCCATCGACATCGGAGTGAAAGGTATTCCAGGATCGCGGATTTCGGTGTTCCGCGTGAACGCGCAAGCGTGTTTGATCATCGATCGGTTCAAGCCGGGGTGGCGGTCGACTGCGGCGACGAGTTTGGTGACGGTGTCCGCGTTTCCGGCCCATTCCGACCGGAATCTCTCTCCAAGGTGGAAACCGTGCAGCAGGATTGAGGCCCGTGGGATGGTGATGTCGGCGGGCAGGATGGACAGATCGTCACCGGTGGCGATCGCCACTGCGATCCTGACGCCGTCGTCGATCAGCATGGTGGCTACCGACGCCGGCCAGCCACGCTCGCGCATCTGCGTCACGATCGACGCTGTGTTGAGGATCGTGATCCGCTGTTCAACGGGCAGGTCTTGCAGCCGTGGGGGCGCGGCTGCGGCCACGGCCAGCATCCCTGGCGGACCGAGGAGTTCGAGGACGCCGGCGGGCACAGTGCCCATGCTGGTGGGGACTGCGGTGATGCCGGGTGCGACTGGGGGTGCGGACAGCGGCGGCGGGGTGGGCGTTGGCGCCACTGGCGTCGACACCGGTGGTGGCGGCGCTGCGGGGGGCGGTGCTGATTGTGCCGGGGGTTGCGGCGAAGGCGGCGCAGCGGCCGGCGGCGCGGGAGCTGTGGGTGGTGCCGGCGCGACAGGGGCCACGCCCGCGGTGGACGGCACTCCTACCGTTCCTGCTGTTGGGGTGAACGCGACCGGGGCGCCGAACCCTCCTCCTGCGCCCACTGCGGCGGCGTTGGCGGCAGTGCCGATCGTGCCCGTGGCGGCGGCGACCTGCGTGGCCGGACCGCTGGCCAGGCCCCCGAGCCCGGCCCCCGCCGATGTCAGCCCGCTGACGGAGCCGGACGTTGCGGGTGCGCCGGCCAGTTCGGTCATCGCCACCGAGGGGCCGCCGGAGGGTCGCGCAGAGGACACTGGGGTTGCGGGTGACGGGCCCGACGCGACCGTCGGGTTGGACACCCCGACCGCTGCGGGGCCACCGGTACCGGCTTGATGTCCACTGCCGGAGTTGTTGTCGCCACCTAGGCCGCTGCTGTCGGAGCTCGAACCGCCGTCACTGCCCCCTGCGCCCGAATGCTCGCCGGAGGCCGAGAGGAGGTCTTTGACCGCCGAGTCTGACAGGACAGTGTTGTCTTTGCCGCCCATGTTTTGCGCCATGTCCATGGCTTTGGAAGCTAGTTCCTGGCCGGGGAGCTGCGAGCCCATACCGCCGCCACCGGGTTGGGGCATCTGCTGGGGCATCGCACCCATCATCGACGCGGGATTCATTGGCATCTGGTTGGACAGTTGTTCTGCGCCAGCGTTGTTCGCGCCCGATCCGGCGGATGCGGCGTCACTGCCGGCCGAGCCCAGGGCATCGCCCGTACCGACGTCCGCGCGGGTTGACATCGCTGCATCGGGAGTGGGGGTCGAACGTGAACCCATAGCTGCGTCCGCCTGCTTCGTGCCCATATTGCCGTTGATGGTGGCTTCCATCTGGTCGTGGAGCTGCCCCAGTGACGTTTCAGCGGACTGCAGGGTCTGTTCGAGCTGTTGGTGCAGGGTGGAGATGTCCTCGCGCGCGTCCTTCTTGGCTTTGTCGATCTTCTTCTGAATGTCTTGCTGCTCTGCGGCTTTCACCAGAGCCTTTTGCATCTCCAGCTGGGTGATTTCCGCGGTAGCCGACAGACAGGCACTGTTGATCTGGTTCTTACACGAGAGGATCTGCAGACCGAGGCTGCCGAAGGACTCGGCCAGTTTCTGGCAGAACTGTTCGATCGCCTCATGGCTGTCTGCGCTCTTGCCGAACTGGTCGCGGGAAGCGTCTGCGGTCAGGCCCTTGAAGACTTCATCGGACAAGCCGGCGATGGCGCTGCGGTACTCGGAAGCGATCACATTGTGGTGGCCCACCATGGCTGTCAGTGATGCGGCCGAGGTGGCGAACTTCTCTTCACTGTCCTCGGGGAAGTTGTGCTGGATGAGGTCGAAGGGGTCCGCGACTTTGTCGATGGCCATACTGTTTGTCCTTGTGCTCCAGGGCTTTACTTCGGGAAGGCGAACAGCGGAGGGTTCGGCACAAACCCATCGGGCATCTGCGCACCTACGGCCGAATCCTCGATATAGCGCTTGTCGATATAGGCGTTGGTGGTGTTAACGACGTACACACCGTTGTCGAGCCGCAAGGACATCAGCCCGACCGTGCCGATGCGGCCCGAACCGTAGTCCGCGGACCACACCGGCGTTCCGGCAAATGCATCCCCGAGACCATCGGCCCACCCCGGGTTCTTCGGGGCAATGCCCACGAAGTTCTCCCGGACCCATTTCACGTCGCCACATTCGGTGCCGTAGCCGACCGCCCGGGCCACCGGCCAGCACCACGTCTGGCCATGGTCTTGCGCATCGAGGATCCGGTCGGGGGCAAATCCTCCGGCCGCCATGGACTGATCCCCGACCAACGACGTCGCCGGCGCCGGCCACACCTTCGCATTCGCAGTGAACACCGCGAGGTCCGGGAACGGCGTCGGATTGGCCGCGTCGTAGACATATTCGGCCGGGTACTGATTGTCGGCGACCCGGCCGATCTCAACGCGACTCGTCTCCAACTGCCCAGCCGTGTTCATCTTGCTGATATCGGCGAACACGGGAGCGTTCTTCTCTCCACGCGCGCAGTGGCCGGCGATCAGGTAGTAGCGGATTCCGCCGGTGCCGACCAGCGGGAATCCCGCGGTGCAGCGGGCCGGGGTGGGCCCGGAGCCGACGTAGATGGGCATACCGCCGGCCAGCGCCATGGACGGCGGAGCTTTATCGGTTGACAGCGGTGGACCTTGATACTGCACCACGGGGTCGGCGGTGGTTGATTTCACCGCTGTGGCGTCGTGCGTGGTCGTGGTGCATCCGCTGACCACGGCCATCAGCACTGCCAGTGCGGCCGTACTCGCCGTGAATAGAGCTCGTCGCGTCCCCCGTCGCCTGTGCATATCTCCAGCGTAAGCGACGGAATCACGGGTGAGACCGCTTAACGAGGGCCGCCGCGCGCCCCTACAGACGCGCATAGATTTTGTAGGTTGCGTATCCTGCATAGAGGAGGTGATGGCAAATGGCCGAACTCTTCATCCTCGAACCCGTCTCCGTGGACGAGCCGGACGACCGGATCCCCGAGGACCTTCCCCTCGCGGGGCCGGAACGGACGGTGCTTGAGCGTGCGCTGCGAAAGACCGGGTTGGCAATCGTCGCTGTCGATGCCGTCGTCGACTCCGCTCCCCCCGGGCCTGACGGCCGACGGCTGCGGGCATCTGTGGCCGCCGTGGTCAACGACGCTTCCGACACTGAGCGCGACCGCCTCGAGTCTGCGGTCACCGCGGACTCGACGGACGACCTGGACGAGTCCTTCTGGGGGGCAGCCCCCGGTCCTGTCGCGGCTTCGCAGGCCCTGTTCGCCGACCTCAGGGATCAGTTCGCGCAACGGAGGCGACTGGCCGCGGAGAGCATCAGCCGCGATGAGGCCGCCGAGCTGCTCGGAGTGAGCCCGCAGAGCATCACTTCCAAACTCGGAGCCGGCAAGCTAGTCGGTATCAAGGCGGGCCGGGAGTGGCGACTACCTGCCTGGCAGTTCAGTCCGGATGACCCATCCGGCGTCCTGCCAGACCTCGACGCCCTGCAGCAGGCCTTCCCCGGTGGCGTAGTCAGTTTGTCGCAGTGGATGCAGCGACAGCAGCCTGAATTTGGCGGCCGCACCGCTGTCCACGAAATGCTCCAACGCGGTAGCGCGCCGGTGATCGCCCTCGCGGAGGCCCTGACCGCCGCCGCATGGTGAAGAAGCTCGAAGACCCAGACCGGCCGCTACCCAAGGCCCGGTACCGATGGACGTGGACGCCACAGCCGGCGGCGTCGCGGTGGCGCTGGTGTCGCGTGTACCACCGCAGCACGCATACGCCCGACGGAGTCACCTTCCGAGGATTTGGCCCGCTGTACCGGCTCGACCATCACCGCGAGTCCAACCCGGCGTCGATTGACTCGACCGGTCGGCGGATCCTCTACGTCGGAGAGGATCTTGCGACGTCGGCCAGTGAGGTGTTCGGCGAAGCTGGTGTTGCGAGCATCTGCCCGCTTTACCGGGTGTCGATCGTCGCTCCAACGGCGCCGATTCCGCTTTTCAATCTCGCCAGCCGCGGCGCCGCTATGGCCATCGGGGCCTTGCCAACCCTCGCCGATGGCAATGAGCCACGCGTGCTCACTCAGAGGTGGGCGCGCGGAATATACGAGGATCGGCCCGCTGGATCTGACATCAGCGGCGTGCGGTACCGCACGGCATACAACTTCGGATACTCACTGGCACTGTGGGATTGCGACGACAGAGTCGAGATCGTCAGCGACGGCGCAGGCCGAAAGCAAGATCTCGCGCTCAACGATCCACGGGTGCTGGGTCGTCTACAGGTCCAGATGCGCAAGCGCCGCATCCAGGTAACGACAGTGGGCACGGACGAGTGCTCCGTATGCCAACGAACAGGCTAAAGCGTGTGTTTCTCGGGCGTCGTCGGTTCAGGCCGCGGGTGCCGTGTGAACGTCAGTTCCCGCGACCTTCGGGCTAGTTTCACGGCATGCCGCGTGTGTGGCCAGGGCTGTCTGGCCTGCCAACAGCAGAAAACCGGGTTCCAGCGAACAGGGGACCCGGTTTTCAAAACCCGCTCTTACGTCGGGGGTTGTATACCGACCACTATAGCCTTTCACGCTCTGTGAACAGACCCAACGCCTGACCAGGTGCTGCACCGACCCGGGGATCCTTTCCCCGGCTCTCCGGGCGTCTATCCCGCGCCTGCCGTCGAAGGTTGGGCCAGATACGTCGAATCCCTGCAGGAGGGGTACGCGCAACCACAGTCCGGCCGCCGGGGCGGCGGGGTCGGATTGCAGACCGTACCCGCCGGGTTCGCGCCCCATCGCCAGAACTCAATCAAGGCCGGCGGTAACCAAGAGGCGGCGTGGCCGCAGACTCGGCGGTTCGCCGTGTCGCTGGAGTCCGTCGATCGGTGAATCAACTCAAAGCGCTTGAATAGCATTCTGTTCCGCACCCGAACGCCGAACTTGGCCTGTCAGAACTCGGGTGTCGCTGATCCCGGTGTCTCAGGCCAAGGAAGGAACTGCATCGCTGATCGGGCTATCGCTCCGGAACGTGAAACTCGGTATTGAATTCGCGAAACCATGCTTGCGGCTCCAGATTCAGTCCACCAGCGATATCTTCGGCGGCTTCAGCTGGCATGCCGAACAGCATCAGCACATCGTGATCTTGGAACAAGCACTCGAACAGATCCCCGTAACCGAGTGGATTCGACTCATCGGGCCAGACACACGCCAGATCCGCAGAAAGTCCGGTATCGGCCAGCGCGGCCCGACGAAGAATGACGTGCAGCGCCATTTCCTCACCGGTGCACCGCGGGACGGGCGCACCCCAACGTTCGGTGTCCTCGCCGAGCCGCCGAGCTGCCAGCGCGAACTGATGGCGCCAGAGCTGGCTCTGCGCGAACGTCTGAGCGGGCAGTGCGCCAAGCACCCGAAGCTGCTTCCGATTCCGGTCATCGATGGCCTCGATGCCGAGCTGCTCGGCGTCGAATCGGACGTCTGCGGCAACCTGGTGGGCGGCCGCGATGATCTGTTGGCGCCGCCGCGGACCGACCATACTGATGATCTCGATGAACTCCTCGTCGAGATCCTCCACAGCGGCTACCTTCCACTTGTCGCAGCGCCACCACCCTAAGGCGTCCGCCCCGCGGAGATTGACTTGAACACACCCGCGAATTCAGTCCGACTCAGACGCACGAAGGCTGCGAGATGGCACCGACGAGCACCTACCGCCGGCTGTCCGCCAGGAGCCGGCTGCGCTGATGGCGGATATCATCCATCACACCTACAATGAGATCCATGAACACACGGTCTCGCTTTACTGATCTCACCGGCGGTTCGGCGGGCGTGTTATCCGACGGCCAGTTTGTTGTGCTCGACCAGGACGAATTCAACCTTGGCGCCCTTGCCCCACGACTGCAGACCACGGCCTTACCCGACAATGACGTGGTGGTCGTGGGCGCCTTTGCTCCTGAAGTCGCTACCCAGCTGATCCGGATCGCTGGCCTCATTGTGCAAAAGAAGCAGCAGAGCGAGCGGCTGATTGACGCGATGTTCAGCACCACCGCGACCGTTACGTCCGCGGCCGCGCAGCAGGCATTGCGCAACGCCGAGGCACGTCAGGAGCTGCTCGACGAGTTCGGTGTGTTCGACAGTGAACAGGTGGCACAGCTGGCCGGCTCGACTGCTAAGAATCGATCGGCGACCGTGTCGCGGTACCTGGCTGCTGGCCAGGTGTTCGCCATCGAGCACCGCGGGGGCCGCTATTACCCTGCGTTCCAGTTCGATGCCGACGGACGCCCTCGGCCGGTCATCGCCCAGGTACTGGCGGCACTGCGACGCTACGGCCTCGACGGTTGGGAAATCGCGCTGTGGTTCACCACTGCCAGCGGCTGGCTCGATGATCTGCGGCCGGTGGACTTGCTCGACGACGATCCTGCCGAGGTTGTTGCGGCGGCCGGGCACACCGTCGACGCTGTGGCCGGATAGATGCCCTGGGTCCCCGATGTCCGGGTTCCACTGAACGACCCACGGTTGCACCTGTGGCCAGCTGACCAGCCCATCGTGCGATGCCACAACGTTGCGATGGGCGCCACTGAGTTCAATACGACAGCGGTGTCTCGGCGGTTTCGACCCGTCTACGATTCCGGCGCCGCGGCCGTTGCGACCATCTACGGGGCCGACCTCACTGAGGGGGCGTTGTCAGAGACGGTGTTTCACGACGTCCCGGTGCGCGGTACCGGGCGCCGGATCCTTCGCAAAGCTCTGGTGCCCATGGTGATGTCGACGATCATGCCGGCGCGAGATCTACGGCTGGTCGAGTTGCATGGAGCGGGGCTGAGCAGACTAGGCGTCACTCACGGTGAGCTCATCGAGTCCAGCGCCAAGCAGTATCCGCGCACCGCACTCTGGGGCCAGGCCCTCTACGATCACGCGGACCGCTTCGACGGATTGATCTGGCGATCGCGGCAGTTCAATGACTCACTCGCACTGATGCTCTGGGGCGACAGAGTTGACCGTTTCACTGACCTCAAGGCCCACCCCGCCACCGCCCCCGTACCGCTTTTCGCAGGCGACGGCTTCGAGACCGTTCAGGAACTTGCCGATGCGGTGGCGATCACCATCGTCCAATAGCGGGGCCGACCGCGCGGATCACGAGCTGCCAGGTTTCCGAATGCGCTCTAACTCCTCGCGCACTCCCTCGACAGATTGCTTGTGCGAGTAGATCGCCTCACCGAGCTTGCCGCCGACTTCCACGATCACATTCGCAAGCACCATAATTGCCTGCGCCACAGTTGGTTCAGGAGAACTAGGTGTGCCATCTTCGAAAGGTTGTCCCACGGACGCATCCTACCGCGCTGAGACAGCGTCGACGCTGCGCTTCTGATGTTCAACAGCCATGCACGAGGTTGTCCCAGCCGAGGCCGCACTGACGGCAGATCGCTATCCCGTCACGCACTACTCGGTTCTCCGGCTTGTCGTGCTGTTCCTTGGCTGCGGCGAGTTCGGCTGCCTGCCTGGGCAAGTCCCATTCCTTCACTGCGGTGCCCTCTCAGCGGGTCAGGCTGTTGACGTGTGCGACCTGGATGACAGGTGGGCGGCCGTTGGCAGCCAGTGTGCCGTTGTCTGAGATGAGGTAGCCGCGGCCGGCGATGAGGAAGTTCTCTGCGCGGACATCGCGCATCTTGATCTTGTCGTCGCCGCAGGCGAGGGACAGGATGTGACCGCGCACTTCTTCCATGGCGGCGACCGGTGAGACGGAGGCTTGCCGCACGGATTCGCCGCTGTAGCTGCGGTGTGTGGTGGTGGCGATCACGCGAACGTCCACGCGGGGCCTGATGCGGATGATTTCGGAGAGGAGTGCTGCGGCGCGTGGTGAGGATCCTTGACCGTCGCGGTAGCTCTCGACATTGTCGATGAGGACGAACAGTGTTGGCCCGTCGAAGAATGTCTGTTGTTCTTCGGCGGTCTCATCGGCATTGGCGCCGGCTGCGACTCGGCGGTTGGTTTCGTCGAGTACCGCTTTGAGGACGCGTTGGGTGTCCTCGCGGTCACCGTAGCCGGCGAGGTAGTGCTCGCGTTCCAGAAAGCGTTTCACGCGGGAGAGTGCGCCGCGTTCGTCGAGCAGGACGATCTTGGCTTCGTGGGGTGCGAAGGATCCGACGATGCCGCTGATGATGGTGCGCAGGACGGTTGTTCGTCCGGATTGGGGGCGTCCGAGGATGAGTGTGTGTGGGCAGGAGTCCACGGCGTCTGGGGTCCAGGGAAGGCCGGCGATGGTCATGTCGACGCTGCTGAGGCCAAGCGGAATCTCGATGTTGCGCTGGGGGCGTCCGGGTAGGACGGGTTTGTTGATCTGGGTCTTGCGCCATTGCAGCCACATCTGTGTGAATGGCAGCTCGGCGGGCAGTGGCCGCAGTACTGGGATGCGCTGATCTGGTGTGGCTGCCCGGGTGATGCCGGCGCAGAGTTCGGCGATGTCGTCGCTGTAGTCGTGGGCTTTCAGTGATTTGATCTCGTCGACGGTGGGTTCGGGGACATCGTGAGTCACGGGTACCGCGAACCGGGCTTTGAGGACGTCGTGCTTGCGATCGCCGTTGTGTGTCGGGGGGTAGAGCGTGAGACCGGGTTGGCTTTCTGGGTAGGCCTTCAGGATCATCTTGGCGGTCGACCCGGCGTCGGTCAGTTGGTCGGCGCCGCGCAGGTAGAACGGGCTGACCGCTTTCTGCGCGACCTGGGGGAGGTCAACAGCGGAGTTGTCGGTGGTGATGGCGAAGTGGATGCCGAAGGACGGTCCGCCTTCGATGAGGGCGCCCATGCCGGTAACCCAGCCTTGCGTTTCCATGTCTTTCTTGAGTTCGACCTGCAGTGAGATCCAGCCGTCGATCGCGACGAAGAGATAGCCGTAGGGGTCGGCCGGCTGCGGATTGCTGTCGCGCCATTGCAGGTACTCAGCGGTGGAGGTCAGTGAGTGTGCTGCGAAGAGTCGGGACCGTAGCGTGAACACGCGTTGAATCTCGGAGAAAATTCGCTCGCGCATGTCGGTATTGCCGCGGCTGGCGTAGCCCGCGACGTTGGGCAGGTCCCGAGTCAGCGCGAGCCGCCCACCTTGGTCGATGATCACCCAGGACACCATCCGTGGCGGCTGTCGAAGCGCGCTGGTGACGATCAGTGTCGTGAGTGCCATGGTGCGGCCGGATTTCGCGGCACCTGAAATGACGATGCTGCCAGCATTCGTGGCGAAGTCGGTACTGAGCAGTGTCTGCACGTGGTCCATGGGATGGTCGACGATTCCGAGGGGGAATGTCAGATCGGCGAGGGAGGTCGCGGGTTGCAGCGCGCCGAAGGTCTTGAGTTGGTGCAGAGTGACGGTTTTGCGCAGCGGCGGGGTCCACATGTTGTGGAGGTCGGTATCTACTGGTTGGGACAGTTTCTTGATGAGCAGGGAGATCTCTGACCGTTCGGTGCGGATCTGACCGTCTGTGGTGCGTCCGGAGGCATGGTGTGGGGTTGCGGTTTCGTCGGCGTTGGCCTCGGTTTCCCAGTCGTTGGCCAGTGTGAAGGTGCTCAGTGACCCCGATGGTGCCGGCCCGGTGGTAGTCGAGGTGCCGGCCTTGCGGTATTCGGCCATGTTGTTGGCTGCGCGTAGATGCACTACGTCGTTTCCGGCGAACTTGAAGAAGATGTGGCCGCCCTTGACGTAGTTCTTCACTCGTTTCTTGACGTTGTCGTCGTGAGCGGCTTCATCGGTCAGCACCACTCGTGACAGGTTGGCGCTGTTGACAACTAGTGAGCTCTTGAAGTTCATCTCAGCCCATAGCTGGGCCTGGTTCTGGAGGAACTGCAGTTCCTGGGAGGCCAGTTGAATCCAGACACCAACTGAGCGGCCCTGTTTGACGATGTAGGTGAAGACCTGGGTGAATTCGCTTTTGTACTGCTCGTAGAAGATCGATGCCTCGTCGATGAGCACGATGAGGATGGGCAGGGGTTTCAGTTCGTTGCGGTACTCGGGCATTTCGCGGAACTGCAGGTACTTTCCGGCGTCTGGTAGGGACACGCCAAGGCGGGTCTGCTCGGTCGCAAGGAGACGTTTGCGTCGTTCAATTTCGCCGAGCAGTGTGGCCGCGAGGCGGTCAAGGATCTCGGGGTCTCCTGTGTCGTTGACCATTCCGCGGATGTGCGGGATGGTGTGGAATCCCCGGAAGGATGCCTCGCCTTTGAAGTCGATAATCATGAAGTTGACTTTGTCCGGCGGATGCCAGGCGCATGTGGACAGCACGAGATTCTCAAGGAAGATGGATTTTCCGGAGCCGGACTGCCCCTGGTACGCGCCGTGCACGCCGTCGCCGCCGTAGTTTCCAGAGCCGAGGTCACGGACGTACGGCGACCCTGTGGCGGTCCCATCTCGGTAGAGGGTTCCTAGCGCTACCTCCATGCGTGGATCGAAGCGACGTGGTGCCCAGAGTGTCTCAGGGTCAAAGTTCTCCAGGTCGGCGATTCCGAGAAGCTCGCTCAGTCGAAGGTCACGACTGTTCGCCGACAGCGCTTCGGTGTCGATGTGCGCGTCGCCAAGGTTCGCTTCGCGAAAGCGTGCCATCCGGCGGGCGAAGGCTTCCGCGCCCGAGCGGGTCATTTCGTCTACGGCGGCGACTTCGGACTGCGGCGGTGCGGTGAGGATGCCGTGCTTGTTGACGACGAGGTATCGGGTCTTGTCGGAGTCCAACGCGGATTTCATCGGTGGGCACCGTGCTTTGTTGTCGCACCAAAGATGTTGTTGCGGCGCGCCACCTCCCTGCTGATGGCTATGCGGAGTAGTGCGAACTTCGCGGGATCGGCCCGAATGTCGACAATCATGTCGGACAGGCGTGGTAGCCGAAATTCGGCGGACACCGTCCGGCCATCGGTGTCAGTGAGCACGCCATTGGGTGCGTTCTCTGGCGTCTCTGCGGTCGCGGCCATGGCAGGTCCTCTGCTTCGGATTGCTGGGGTAAACGTCTAATCCAGCCTAAGGGTGGTGACCGGCGCCGAGTCCGCTTAACCTGTTGTGCCAGCGCGACGCTCCTGGTTCGACAGCGCTCCGTGGACGGCGGCCTCGTCATGACTGTGTTCCTGTACGTCGCGACGTGGCAGGACCACCAAACCGTCAGTTCCAGTGGGCTGGTTACCTCGACGACCTGTGCTCTCGAATGAAGGCGGCGGTGTAGGCCCCTGTGAAGTCCAGCTGGAATTCGTAGTGGTCGTTGGGATAGCCAAGGCGAGCCGCAACGGGGCGTGTGTCGATCGGATGGTTGGCGAGGTGGCGAGGGATGGTCGGATGAGGGGGCGGGATCTCATCCGGTAGCGCGGGGACGATGTCGACGATCTCCCCCTGTCCAGCGAACTCACCATCAGCATCAACGCACGTCGCGTGCACAACCCAGTTGGGGTGGCGGACGTACCCGTCGGAATTGCGGGCTTCGTAGTGCGAGTCGACGATCTGGCACCATTGCGCGGCAGTCTTTGTTCGCACTGCGTCGACGATTTGGATATTCATGGTCGCTCCTTCACATGAATCATCACACGTCGAAAGCGCAGTTCGTCCGCTCGCCCGAACGTTGTCGCCCGGCCACGCCGTCAGAGGTTCTGAGCGGCAGCACATCTGAAACATCTCAGTGTTCTGCGCCGTCGTGCGGCCCTAGGTGCGGGCAGTGTTCACGCCGTCTGTCCGTCAGTGTTTCGCGACTATCCTTAATGGAGAATCAGGGAGGGCGCAGCTGTGAATCTGACCAACGCCGTCAAGGCAGAGTTGAGCAGAGTGGTGGTCGAATCGTTCACCGCCCGCAGGGCTGAGGTGGCCACGGTGATGCGTTTTGCCGGCGAGATCCTCGCCGCGGAGCGCGGTCTGGTGGTGGAGGCCGATCTCGCGTCCGAAGACGCAGCCCGGCGTCTTCACGGGCTGATTCACGAACTGTTTGATCCACGAGTTGCGTTGCGCCGCCGGCCTGGCCATAGCGAATGGGTGTCATCGTCCTACCGGCGGCACGAGCTGCCGTGCTTCGCAGTGGAGGTCAGCGAGAACGTCGTGGGCTTCGCCCAACGGGTGGGACTTGTCGATCGCCGTGGACGCCGTATCAGAGGGTTGCCACCCTCGATCATCGCCGGTGACCGCTCCGTGATGATTGCGGTCTGGCGTGGCGCCTTCCTGGCCGGCGGAAATCTGAGGGATCCTGGACGCCCGCGGCCGCTGCAGGTCAGGGCGCCCTCCCACGAAGCAGCGGTGGCAGTGGTGGGCGCGGCGCGCCGCCTCGGGATCGAGGCCAAGACACGCGAGGTTCGTGGCGCTGATCTGGTGGTTGTCTCCGATAGTGATGCCATCGCCTCACTGCTGTTGATGATGGGCGCGGCGAAGTCGAAAGCTCTGTGGGACAGGTCTTGTGAGCGACGCCGGGCAGATATCTCGCGCGGAGGTTCGGGCCGAGGCTTAGGGGATCGAAACGCGCAGAGTTCGATTCGCGCGGCGGAATCTGCCGCGATGCGGATCGAGCGAGCGTTGCAGATTCTGGGCGATTCGGCGCCGGCGGACCTGGTTGAGGCTGGGCGACTACGGATCACACATCGGTCGGCCACATTGGAGGAGCTGGGGCGTCTGGCGGACCCGGCACTATCCAAAGATGCTATCGCGGGGCGCATTCGGCGGCTGCTGGCCAAGGCCGATCGTCACGCGTCCCTCAATGGCCTCCCTGATACTCATTCAGTTATGGCGCTTCAGCCTGGTGCGTGAGCAGCGCACACGGTGCGTTACACGAGGCGAATGATGCTGTCGGCGTGGTCCTTCACCCAATTCGGTGTGAGCTCTGCGGGTGCGTCGACGGTACCCACGGGCTTCCACGGGGCGTGGTCGACGGTGGCGAGTACGGTGTGGCCGTCATCTCCGACCCGTATCCAGCCGCTGAGTTTGGCTGCTCCGGCGATGGTCAGGATGTAGCCGCGGGAGCCGTCGGGTGCGTAGCTGGGGGCCTCTGCGGTGATGTGCCTGGTCACGGTTTCCTTTCGGTGGCTACTTTTCGTTGTTCGTCGGCGTGGCGGCAGTCGGCGTAGATCTGATTCGCGAGGCTCGCGATCTGCTTCTTGCTCGCGGTGACGGGTCCACCGATGGCCAGGTCGATGGCCGTTGCTCGGGCGGGGACAAGGTAGGGGGTGTAGTCCGTTTGGGGGTCGACGGTTTGGACGATGTCGATGTCAGATGCGGTGGGGGTTATCGCGTGGTCGCGAAGGTAGTTCTGCCACTCCTCCCAGTTCGGTTGCCACGGCTGGCCTTGGTGGCTGAGTCCGTACAGCAGGTAGGCGGTTGCGGTCGTGATTGTCGCGTCTGGGGGTATCGCGGCGATGATCTGTTGGGCCTGTGGGCTGTACTGCCCGTCGATGATCGCTGCTGAGGCTGGGACGCATTCGGCGCGTTGTGCAGGCATGTTTGGTGCGCCGCCGCGCAGTGAGGCGGCGATCTGGCGCGCGGCGTTGAGTGGTTCGGTGAGTGCGTAGATGCCGGCGAGGGCGACGAGCGCTGCGGTCAGTGCGACAACTGTGGTGAGGATGAGTTTCCACCGCACGGCGGTGAAGAGCCGCTGGGTTGCTCCGCGCGCGAGTTTGAGCGCCAGGGTGAGCGGGTTGAGGGTGGCGAGGAATCTGATCACCTGCGGGATGGGGCCTTTTTCAGGATTGCTTGTTCGGCGGCGTTGAATTCCCATCGGATGGTGGCTTCCTCGGCGCCGGAGCGTACCTGCAGGATTCCTGGGTTGGTGGCGTCGATGAGGTAGCGGGGTTGTTGCCGGATGGGGCTTTCTGCCCAGAGAATGCGCACCGGGGCGGGCGACTGGTTGTCGTCGCCGATCGCGGCGATGGTGATGTCGGGTTGTTCGTGGCGGCCGATGCCGGCGTGTCGCAGTGCGTGTGCGATGTCGGCGAGCTGGGGTGCTCTTACGTCGATGCGTAGGCCGAGGGTGGCCGATCGGATGAGCAGAAGTTCGACGGCTTCGCGTGGGCCGATGATCCAGAGTGGGTCGTCACTGGCCACTGTGATGTCCAGCCAGACGCGGCGTGTGCCGTCGCTGGTGTAGCCGAGGTAGATTCCGGCGCCGCCGACCCGCTGGGGTAGGGCGTGTGGTGTTGGGGCGTCGGCGGTCGCTGTCGTTTTGGGTACCGCGGTGATCGGTGGAGCGACGGCCAGTGGAAGCGCTGTGTTGGCGATGGCGGCGTGTTGGCCGTATTCGCGGCGCAGATCGGTAGCTTCGGCGAGGTCGACGGTATCCAGGCGTTGCACTTTGTTCAGGTAGAACTGCTCGATGTGGTCGGAGGACGCTGAACCGGGGGTCATTCTGGTGATGCTGGCGCAGACTTCGGTTGTGGCCCGCAGCCACTCGGAGTGCGTGCGGGCAGATGCGTTCGCGGTGGGTGTGAAGCCAACCAGGTGGGGTGCGTCTTTGCCGGCGTAGGCGAAGCCTTCCTCGGCAATGGCGTCGGCGCCGAGGAGTGCGACGATGTCGCGATGCAGGCGCTGTGCGTCGTTCTTGGACAGTTTCTGTGCGATGAATCCTTGCAAGGTGATGGCACGGTGTGCGCGCGACGAGGCGATCTGCAGGGTGCGTGCGGTTGCGGCTGCCAGTGTTTCGCGTGGGTCTGCATAGGTGTCGATCTCGCGGGCGTGGATGCTGTCGGCCGATGTGGCGGTGTCGATGGTCACGCGCAGGTACGTGCGTCCGTAGGCGAGCGCGTTGATGGAGCCGGTGGTGGTGAAGGCGACCTTGGCCAGGTCGTTTTGCTGTGCGTAGGTGTATCCGATGGTGGTGAGGGTGAGATCGTGCAGCTTAATGTCGAACTGCCGTAGCTCGTGGCGGATGGGGTCCAGGTCGAGGGTGGTTGACGACCAGTTGTCGTTCTCGTCGACGATGTTGATGGTGAACGGTTTTGGCGTTGCCCCGATCAGGATGCTGGCTTGTCCTGTGGTGTGGTCCCACAGGATGGCGGTGCTGTTGTGCGACAGGATCTGGGTCAGTCGCGGGGTTCGACGGGTGCAGGTACGCCGGTGACGTATCCAGCCTGCCAGCGTGCGGTCTCGGTGGGTGATGGCGAGTATCGCGACGGTGACGATGACGAACCCTGCTGTGGCGTAGTACGTTTCGTGCCAGTGCGTTGTTCTGGTGATGGTGTAGTGCAGCGCTGCCGCAGCTGCGGTGGTGATCACCGCTTCGCCGACGGTGACTGTTCGTAGGCCGAGATGCATGGCTAGCGTCCCTTCTTGCGGCGGCGGGCGAGCCCGATGATGGATGCGGCGGCCAGTACGCCCGCGGCGGTCGCGATTACAGCGATGGCGATGTTGCGTGCGAGGTTGTCCGGCGGAGGTGGCGGTGCGTACTTCTCGGCTGCGCGGGGTGGGATTCCGGGAGCGACGATGGGGCCGGCGTCAAGTTTGTTGGTCAGGGCTGCCACTGGGTCGACGATGCCGGCGCCGAGGATGTTGGTGATGCTGTTGGCCGGGCTGTGAGCGGTTCGTTTGATGCGTGCGATGACTTGGTTTGCCGTCAGTTCCGGGTGAAGTTCGCGGATGAGCGCGGCAAGTCCAGACACGTAGGCTGCGGAGTAGCTCGTTCCGTTGATCGGCGTGGGATTGCCGTCCTGGACGAGGGCGTTGACCAGGGCGCCGGGTTGAGGTTCGGTCGGGTCGAGGGACGCGATCTCGACGGCGGGTGCGCCGACTCCTACCCATGGTCCTGGCATGGAGTTGGCGTAGGGGTCGCCGGTCAGTGTTGTTCCGCCCACGGAGAGGACGAACGAGTCGAAATAGGCTGGAATGGCGACGGATTGGGCTTGGGTCCAGTTCCTGGGATCGGCTGGCTGGCTGGGGTCGTACTCCGGGTTGGCTTTGCAGGTGTTGCCGCCGGTGTTTCCCGCGGCCGCAACGATGACGACGTTTTTCACGACAGCGGCGTAGTAGAGGGCCCCGGCGAGGACACGAAGATCGGGCACGTGGCCGGCGTCGACGCAGGCGGTGAGTGACATGTTGATGACGGTGGCGCCGAGGTTGGCTGCGTGGACGATGGTCTTGGCCAGGGTGAGCATGTTGGCGGCACTTTTGTCCGCGGGGGTTAGGTTTTGAGTTTCAGGGGTGCTGTCCTCTGTGTATTGAGCTGAGAGCTGCCGGATGGACAGAATGGTGGCTCCGGGTGCGACTCCGATGAATCCATCGTTGACTGATGGTTGACCGGCGATGATCCCGGCGACCAGGGTGCCGTGGTGGTCGCAGTCTTCCAGGCCGTTGGATGATCCGACGTAGTCGCCGCCTGGGATGAGGTTGGGCAGTCTGGTGACTGGCTGCACTCCGGAGTCGATGACGGCCACGGTTTGGCCGTCTCCACGGGCGAAGGTGTGCAGTTGAGCGACGTTGAATGCCTCTTGGGCGGGGATGGTGGTGAACTGGGAGTTCTCCAGGATCGCTGATTGCCCGCAGGTACGGGTCTGCTTCATCGGGTACACCGGACCGGGGCGTGTGTCGTCCGGCGCGATGTCGGTGGCAGGGTCGAAGGTCCAGGGCGTGAGGGCCTGGGCGATGCCTGGTGTGTGCAGCGCGGTGAGCAGCCCTACGACCGCGGCGAGGGCGATCAGTCGTTTCATGGTGCTCACCAGGCTCGGAAGATGCTGTAGAGGCCCATGAATGAGAACCCCAGAATGGCGTACGGCATGAAGTACACCCACCATTCGAGGATGTCGATGCCCTTCTTGACGGTGTTGCTGGTCAGTGAGATCTGTCGGATGGAGACGATCACAGTCAAGATGGCGGTCACGGTGAGTGCGCCGATGACTGCAGCGATACCTGAGTTCAGTCCCGCGGTCGCGACTGCGCCTGCGGTGAAGCTGATCACGGTGGCCGTCGCCGCAATCCAGTAGGCGGCCTGCAAGAACGCATCACCGCTGCTTAGTCCGCGGAACATCAGAGCTGCGGCGATCAGGATGACGAAGATGGCGGTGAGCCGCCAGGACCCGTTGGGATACAGGCCGGTGAAGAACGCGGCGGCGCTGATGACGGTGCAGAATCCGATGGTGACGGCCAGGATCGCGTAGCGCGACGCTACGACGCGCTCTTTCTGATGGAAGATTGAGTCGAGTGTTTCGTCCTTGCTCGTGATGAGCGGCAGCTTGGAGACGTCGCCTTTGAGGTTCTTGATGTAGGACTCCCCGCTGGCGGCGATGTAGGGCAGGTTGATTTTCGCCAAACCGAGGGCGATCTGGGCTGAATACTTCAGGGCCAACAGTCCCAAGGCCATCGCTTGGGCCGCGATCACCATCGGTGGCCACGAGTAGGCGCAGGACAGCAATGGTGTCACCGCGGCGAGGATCGAGGCCGAGGCAACGGTCACGTGGATCAGTGGATAGCGTTTGGTGGCCGCGTAGATGACCACCGACAGCGTGGCCAGGACGACGGCGACCACGATGATCGTGTAGACCGATAGGGCTCGCGGGATCACGATGGCCGCCGCGGCGGCACTCAGCCCGTATCCGAGCCAAAATCCCCATATCGGTACGGCTTTGGTCTCAGGGTCATCGCCGTAGTCACATACGAAGGTGATCGCGAAGGTCAGGGCCGCTACCGCGGCCAGTCCGCCGACGATGCTGTAGCGAGTGAGGGCATCGAGGTGGGGGTGCTTTGCGGCGAAGGCGACCAGGCCGGTCAGGACCAGCGTTGCGCAGACCAGCAGAGCCGCGCTCGACAGGGGGCGGGAGTACCGGGAGGACCACGATGGGAACTGTGCTGTTTGGAGCTGGGCGATGAATTCGGCGTGGTCGTCGATCAGTTCCGGGTAGACCTCGGTGGGGTTGCCTTTACGGAGGGTGATCCGCTCTCCTGACCTGACCCCGGCGTCGGCCAGGGTGCCTTCGGCTGAGATCGATTCGCCGCCGAATCGTTCCAGATGCCATGACACGGTGCGTTCGTTGAAGAAGTCAGTTGCGCGACCGGTCTTTTCCAGCGCGGTTCGGTATTTGTCGACCAGGTCGGCCATCATGGCTGCGACGGTGGTGTGTAGCGGCAAGACCATGTCAATGGAATGACGTGGGATCGTCACCGACACACTCACACGGTCTTCATCGTTGATGGTTGTCACCGGGCGTGGACTTTCTTGTCGTTGGCGGCGGGCTGCTTGCGTTTGGTAGGCGGTGCCTCAAATCCCATGTTTTCGAGGGCCTTTCGGGTGATGATCCGTTCGCCTACCACCCTCTCGTACTCGGTCCGGTAGTCCCCATCGGCATCGGCGAGGTCGCCGTCGAGTTCAGTCAGAGCCGAGGCCTCCTGCGCCCGTAGCGCGGACAGTTCGGCTTCAAGATCGCGGGTCTGCGTGGCGAGGCGCTCATCGTATTCTCTTGCCAGAGCAGCTCGTTCGTCTTCGTTCTGTGCCTTCACGCTTCGCCGAAGTTCTTTTGCGCGGCGGTCAGCGTCCTCGATCAGGCGGGCCGCCTCCTCTGAAGCTGCGGTGCGTCGCCGTTGCGCCTCCTCAGTGAAGCTGTCCAGGGCAGCCTTCTTCTGCGAACGAAGGTCCTCACGCAGGGTGCGCAGTTTCTCGCTCGTGGTGGCGATTTGTTCCTGGATGGGCCCCAGCGGCCCCAAGGTTGCCGAACGGATCTCGTTGCGGCGGGTTGCTGCGGCCTCGAGGCGGGACCGCACGGCGCGCATGTAGGCTTCGACGTCCATTTCAGTTCCTTCGCGTTCAGTGCTGAGCGTTGCGGTCGGCGTTTCGATCGGGCAGCTTGTCCATCAACAGTGCTGCAGCCCTTTCAAATTTGCGCCGGGTTTCTTTTCGCAGCAGCCCAAGGTTGATTTCCCCGCCCGCGGCAAGATGCGGATCCAGTGGTATGTCGACCAGGCAGGTCGACGGATCATTTTGTGGGGACAGTTCTCGCACGAGGACACTCTTGGTGGCGTCGACGTTGATGACGACCTCGCGCCCGGGCGCGGCGTTGTTCCACAGCAGCACAGTGCGCGTGAGCAGGTGATCGTAGCTGGAGTCCCTGATCAGATCGATGAATCGTTTGACATTGTCGATGCTCACCGAGTTGGGTGTGGTGACCAGCACGATGGCATGTGCTGATTGGATGGCCGGCCAGAACGTCGGGACCCGCCGGTCGGGCCCCATGTCGATGAGGTTGACCATGTACTCGTTGTGCAGCGCCCCCAGAATCTGTTGGAAATCCTCGGCGTCGAGTTGGTAGTCATGCATGTGCTGTGCAGCGACGAGGGCTTGCAGCCCGAAGGAGTTCGAGTACAGCTGAACCTGAACCTCGCTGCCCGACAGAGAGCGGCGATGTGCCTCGACGCCAGAGTGTGTGGCGCCCAGCGAGTTCAGGAAGAGCCGCGCATCTGAGGTCACTGCACGGTTCTTCTCCACCGGCATCCGGCGCCGCAGCGATCCGTCGGTGGCGCTGTCGAATGCGACGACATCACTGACGTCGCGGTGATGGGCCAGCGTGGAGCCTAGGGCTATCGTCGACGTCGACTTGCCGACACCACCTTTGAGGCTGATGAACAGAACATTCTGCGGGTAGGCCAGCTTGCGCTGCATGCGCAGTACATCGCGGTCGTAGTCCTGTTCGCGTGCCGATTTGGCCAACTTGATACCGACTTTGGCCATACCGGCACGCCAGCCCTGCTTGGGTCCGGTGCGTTCGGCATCAGCAGTTGACCACGCCGATTCGTCTGGCCCATGCGAGCCGGTGTCCGCCGCCGGTGGCCGGTACTGCTCGGTCTGGCGACCGTCAGCCGCGAGCAGCGCGGAGATGTCAGCCTGCGAACGTCCTGAGCCACCGCGTCCTTGCGATGCGTGATGGGGTCCATAACCGGTGGCCGGGGCCGGGGCCGGGGGCGGGGCATGGCGGCCGGCGTACGGCGCAGGCGGCGCAGGCGGTCGGCGGTCTGGTTCTGGACGGTGTTCGATGCGGTCCCAGCCGCGCGGGTCTGCCTCTACCGCCGGCGGGAAGACCGCGGGGCCGGGGTTCTGGGCTGGGGGTGTCGCCGGCCAGGGCGTTTGGGGCTGATACGGGGGCGGGACCTGCGGAGGTGCCGGGATCTGCTGCCCGTTGCCGGTGGGTGCACCCGGCCAGGGCGGTGGGGTCCGCGGTTCGGGTCCCGCCGTGGGTGTCGGGTCGGGCTGTCCGTCGTAGGGTTCAGCGTTGGGTGTCATGATGTGTCTCCTCAGGCGAAGCGATGTGAGCGTTATCCGTGAAATTCGGTGACCCAGTTGCCGGTCTCGTCGATCCCGGAAGTGAACAGTTTTGTGCCACTTGGCAAGAGCGCGCGGGAGTCGATGGTTCCCTCCCAACCCATGGCTCGTAGCACGATTTGGGCGTAGGTGATGCGGGCCAGGTAGGTGGATGGCGAGGCGTGTGCGGCCGGCGGTTCCAACGAGTTGCCGCGCGGGTCGGTGAGCGTCGACACTCTGCCTTGGGGGGCACCGTCGTTGCGGAATGTTTCGAGCAGTTGCGCGGTGTTGTTTCCTCCGGCTATTTCGAGCGAGTCTCGGCGCAGGTGATCTCGCCAACGCTGGCTGGCTGTCTGGGGTGTAGTGCGTTGGTCCTCGGTGGACTGCGTTGTCCCGGTGGAGGTGTTGAGCGGATCTGGCCGGTGAAGAAGATCGGTCAGTTCGTGGCGGTCGTGTTCATCGGTGGTGCGGTTGTTGAGCTGATGATCGATCCCACCGGCGGTTGAGGTTCGGCGTTGAGCCGGTGGAAGCGGGCGAGTCTGACGCCACGGTGCTAGCCGGGTGAGGATCGACTGCACTGTCGCCCGCGGCGCCAGAGTCTGCAGTGCGCGGTCGTCGATGGTGTTGACCACAGCTAGCGCGGCCCTACTCTGCGCGGTATCGGGCACAATCCCCTGCGCAGCGGCCACACTGCCGGTCCCTGCCGACGCGGCTTGACCATTCATCGCTGCGGCGGCCAGAAGTTTGTCGTTCGCCATTCTTGCGACCTGTTCACGTGTCTGGTGGGCCCATTGGGATCCTTGTTGGCGGGCCCGGGAGATCAACCGGTCAAATGCGGTTGCTTGCGGGTTGAGCCCGCCGGGGAAGGCGAGCGACCACCATCGCGATGCGGAGTCGGCACCTGAGGGTGTTGCGTTGCTGGCTGCTTTGAGCAGCCAGTTGCGGACGGGCCCGAACTGCTTTTCCACTCCCCAGACCAGCACGGCCAGCAGGTGATACATGGAGACCAGGACGGCGAAGTGGACGAGGGTTGACGTGCTGACGGACTCGGCTATGGCTACGGCGGCTGCTGGTCCTAGCCGTGCGACCGTGACGATGCCTGAGGCGATGACCAGATTGGCGATCGCAGAGATCATGAATCGCAGGAATTCGTCGAGCGGGCGGTCCTGCCACGGGGACAGTGCGGCCATCGCTGCTGCGGCGGCAAAGCGGACGAGGGCCAGGCCAAGGTGGGTCGCGAAGGTGATGATGACGACCACGCCAAAGCGGCAGTAAATGAAGACCGGAACGAGTGCTGCCAGCGTCATGACGAACGCGGATCCGACGCTCTGCGAGGCTTCGATTTGGTCGGCGTTCAGGCAGGTCATCGGATCGCCGTTTTCGATCATCCTCGCCCACTGTTTGGCACAGTCGGGCGAAAGCTGTGATCCGTAGTTGAGCATCCAGGTGAGGGGACGTAGGAAGTTGGTCAGCACCGAGCTGTCGGTTCCGGCGGCCACAGTGTCGCCGACCTGGTGGCTTCCGTCAGTGACTGCGGGGATCTCGCTACTGTGTGGCGATGTGGCAGCTGCTACCGCCGCGGCGTCGTCGTCGAATCCTCCGAGGAGACCGACCCAGCCGGTGAGAACGCTGAGCAGGGTGCCGGCGGGGTTGTAGAGCAGCGCGAGAATCAGCACGTACATGCCTAGGGATGCGACGGTGCGCTGGACCATGGCTTTGACGGCTTCGTCGGCATTGCGTGCGCGGACCGCGATCATGGTGAGCACGGTCAGCAGGACGGCCGCCAGGAGCACAGTGGGTGAGATGAACGCGAAGAGTCCGTTGGTGACGGTGGTCCAGGCCTGTTGGATGGGCTTGAGCCACGTTCCCGGGTTGATTGCAAATTCCAGGAGCTGCGAGGAGTACGCCGCTGGAATGATGACAAACAAATAGATGACGTCACTGGTCAGCCACGCGAAGAACTCCCCCGGGCCCCAACCGCCGTCGAGGTATAGCCGATAGTGCTGAATCTTGGCGCCGTTGCGGTCAATCAGATTCAGTGGCGCCAAAACCCAGTTAGCCCACACGATGTCGGCCTTCAGCGAGTGCGGCGCGGTGGTCGTCGACTCGCACAATCTTGTCGGGGCTGGTGTCGGCGGCGGCGGCGCGGCTGGGAATGAAAGGCGGGAATGTTTGCATCTTGCCTACGCGGGTTCCGTCGAACCACAGGAGCTCGCCTTCTCGTCCCTTGATGACTTTGATCGGGTCGCGTGGATCGCTAGTGACATATTCGATCGGGGAAAGATGACGGGAAATCAGGTTCAGCGCGGACGGGGTGGGCGTGATGTGGACTTTCCGTAGCGCCGGCACAGCGTTCTCGGCGCTACGTTGGCGGAAGCTGCCTCGTTTTGTCACCAGCTCCAGGCCGTCGCCTACGTCTTGTGCTGTCTGCGTGCTGACGAGGACGAGGTTCTTGAATTTGCGGCCCTTCTTGTTCGTGTCGGCCAGGATGTTGCGTTTGATGATCGGAGCGTCCAGCGAGTGAGCTTCGTCGAGCCCGAACAGGCACACTCGTGGTGACCTGTCGAAGTAGAACTTGGCCAGCGCCGCGATCGTGGTGAAGACGGCAGTCGCGATACGGCTGCTGGTAGCAGTCTCGGTCTCCCCCGCCCGGAGGACGTACTGCCTGGTGTTGAAAACGACGAACCGTGACTGAGCGGCATTGAATGCGGGGAGATCGTGCACCTTTCCGGTGTTGACATCTACGGGGTCGAGCAGGCAGGCAACGCCGGGCAAGGCCTTTATTCCGTTGAGCGCTCGGCGCAACCGGACGGCCACTTCGTCGCTTTCGTGGGCGATGTGCTCGAAGACCTGGCGTGTGGTGTTCAGTCCTGGTGTGTTACTCAGTGGGCTGTAGTGCACTTCGCGGTACGCGGGTGCGATGACCGTGGCGAGCCGCTCGTACTCCTCGGTGTTGAGTTCGACACCCAGCAATGGGCACCAGGTGTCCAGCCAGGCTGCAGCCGCTTCGCCGGGTGGGAGGCACTTGAGCAGGTCCAGCGACACTGCTGTGTCAATCAAATCGAGGACTACAGCGTCGTCCAACTGTCCGGCGACGACTTCCATCTCGCCAGTCGGGTCCACCAACCACACTTCGCCGAGTAGATCGTGCACAGCGAAAGCGATTGTCTTCATGAACATCGACTTTCCGGTGCCCTGCTCTCCGAACAACATGATCGACCCGTCACCGGCCGCGGTCGGGTTGATGAAGTCGCTGTAGACGACCTGGCCCAAAGAGTTCTCTTGATTGACCCCGATGGGCCAGCCGTAGGGATCGCCGAGCGTCTGCCGGCGCAGGGGCATCACGGCCCCGAGTAGTGCCGGGGTCTGTGTCAGTCGCGTGTCGTCGATCAACGGGGTTGCGGCGGTGCAGGGAAGAAGCGATTGCCAAAGCTCCTGTTGCGCACCGACGTGCCGGAATACCTGGAAGCTGTCGTCCGAGTCGTCTTTCGTGCTGGCCAGCTCGCCAATGACTTTCTGCACTTTCTCTTCGAGCTTGTGGTAGTTGGCATCACCGAAGATGAAGGACAGGTGCACATTGGCCAGAACGCCTTCGCCGGAGGCGAACCGGAAGAGAGTACGAAGCTGACTGTCCTTCTCCGCGAACTCCGTGGCATCGAATTCAGATTCCGACAATGCTTCGTCGTCCGCGTTGTTGCGGCGTTGCGCCTTGCCGAGAACCTTGGCCGCTTTCCTTCCGGGCAGTGGAGTGAAGGTGATTCGCATTGCGATATCGCCGTCTAAGCCGTGGAAGCCGTCGACGATGCCTGACATCTTCTGGATTGCATACGACCCTTGCAGCGAGGGCCCCGACGCCACGGTCAGCACCGTTTGGTAGGTCGTGTATCCGTCGGGAAGGTCGGTGGTGCGCCGGCCTGGCACGTGGACGGCGATGCTGCTCTCGCGGCGCAATGACCGATAGCGGTGTAGGACCCCGTCGCGAAAAATCCGGGCGAGGCGGTCTGCGTTTCCGTTGGATTCCGCGGCGCAGCGGTCCAAGAACGTGTCAGCGAGGGATTCCGCCTCGTGCCCCGAGGTGATCGTCACAAGTGGGAAGTTGTTATTGCCAGGAACCATTGTGGGGTCCTGCTTGCGGCCGGGCAGATAGGGAACGGTGGAATTGCTGAGCCCCAACGTGCTGGCTCGCTGGATAGCCCATTCCAGGTCGCCAGGGTTAGTGCGCACCGCGTTGAATTCCGCCGGGATTGCGTCCCAGACTTGGCGTTCGCGTACTTGCACTACTTGGGTATCGACGAGTGCCGTTCCGAAGCCAAGCGATTCCAGCCACCGCTCATAGAACTTCGGATCGACGGAACCAACCTTAAGGCTGATCCAGAAGGGCCGTTCGAAGCTGGCACGCTCCCCCGTCTTGTACATGTTGTTGAAGTGCGTGAGGCCTTCCGACGCTGCCCGGTACCACGTCGACTCGTAACGTGCCCAGGACGGCACGTGGTCGATGCAGCGGCGGGTCAACGTTTCCGCCGGGACCTTGACCTTGAATCCGCGTACGTAGACCTCCTCGACGAAGCCCAGCGCAGCCAGGTTGGCGAACACGCCGGCATTTGCAAACTGCGCGCCCTCGACCGAATCGAGATCGTGCGGGCTGAAGTTGATCCCTTCTACGAGATAGTTGACCCACGCGTCGCCGTTCTTCAGGATCACGACATTTCCGTGTCTGGCTGCGATCGGTGAGGGCCACTTCCTGTTGTTGGACCACTCTGGATTGCTCAGTCGACGGCGCAGAAGTCCCAACTGTGTTCCCTCCCTCAGGGCGATACCGGGCTTTGGCGGTTTCATCGCGGTCAGCCACCTGGCGGCCGCTAGCGCCAAGGAGACAGTGACGGCGACGAGGACCCACCCGGCAAGAGTCTGTCCAAAGTTCGTCAGGACGAATAGCCCGGCGAAGCCACTCAGGCCGAAGGCCCCGGTGGAGGAGCCGATCCGTGTTCCCAGCACCGACCACTCGAAGGGCGGTCGGGGTCGCGCCGTGAGGAACCACATGCGGCGCATCGAAAGCCTCCCTGTCGCAGTCGGTTACAACAATGCTTGCACGCGCGACGGCTGGGCTGTCCGCTTAAGCAAGACTGCTCTCACGGTTTTGAAAAACCTGCCAGTTCGTCGCGCACACGGGAGCTCGGGGTAGCGCGCATGAGTCTTTCTGTAATTCCGCGCCGCGCGGGTGCACGAATCTCCTTGTGCCCTCGTGGCGATGGCTGGCGTGGGCAGGTCAAGTCGTTGAAGGCGGCGATCTCCGATCGCCCTGAGTCGCGCCCTATCGGGCGTCTCGCGGCCGTGGCCCCAGTGGCAGATCCTCCTCCCCAATGTCCGCCCCAGCAGTGTTGCCGCGATGGCACCGGTGATACGACCTAGAAAGCCGCCCACCTGGGGTTTTGACTGGTTTGAGTTCGATTTCGAATGCCGCTTTTCGCCCAATTGTTGGCTAGCTCACTACCCAATTTGAACTTCGCGACCCGCCCCAAATTCCACTTATGGCTGAGGTTTGACGAGTACCCATTAAGCGGACTGACGGGCTGTTGCGGCACTTAGAATCACAGGGAGCCAGCTCGGGGCTTCACCCATTGGTCAGGAGTTTTGTTGGAGGCCTATCTCTACTCTCAGCACATCGGCGACACACCGCTGTCGCTGACCGAGGCGCTGATTGACCTCTCCGACTTGACAAGCCGAGGAGTCCTGAACCAAGACAGTTCCGTCTGGATCAGCGCACACTCGCCGAAGCCTGACATGTGGATGCTCACCGATCGCTCCAGTTACGCGTACATTCATCAGTCCCGGACACCGGGCTACGTACGAATCAACAAAAGTGGAATCCGCTGGGCGCCCGACTGGGATTCAACTATCAGCAATCCGGCTCTGTCGCTAACCGCGAGGGAAGTCGCAGTATCAGACGAGGACGATGTCAATCTCACACTGATTGTGAAGCATCGATCGCAGGACCAGGCCGTGACCGTCATCAAACCCGATGGCACAAAAGGAAAACTGACCGGTGGGTGCTACACCTTCGGGCGGTTCACGGTGATCGACCTTCTCGCCTACGTTCCGAAGCCGTTGTTGGAAGCGGACAGCTATACGAAGTCCGAGGCGGCACACATGGGTGCCCACCACATTCTGAGAAGCGTTCCTAAGAGCAAGCGACGCGAACTGTCCAGATTCATTGATGACATGCGCTTCACGCTGACAGAGGCCGACATGGAGTCCCTGCAGGAAGTTCATCGCCAGATGCGCCAAATCTCGTCGAGCTTCGTTTCCCATCTCCGAACACGATTTTCGGCACGGGGCGCACCGGAGGATCTCCTCGCTATCGGTCAGGCGGCTATTGATGAATGATTTTTCCGACGTCAATGGTGGTCAGAATCGCGGCAACCGCCCACTGCTTCTGATCGGTAAAGGCGAGCCGGACCGGGATCTGCATCGTGTACCAGGTCGACTGGGATGCGCTGCCCCGGACCGTCGCCAGCACCTCCACGGTATCTCCTGCGGCCGGCTGCTGCGGTGGTGCTTCTTTCGCCCAGATCATCTGCACCGTAACCGAGCTGAACGGACTGCCCGCCAGCGGCTTTCCGGAAAAGCTACCAGTCACGTAGCGTCCAATGTTCTGGCTTGTGCCGGGAACGTAATAGGCATTGGCGAAGCTGGACACCGCGGTGCCCAGCGCGCTGTTGAGGTCGACGGCAATCGTATATCCCGGACCCACCTGCATCGTGGGCGCCTCCATGTTCTCGATGCGCGGCACGGCGGTCGCCTTGTAGGCGCCTTCGGAGGACAGCACGTTGACGATGAAGCTCTGGAATTGCACCGCCCCGGTGCCGGGCGCCGAGTACCCAACCACGACGCGTACTTCCCATTCGGCAGAGTCTGGTTGTTCAGCAACTCGCTTGATGATGGTGGGCGCCGTGCTGGTGACGTTCCACGGCACCGGCGGGAAATCGATCCCGCGCGGGTCGACGAGCTTCGACGCCAAGATCTTGCGATCCTGCTCCCCGGACCCGGTCAGCGCGAGGCGCACGACCTGGTCGGCGAAGAGTTCGATCTGGTTGGTGGTCGTATTCAGGCCGATGTAGCTGCTCGTCGGCAGCGGCTGTTTGGAATGTGCGCTCCATCCGGCCCAGATGGCGACGACAAGCGCCAGCGGCGCGCACATCAGGATCGCAGCGAAAAGCAGTCCCGCGTAACGGTTTCTACTGGGGTCCAGGAATCTGAGCATGTAGAGAATTTTACGGCCGAGAGGAGCGCGAAATGACGGGTGAGGAGTTCATCCCCCGGATCCAGCTGCCGCAGATCGGCGGGCCACCGCGGCCGCCGAGCGCACCAGAGGACCAAGGTTCTGTCCGCAAGTCAGACGACCATCACGAACGCTTCCGCCGCTTCCTCGTCTCCGGAGACGGGCTGGAGAATCTGGTGGACGGTGTGCAGCGGGACACCGTCGGTCGTGACGGACGTACCTTGAATCAACGGGAATCCGAAGCCGAGCAGGCGCACCAGGATGCTGTCGTGGAGCGCAGCGCAGTTTCTGCGCCGCGCCCAGCACCCAGGCGGACGGCGGGATTCTTCGATGACGACGGCCCGGTCGAGGAGGAGGAATTCACTCCGGCGTGGGAGCCACTACCGCCCCCGCGCGCGACGCGGCGTGTCGATCCGGCCCCGACTCCATTAGTTGAGCCAGACGGTGACGATAAGTTGACCGGATCAGCGCCATCTCCGCCGTGGCGCGTCGATCACAGCATCGACGAGGCTGGACATTCCGAACCCGAGTCTCCGGAGTTCTCCGACCCTGGTGCAGACAGCGACGCCGACGACGGGCAGCCAGGCGATTTCGACGATGACGATGAGGACCAGGTTCGCCCTCCCGGGTCGCTTTGGGACAGTACCCGCGGAAGTGCAGAAACCTACGAGCCGGGAATCATCGTTGTTGATCCGGATCCGCAGCGGGCCGCGCCCGGGGCGATGTCGGAGTGGATCCGTCGTCAGTACCAACGCCTCTGGGTGCCGCTGAGCCATACCTACAAGGCTGTGGCGATCGTTGTTGTCGTGGTTCTGACCGCTTGGGTTGGATATCTGAGTTTTGGCTCTCATGATCGGGATGCGCCCGGTCTGCAGGCCGCCGATCCGCTTGTCGATGCGGCGCCGTCATCAAGTGCCGCAGCTCCAGCTCCGTTGCCTCCGGATTCAGTCAAGGCCCCCGGATGCCCCGCGCGGTCCCAGCCGGCGGCCAATGCTTTCGACGGCAAACCTGACACCGCATGGGTGTGCGTGCGGGCGTTCAATACCGATCTCCAGACCGTCACCATCACGTACTCCAAGCCGGTCGTGGTGACGTCGATCTTCGTCATTCCGGGTTTCGAGCACGTCGATGGCAACGGACGAAACGAGTGGAACGAGCACCGGGTCGTCACTCTGATCAGTTGGCGCGTCGGCGGCCAGAGCTTTCAACAGGACATCGACCCTTCCGCGCATACCGGATCGAGCATCCAAATTCCCAACGTGGCAACCCAAGTGATCACCGGCAAGATATTCAAGACCGTTCCTCCGCCTCCGGTGGAGGGGGACAATGGTCCTAGCGATGCAGACATCAACTCCACGTTCGCCATGTCCACCATCACTGTCAACGGCTTTCCCGCCGGCGGCGTGCCCCGCTGAAAACACTGACGTCACGACCATTTGATTTCGACCTCAAGGAGCGAGCCCGACTATGTCAGAAGAGCTGCTGAACCGCCTGGCAGGGGCGATCAGGTTCATTGGCGATGGTGACCCCGTCAATGCCCAAGCAACACTGCGGTATTGCGTGCAGCTGGATCAGTCGCAGTGCGATATCTGGATCACCATGGCCGCGGCCTCGGACGGGGTCGCCAGCGACGAGGTTCTCGGTCGCATCGTGGCAACCAAGAATACGTTCGACATGTGCTTCTCGCGCCTTGACGAGGAGTACGCGCGGTTCATCGTGTCTCGCAGTCCCCATCTTCCTTTGGGGTTCGCAGGTCTTCGGGCGCCGCTGGTCAGCCCTACCGGAATCGAACTGGCACATGCCGCGTCACTGGTACTCGATAAGCGGTACTCTCAGGCCGAAGAATCACTCCGTCGCGTACACGATGATTCCGCGCATCTGCTGCGCGCGTGGCTGTACCACAGCACATCTCGCTTCCCCGACGTGCTCAGCGCCGCGAAGAATCTCGTCGGGTCCTACGATGAGGCGGCGTCGACGTACGCGCGATTGTTCAGCGGTATCGCGCATGCACACCTGAGCAACTTCAACGCTGCACGCGACCACCTGAACTCGATCTTGCCGACAGAGGCAGCTCAAGTCGACGCAGAAGCTGCAGCCGAAGCCGCTTACTGGATCGCGCTCACGTGGCGCGAGGAAGGCGATGAACAGTCCGCGGCACAGTACCTGCAGCGAGCGTTGACGTTGTCTCCCCAGCCCCGCTTCCAGGAAGCACTCAGCGACAAAGCTATCCGGATACGCCTGACCCGCTCCGAGCTCATCGATCGGCGCACCGATCGCTGGGACGTCGAGACTGAGCCGACTCTGGAACAGGCGCAGTCCGAGGAGATGTCCCTCAAACGGGGCGACCTGTTGGCGGAGGGCTTGGCGAAGCTGCACGCGATGGTCGGCATGGACCAACTCAAGGCGGACATCGAAGATCACTGCGATTACATTCGCGGTCTTCAAGAACGCGCAGCTCGGGGGAAGCGTGCCGACCGAGCCTCGACCCATCTCATTTTCGCCGGCCCTCCTGGCACCGGCAAGACGACTATCGCCGCCATTGTCGCCAAGATCTATGCAGGCCTGGGGATCATCAAGACTGACAAGTTCACCGAAGCCAGCAAGGCCGATTTCATCGGCGAGTACTCCGGCCATACCTCGCCGAAGACCAAGGCCAAGCTAGCGGAATCCCTCGACGGGGTGCTGTTCATCGACGAGGCGTACCAGTTGGTGTCTGACACCGGGTCAGGGGGATCCAAAGATTCCTTCGGGGCCGAAGCCGTCACCGAGATCTTGGCGTTCATGGAGAACAACCGTGACCGCGTGGTGGTAATCATCGCGGGCTACAGCGATGACATCGATCGCCTGCTGGAGACCAACGAGGGCTGGTCGTCACGGTTCACCACGCGGTTCGAGTTCGCGTCCTACAACATCGACGAACTCATCGCTCTGGCTCAATTATGGTGCGAACAACAGGAATACGAGCTATCGGAGGATGCGGTCGCGTTTCTGCGCGCAAAGGCCAGTTCCCTCTATGCCGATCACATCTCGGGGCGCACGGTGATTGACAAGCTCGCCAACGGCCGGTTCATCCGCAATCTCATGGAGTCCGCGGCGAAGAAGTCCCTCGGCTCGGCGATGAAGGGATCACTCACCGGGGATGTCGATGATGCAGCACTTGATTTGCTGACGCTGCCGGCGGTGCAGCGCGCGTTCGAAGAACTGACCCGCAAGCTGCTCGGCGGGAAGGTTGCCTGATGCGCTTTCTGGTAACCAAGCCTCAGTTGTGGGGTACACGGTGGCAGTCCAACCGCGTCGAGAAGGCGATGATTCGTCGTGACACCAAGGATCTGGAAACTCCGCACCGCAATCAGTCCATGGGGATGTTCAGTGGCGTTGCGTTCATGGCGTTGTTGTGTGTCGTCGGAATCATCGTTGCCAAGATCAGCCCCCAGTCCAGTCAGCGGGACGCGAAGTTCATCGTCACCGCGTCGGGCAGCCCGTATGTCGACTACGGTGGTGCGCTGCACCCGGTGCTCAACTTGGCCTCTGCCCGTTTGATCCTCGGGTCACCGCAGTTCGCGAAGCCCGTCAAGGACGCGGTTCTGGATACTCGCCCGCGTGGGCAGACCATGGGGATCCTGCACGGCGCTGAGATGTTGACCCCGCGCTCGGATGACACTGCCCGTTGGACGGTCTGCGACACCCATGGCTCCTCGTTGTCGCTGACGACGAGCAGAGCTGTCACGACAACATTGATCGCTGGGCAGGCAGAGTTGCACGGGCACAAGGAATTGGCTGTTCCGACTGCTGTGGCCGTCCGTGATCCGGACACCGCCGGCCAGGTATGGGTGTTGTGGGGGAATCGGCGCGCGACGGTCAGTGGTGATGACAAGGCCGCCCAGGCGGTGTTGGGGCTGACGCCTGCGATCATGGGCGATGCGGCTCCGATTTCGCGGGGGTTGCTCAACGCGATCACCCCCGCTCCCCCGATCACGTCGCCGTTCATCGCCGACCGCGGTGCGCCCAGCGCCGCGGTTCCTGGCATGAAGAACGGTGACATCGTGCGGTCGAGGTCGGTGACCGGCGACAACGTCTTCACCGCGGTGTTCGGTGACGGTGTCCAGGAGATACCGACTTTCGTGGCCGATCTGCTTGCCGCGGCCGGTTCGGCTGTCACGACGACGCCGCCTTCGGGCCTGCTGAGCGCTCCGCGCGTCCAGCACGTCGACGTCGACAGTTTTCCCTCGCAGGCGCCGGTGTATGTGCAGTCACCGGTGTTGTGCTGGACGTGGTCCCGCGGTGCAAATGACGCCGCTGCCTCGACGAAGCTGACGATCGGGGACCAGCTTCCAATCTCATCGGGTGATGTGTCCCAGATCGTTCCGCTGCTTGATGCCACCGGCATTGAACAGGCTCAGCAGGCATTCACCGCTCCCGGCAAGGGGTGGTATGTCCGTGTGACGGGCGAGGGCCGCACCTCGGAATCCCGTGAGCAGCTGCTCTGGATCGACGACAAAGGGGTCCGGTACGCGATCGGGCTCGAAGGGAACAGCTACGACGGCACAGTGGCCGCACTGGGGATCAATCAGAAGCCGCCGCTGCTCATTCCGTGGAGCATCGCCAAGCTCTACGGGCAGGGCCCGACGTTGTCAAAGACCGATGCGATGGTCCTGCACGAGAACTCAGGTCCAGACATCCGCCAAAAGGCCGCTCCGACGCCAGATAAGCACTGAAAGGAAGCCTCTGCTGTGACAACGCCCATCAGCCCGGTTCCGCGCGGCACAGTCAAGTTCAGCACCAAAGTCAACGGTGACGAAGTTGCCGTGTCTGTGAAGCCGCCGGCGAACCTGAAAAAAGAGGCGCCACCGTCCATCGGCCGCACGATCGTCATCCGCTCCGTCATCGTCCTGATGGTGTGCGTCTTTGGGCTCATGATGTATCTCGGTATCCGCCAGTTCAATCCGATGATGATGATGAGCATGTTCGGCGTGCTTGGCATGCTCGGCGCTGTCGGCGGTGGAGCGCACTTGATGGGCGGGAACAACCCGCAGGGTGAGCTGAACATCGAGCGGCAGGACTATGCCACGCACCTGCGTGAGCAGCGCAGTAACGCTCACGTGCTCGGTCGGCACATCCACTCAACCCAGACGGCGATCTACCCGCATCCTGACACATTGGAAAGTCGTTGCGGTGACAACACCTTGATGTGGACGACGGCGCCACCTCGGGAGAACACGGTGCCCACTGGCTTCAATGATCGGGAGTTGGCCGAGTCCGCCCAGATCAATCCGTGGGGGTCGGCCAGGATTGGTGTGGGATACCGGCGGATGGACCCCTACATCAAACCCACTGCCAATGACGCTCCCGAGACGTATGAACCCGTGCAGGCCGCGGCATATATGCGGTTTATCCGCACTCACAACGTGATTCCCGATTGTCCTATCGGAGTCGACGTTTTCGCGCGGCCCTTCATCGTGTGCGCCGGCGATGCAGACAAGCTGTTGAGCGCCGCCAGGGCGATGATGTGCTCGCTGGCCGATAACCATGCGCCGCGGCATCTGCAGCTGGGCATCATCACTGATGAGCTGCAGGAGTGGGAATGGATGAAGTGGTTCCCCCACTGCCTGGATCCCTCGCGTCGTGACAAGAATGGGCCGGCGCGACTGCACTGGTCAACGATCGCCGACTACGCCCAGGATCAGGCCGGCCTTATCCAGAAGTCGCTGCCGCACAGTGCAAATCGCGACAATCTCGCCGGCAAGCCTTACCGGGTGATTTTCGTCGATGTGCCCGGTCACGAGCCCGCAATCCCGGCCGGCATTTCCACTGCTGGAATCGCGGATCACACATTCATCTACGTTCGGCACTCCTGAAACCGACAGGACACGATGAACGTGATTGAGCTGGGCAACGTCGTCCGCACACCCGACGGTGCGATCGGTTCGGTCACGGACTGGGTCGACCACGGGATGCGCCCGGGGATCTTCACCATCGAGTGGGATCACGCGACCTGTGCGGGACAGACACCACAGCGACACTGGACCCGCGAGGAAGCCGCCATCCTCACTGTCATGAGCTGAGCTGCCCGACTCCCCCGCGTACACGTCCGTCCAAACGAGGCGAATCCACTTTAGTCACGTGACGATTCTGTCGTGTGCAACGGGCGCACCTCGCTCGCGCGAATGTTTCGCCGTTGTCGGTCATGGCCTGGATCGTCGGGCGCCGTGTCCACGGTCCGGGCCGACTCCAGCTCGAATAGCCGGCCGGGTTTTCAGTATGGCTCCGCAGTGGGTGCACACGGCTCCCAGATGGTTCCCTTCCCATGTGTGCACCTCGCCGTGGCTGGTCAACTTTGCGGCATACTGCTTGCCCGTCGCTGTGCGACTGATGATGATCAGATCGGATTCTATGCCCGAGTCGTTGGCGGTGCGGTGGAGTTTCCTGGCGTTGGCCGCGCAGACTGAGACGCCTGGATTGCCGCTGCTGCGCTTTGAATACAGTGGCGCCAAGAGTGATTCGGTGATGAACCGGCCGCCGAGTGGTGCTCCTTCGGTGATTCGTGCGCCGCGGCGGCCCAGCCACCAGCGCTGCGTGGATTGCTCGATCGCCACCGACAACGGCACTTCGACATCGAGGATCGTGAGCTGCTCATAGTCGCTGCGCGCAAGCTCGTCGACATGGCTAGCAGGCAGCTTAGGCCAGCTCAGCGTTCCCTCCATGATGAAGTTTTCGCGCATCTGTATTGAGGCTTCGCGGACCAGAGCGGCCGCTTCGGTGGAAGTTCGGTGAACCCAGCTGGCCAGCTCCCCCGGGCTGATCGGATAGCCGTCTGCCAGAACGTGTTTGAGTCGCATATCGAGGAGCCCCGATTGGTCGAGGCGGGCGAGCAGGATGTCCTTGACTTCGTCTGGGTCGATGCGGCGATAGCCCGATATGGCGATAGCGTCCAGGGCGCTGGACTTCCCGGCGCCCGGCACGCCGGCGCAAATGATGGCCATTCCTGCCGATGGTGCGTCGGGCCGCTGGGCGCGGTACTCGATGGCGAGTTCGTTGGCCAGTTGAGTGTTGGCCAGGTAGCTGCGGACCGGGTCGGTGGCAGCTATCTGGCCTCCGGTGAGGATGGCGGACAGCTGTTTGTGGACTTTGTTACGAAGTTGGTGGTCGGACAGCGGCACAGACGCTCTCGTATTCCTTATCGCTGAGCAGTCCGAGCACGTGAGCAGCGCCGACCTGGGTCCAGGTGCCTGGGATCGAACCTTCGTGCGGCGAGGGCGCGTGGGTGGTGAAGGTGTAGGTCAAGGAGCTGAGCGTGTCGACGAGCGCGTCGCGGGACTCTCCGTTGAGTGTCGCGCGCAGGATCAGTTCCTCGGGGATGTCGTCGTCGCCGAACGCTCGAGCTCCACGCAGGAGGCGGTGCACGCGCGGCTGTGTGGTTTTGAGGATGTCGGCGATCTCGCGCTGCGTTTTGCCTTCCCTCTCCAGCTGCAGGGCGTCGCGCATCTCTTCAATCGCACTGAGGCGGTCACGGAGGTGCCTAACCTGGGCCTTGTGCGCGATTTCTTCGACTGCGGTCGGCATCAGGTTCTCCTCTCAGGCTTTGATACGTATCGTATCACCGATTGATTCGTCTCGTATCAAACGGATCGAGACTGCGTCGGTCGACCTTGGGCGATTGGCGGGCTCAGCACGCCACCACTCCCCCGTGACGTACCCCGCCCAGACGCCGATTAGACGAGCTTGAAGTGTTCGTTGCCGACGCCGTCAACCACCGCGTCGGCATCGGTCGTGGTCTGAACGGTCCACGCGTAGCCACCCTCGGGATCAAACTGGGCGCGGACGGACGCCAGGTCGCCGTAGGCGGCCTTTTCGTTCTCATACGGGCCAACGACCGGGATCACGATGTGCCCATCGGTTGCGGTCACGTACGCGTACTTGGCCGTGGCCTGTCCCGGGTCACGCGTGAGCCGTGTGATCACCGCAACGGCGACAGCGCCGATAACCACGGCGGCAGCGACGCGAGTGAGCGCGATCCCCGGCAGCGTGCCAGGGCCATCGGCGCTCTGCAGAGCGCCGCCCAGTGCGGCCAGGGTGGCGGCGAGAAGGGTCAACGCCGCGGCCGGGATGTACCTCATGTGGTTGACACCTCCCCTCTCGTTTCAGCGTGCGCCGTCCAGCGCGACACCTCAATGGTACCGTTTCTGGTACCACTATGTCGAGGGGTGCCCGTGGCGATCACAGCGAGCGAAGCTCGAAAGACGCTCTTTCCGCTCATCGAGCAGGTCAACAACGATCGGACGGCGATCGAGATCACCTCCCGCCACGGCAACGCGGTGCTGGTCGCAGCCGAGGAGTGGGAAGCATGGCAGGAGACCGCCTACCTGTTCCGCTCGCCGGAGAACGCGCGACGGCTTTTGGATGCGGCCGCCGCACTCGATAGCGACCAGGGCGTCGCCGTCGACCTGGAGACGACGCGGTGAAAGTGGTCTACTCACCTCAGGCGCGGCAGGACTACCAACGGTGGCAGTCGACGGACAGCAGCATGCTCACGCGTGTCAACCAGCTCATCGAGGTTGCCGCCGGAACCCCGTTCGAAGGTATCGGCAGGCCCGAGAAGCTCAAGTTCGGCATCGAGGGAGCGTGGACACGCAGGATCACCGCGGAGCACCGTCTTGTCTACCGAGTGCGCGGCGATGACCTGCAGCTTCTGCAGCTCCGCTACCACTACTAAACCGCTTGGGCCGCAGTTGAGCCTGTCAAGTTTTCTGTGTAAGTCGCCCATCTGATAGTTCCTGAATGTGTGTTGCTGTGGTTACAGATAGCGTTCGATACGGTCTGGGTAGACCAGGCTGAGTTGTTCGAGTGCTTTCTTCCAGTTGGTGACCACCTGTCCTTCTACGTGGCGCCCGGGCGCTGTTCGGCAGAGCTTCTTGCCGCGTTCTTTGGCCCGTTCGGCGGCGCGTTTGTCCTAGATGTTGCAGATCGCCAGCCACAGCAGTTTCACGACGGAGGCGTCGTTGGGGAACCCGGCGCGCACCATCCGTGACCTTACTGACGACAACGTGTGGATCGACTGACGACAACGTGTGGATCGCTGCACGGCTGCGCGAATTGCACTCGTTGGACGCCATCATCGATCGGTTGAGCGCCGAGCAGGCCAGCCACAGGTCAGCGGTCAGCGGCGCCGGCACCCGGAACCAACTGCCGTTGCAACCCATCGCCACCCGCGGCGCTCACGACTCCGCCCTGCGCAAAGCTGATCCACACGAGCGCACGTGACCGTCACACAAGCCTCCCTGGACGCGCTGGCCACATCCACCCAGATTCGTCGTCACTCGGTCCAGACGCGGACCCGCCAAGCGATCAAAGACATGCGCCGCGAGAAGATCCCCATCTCCATCAGTGCCGTCGCCCGCCGCGCCAAGGTGGGCCGCAACAGCATCCACCGCCGCCCCGAACTGCTGGCGCTGATCAAATCGCACCAGCCGCTGAGCATGGTCACCGATCGACCAGCCCCCGCACCGGCTCCCGGTTCTGAATCCAGCATCATCGCCGCGCTGCAGATCCGATTGACTGCCAAAGACGCCACCATCGGCCAATTGAAAGCTCAGCTACGCCAACGTGACGACATCATCGCCACTCTGCAGGGAGAACTTGAACGCCTCAACGCCGATACCTGAGCTGGTCGTTGTGAGCAGTGAAGTTTGGAGACGTTCCCAGTGAGACCGGGGCGACTAGGTGGGCCGCCGCGTGGTTTGCCTACGAGAAGCTGCGTTCTGAACGGCGGCTTACGCGCCTTGGATCCGCGACATCAGCCGCTGACTTCGACTGCGCAGGTTCGTGTTTACCCGAGCGCCCTTGAAGTCCGTCGGCATCAGAGGCCGTCCCAGCCTGGCCTCGGTACACGCGATGCAGAGGTGCCCCACTCGTTCGGGGTTGATGCTAAGCCACAGTTCATCGTGGATCATGAAGTACTCGTCGCGACCGCTGCCATCGACGTTGTCGGTATCGACCCCGCAGTCCAGGCACCGCCAGTCGGCAACAAGCAGCTCCCACCGGAATTCGGTTCGAGATCCGTCGTGGAAGTACACATCTCGGCCCCCGAAGGTATGCACCACCCGCGCCGCGCCGGCTTCGTGTCGGTCTATGTGCGTCGAGATCATCTGTTCGATCTGCAATGTTGAGGGAACGAGGCTGCGCGACGTCGTGGGACTAGATTCACTGCCTGTGAACGTTGTCACCTGCAGTGCCCAGTTGACATGCACACCGGGCTCGTACACGACCTCGATGCTGTTCGCATCGCTATCTACGTTCACCGCTCTCCTACATCGTCTTCTCCCGGACCTCGCGATCCGCGGCCCGGCGCTGTCCGAGGGTGTCGCTGCCTTGTACTTAGCGACAGCAAGCCTTCGCGAGCGTGTTCCAGACATGCCAGGTACGAGCCTGGTAATTCATCGTACTTCGCCAATACGGTGAGAGCCATGGTGTCGACAGTGGCTGTGCGGGGTTACCGATCGTTGCGTGACATTGTGCTGCCGTTGGGGCAGCTCACGGTTGTCACGGGCGCGAACGGCAGTGGAAAATCCTCCATCTACCGTGCACTGCGGCTGCTGGCCGACTGTGGCCGCGGCGAGATGATCCGGTCGCTGGCCCGCGAGGGCGGGCTGCAATCGGCACGATGGGCCGGGCAATCGGCGGGGAACCGACCGGTCATGCTCGAACTAGGCTATGCAGCAGATGACTTCGGCTACGTCGTTGATCTCGGGCTGCCGATTCCATCGACCACAATGTTCGGCCGGGACCCGCACATCAAACGTGAGACGGTTTTTGCCGGCTCGATTCTGCGGCCGGCATCGACTTTGGTGCGGCGTGGCGGCCCCTTGGCCGAGAGGCGCGACGATTCTGGTGCCGGTTTCGTTGAGCTTGCTCGGGGGTTGGAGAGTTACCGCAGCGTGTTGGCTGAGTTTGCCGATCCGCGGCAGCTCCCCGAGCTTGCGGCGGTCCGAGATAGGTTACGCGGCTGGCGATTCTATGACGGCTTCCGGGCTGACGCCGATGCGCCGGCCCGCAGGCCGCACGTCGGTACTCGCACGCCGATACTGGCTGATGATGGCGCAGACCTTGCTGCTGCGATCCAGACGATCATTGAGGCCGGTTCGGGTGCCGGTTCAGATGATTTGCAACACGCTGTTTCTGAGGCGTTTGGGGGTGCCACGGTCTCGGTGGTGGATATCGACGGGGTCTTTGATCTTCAGGTTAGCCAACCCGGAATTCTCCGTCCGCTTCGCGCCGCAGAGATGTCAGACGGCACCTTACGCTTTTTGCTTTGGGCCGCCGCGCTGCTGGGTCCACAGTTGCCGTCGCTCATGGTGCTCAACGAGCCCGAGACCTCGTTGCATCCCGATTTAGTGAGGCCGCTGGCCTCACTTATTCGTGCCGCCGCTGACCGTACGCAGCTGCTGGTGGTCACGCATTCGCACGAACTCATCACTGCATTCGACGAATCCTCAGTTCGGGTCGAGCTGATCAAAGACAACGACGGCGCGACTCGGGTCGCAGGTCAAGGGATGCTCGACGTTCCCTCTTGGCGCTGGGGCTCTCGGTGACATTGATTCCCGCGTGGGTACGCTATACCCCGTAGCTATGTCGAATTCAGAGGCAGCACAGAGGGTGTCGACAATCCTACCTGCTGACGGTTCCAAGGGTGACTACCCAGTGCGAAAGATCGCGCGGTCACTCGAGGATTAGATGCCACTTCGGCGCAGCACTGCCTGGCGCGGCCGGCAGGTCTGAGCGACGTTCCGTTCGAACATGCGCGGCCAATCATGGATATATGACGGGTGTTTCACCCTTAATGATGCATTCGTAGCAATAGTTTGGATGAATCATGCCCGCGTGCCATCCCCCGCAGTTCATGCAGGAGTGATCTGCACCGTTCCCACTACCTTGGCTCAGCATGCTCTGCCATGCTGATGTCAGCTGTGTTTGCGACTGCAGTTCGACAGGTTTGGCCTCGTAATTGGTGGGTTGAGTCCCGTTGGCGGGCATCGTGGATGCAGACTGGCCATACTGCGGAGCAGCCTGGTAACCCTGGGCACCTCCGTCTTGCGCCATAGGAGGGTTATATATGCTGACGCCTCCGTCTTGATTCAGGCCGGGGTAGCTACCGGAATTGGCAGATTGGCCAGGCGGCGATGGCATCTGGGGAGGCTGAAACTGACTTCCCCCACCGAAATCAGATCCGTTACTCCCGCTTCCGCCACACCCCGGATCGCAGGGAGCAGCCGCCGCACGAGGCAGAGTCCCGATGCCGAGACGATCTGATGCCCCACCCAACGGGGTGGACGTCGCTGGTTGCGGAGCGGTAACCAACAAGGCGAATAGCATGCCTAGGATCATTGGAATCACAAAGGCACGCCTATGGAGTTGCGGGATTCCCCGCAACTGCGGACGCCGCATCAGCATCAAAACCCCTTTCCTCGTGCGAAATTCGCGTAGAAGTCCATGCAGGGTTGGCCGGATCACCCGGGCCCTCCTGCCATGTTGGCTTTCACCCAGGAAACTTCTTCTGAGGCGGTGCGCACGCAGGCGTCGTAGTCGTCTCCGACTTGACCAAACGTTGCTACACATTGGGCGGACATGTTCGCGAACAGTCGATTGTCACAGGAGTCAACCGAAGTGGTGGTCGGTGTCGCGGCCAAGCACTGTTGTTGGGTTTGGCATGACGCGAGGAAGTCGGCGCTGCGCCCGTCCGCAGCAGTGAATTGGTTAGGTCCGCCCTGACATTGGCCGCTATGCCGTTGGGCATAGATCACCGGGTCTACACCGTCGGGACGCAGCGCGCCGCCGGGGTCCGTCACGTAATCCGCCGGTCTGGCGATCAGGTCAGCGAGCGCGCTTGCTTGCGGCGGTATCCCGTCCCAGTCCGGGGTCAACGCGCCCGACGTCGGGATATCAGAGGCGCGATATGACATCGTAATCGTCACCGGGAATGCGAAGATATTGGCTTCGCCCAGCTCGATTGTCAGTGCGGATTGGTTGGGGAATCCCGCGCCGATGCCCGGCGTCACGGCGATCGGAGTGTTACGGGCGTCGCGTGCCACCGCAATGCTGAAGGTACCGATCACGTGCGCCGGATCCCCGGGAGCAGGGTCTGTCTCAACGAGAACGACATTGACCCCTTGGCGCAAGTGGGTAGCCACTGGCAGTTTGACCCCTATCGGATAGGAACTCCCCGAGAAGATGGACTTCCGAGTGATCTTGATATCCATGCCGCCCCCGGAGAAGGGAATGACTTGATAGTCAACATCATTAGAGCCATATACTGCGCCGCCATCGCCGGTCCAGGCCGCAGGCCCCAGTCCGAGCTCGCCAGGTAAATGGACCACCAACTGCCGATTCGGGTGTGCGGTGGGAAGGAAGATTCCATCCTTCGCCCACATCGGCACCGTTGGGTTAGAGCGCTCCGCAACTGCAGCAAGCGGTTGTTCCAAGCCGGCCGTTTCACCCTGCGGAGTCGTCGATGAAATCCGCGCTCCGCCAATCGGATTTACCCGACTCGGATCCGCAGGCATCGGCCGAGGAATCGGAATTGGCACCGGCACAACAGGGTCGGCATGGGCCGTACCAACGCATCCCACCAGCGCGATGACAAGCGCCGCCAAAGCCAGCCCGGTACGTCGTCTTTTCGCGACCGTCACACTCATCTCAGTCATAGGTCCTTCGGTTCGCCGTACAGAGTCTGGGTGTCGTTGCCGTTATCGGTGCGGATTCGGATTGTGCTGTAAGACTGAATCTTTACCTGCCCACCGCACCCGTCTGCCTCAATGTTCAGATCACGCAGGTTGGACACGGCATGCATGGTCCGCAGACTCACTCGATCGAGCGGAACCTGCGCCAGGCCACCGGGTTTCAACACAACCCGGCTATAGCCACCCAAATGCTCTTGCACTCCCAAGATCGCCCCAGCCGATGCCCCGCCGAACCCGCCGCCCTGGCCACCACCGGAGCCACCGCCGCCGTAGCCACCGCCGTAGACCTGGCCATTGACCTGCTGATACGGGTCAATTCCGATATCACCGCCGACCTCGACACCGGATGACGAATCGGTGCGGCAACCCACGAAGTACCCCGACTCCAACTGCGCATCTTGAATCACCGCACCACCGGCGCCACTGATACGGGCCTCAGCACGCAACGTGACTCGCGCCTGCCAGGAATTCGATGCCCCCCGCCAGGTTATCGATGTGATCGATAACCTCATTGGTGGTGTTCGCATCCACCACCCACCCATCGTCGGTGACGAACTGCGTCCACCGATCCGGCATAACCTGCGGATCAGCAACCGCCACGCCTCCGCCGGCAGACAAGATCACCTGAAACGCAGCGAAGAACGATGCGGCACCAAATCTGCGCACCCCAAACCCCCAGCAAGACAACCCGCCAACCCCCCCGTACGCCAAATAGCCCTGTTCTCCAATGTCATCCAGCGTGATACGCGTAATTTCGATGACCTTCGCATAACCAGACTGACACGTCAACTCGTCAAGCGCCACGCCCGCAGCAAAGATGCCCGAAACGCCGACGAACATGACGTACCTGTCAGCTTTGACGTGCTCCCCGGACTGAAGTCCGGGGATTCCCGTGGCGGCTTACGCCGCTGTTGGGGTGCTTCCTGTTTCAACACCCACTGCCGCAACAGGTTGCGGTCTTACACGGGCTCCACAGTCGTTTAGTCTCTCTGCCCGCCCGGCAGCGAGAATGACGTTGGCGGCATTGTGGTCTCGGTCGTGAACGGCCTGGCACGACGGGCACGTCCATTGCCGGGTCTGTAGTGGGAGGTCGTCGAGGCGATGCCCACACCCCGGCGTAGAGCAGGTTTTGCTCGATGCCAACCACCGCGACACCGTGTGCACGGTGCGCCCGTAGTGGTCGGCTTTCTCGCCGATGATCTTTACGAACTGGCCCCACCCGGCATCGCTGATGCCGCGTGCAAGCCGGCGATTGCGCACCATTCCGGCGATGTTGAGGTCTTCGACGTGGAGCACTTGGTTCTCGCGCACCAACGCCAAAGCCGCCTTATGGTGATAGTCCCGCCGCGCCCGCGCCACCTCGTTGTGCGCGATCGCGACCCTGCGCCTGGTCTTGCCTCTGTTGGCCGATCCTTTCTGTCGGCGGGACTTCTCCCGCTCCAACCGACGCAGCTTGCGCAGCTTGCGGCCCAAATGCTTCGGATTCGCCATATCGACTCGGCGGCCATCGGTGGTGGCGACCGTCGCCAGCCGGGCGATCCCGACGTCGATCCCGGCTTCCTGGTCGGTCGCCGGCAGCGGGACTGCCGGCACCTCGACGACGAAGCTGGCGTAGAAATGTCCGTCGGGCTCTCGAATGATCGTCACCGAGGACGGCGCTGACGGCAGCTCGCGGGACCAACGCACCTTCACCTCGCCGACCTTGGCCAGGAATAGTCGACCGTTCGCTTTGAGGCTGAACCCGTTGCGGGTCAACCGAAACGACTGCCGATGGCCCTTACGCGACTTGAACCGCGGTCGACCCACCCTGCGGCCCTTGCGTTTCCCGGTGGCCGAGTCGAAGAAGTTGCGCCACGACCGGCGGGAATCGTTGACCGACTGCACCAACGCCACACTGGGCACCTCGCTCAGCCAACCACGCGCCTCGGTGGTCTTGGCTGCGGTGATCACCCGACGCTGAATCTCACTATCGGACAACTTCACCCCGGCCCGATACGCCTCATCCCGGACCCGCAGGGCGTCGTTGAACACCACCCGAGTGCACCCGAACACCCGCGCCAACATCAACTGCTGGGCCGGTGTCGGTTCAATGCGATACCGATAACGCATCTGCACACCACGACTGTAAAGGCGACCTGTGACAACAACGACCTATCGACGCGCCCGACACAGCGTTTCCGTACTGCACGCCCACCTGGTGTTCGTCACGAAGTACCGGCGACCGGTGTTCACCGACGCCATGCTCACCTTCACCGAAAACACCATGCACGGCGTGTGCGCCGAACTCGACACCGAACTGATCGAGTTCAACGGAGAAACCGACCACGTCCACCTGCTCGTCGCCTACCCACCCACCCTGGCGATCTCCACCCTGGTGCAACGCCTCAAAGGCCGAACCGCTCACGCGGTCCGCCGCGAGTACACCGGCATCTGCATCCGTGCGCACATGCGCGGACACCTCTGGTCCCCGTCCTACTTCGCCGTCTCCTGTGGAGGCGCACCGCTGTCGATCATCAAGCAGTACATCGACGGCCAAGCCCGCCCACTCTGAACACCGGGCTACGCCCGCTGACAACCAGGGATGGGCTCACCCCGGACTAAAGTACGAGGCTTGCGCCCAAGAACCCGGTCAGTACTCCGGGCCACCGCCGACCATGCGGCGAGAAATACGCCCACATTCCCCCTAATGCGCAGCAGAATGGCCGGCAGTCTTGCGAAGACCGCCTCTAGTAAGGATTAGTCGTGGATTGGCGCCCAACCCGAACAGTGAACTAACGCACAGCAGACCCGTCTCCGCGCGACAGAGCGTGCTGACTCCTCTGCTCAACCACCTCGACACGAGCTACTAAGCGCGGATTTTCGTCGGGAACAGGCCTGCAGATAGCACTGTTCCCGATGAGGAAATCTCGTCGGCGACCGCGGAGGGACAACGCGAAAACCAAGCGGTGTTCCGATGCGCAGACCGAGTTTGCGGGTGGACCGGCAACGCTGACACCAACGCCGCGATCGTGATCAAACAACGGGGCCAGGAAGTGGCCTTGCAGGACGTGGAGCCCAACGCCACCAGGCAGGCTACGAAGCGTCAAAACCCGGAACCAGCCGCCTAACAACGGCAGTCAGTACGGAAACCGCCCCCTTCAGAGAGCGGAGACTTCATTTGCTGCGCTTGGCTCTGTCGGGCATCAAGTGGTGTTCGAGTACGCGGGCGATGAACTCGGAGAATGAGGTTCCGACCTTGACCGTCGCCATCTTCGCTTCGATCCATTCGCGCTGCTGGGCGCTGAACGAGATCCGCGCTTCGGTCAGCGGCGCCCCGGAGGACTTCGCGCGTGTGGTCGACGACGGCATCAGCCACGGGTCATTGTGCTCTGGGACCTCAAACAGGCTTGCCAGGACTTCCTCGGGTGACTTTTCCTGCTCAGCCGCTTCCTGTGCGATCCGCGCGAAAGCGTCTTGGACAATCTGCGCGTAGTCCTTGATCTTGCGGCTCTTGGTGGCCGTGAGCTGCTTGTAGGCGTCGGTAGTGAGGTAGACCGACGACGCAGGCACTCCCCCGCTACCGGCGGTACGCCGGCGGCGCGTAGGCGGGACTTGGGTGGCGACCGCGGCGGCCTGAGTCATCGCCGGCTGCACCGGGGGTACGACTGGGAGTTCCTGGGAGGGCTGAGCTGTCGGAACCACCGGCTCGACTACCGGTTCGGGAGTTCGCGGCGGGGAGCCGACCTGTGGCGTGTGAGATGGGGCCGCGGTTCCAGCGGGTGCTCTGAGCAGGCCTTGCAGCTTGCTCCCTCGATCGGCGGCTGGGGCGCCGAACGAGCTGGCCAGGTTCTTGTGCTTGGCGTTTCCGTTTGCGGCCATGTCAGCGCTCCTCTCCCGCGGTGGCATTTTCACTGATCAGTTCGTTCATCCGATGGAGCACTTCTGCAGCGAGATTCTCGTAGTCCTCGGCCAGGCCCTTGCTCGTCCCTGACCCTGTTCCGACCACATCGTCGCCGATCTTCTTGCCGGCGCGCAGGGCAGCGAACCTCGTGGCCTTAGCTTCACTGCTCGCCGATTCCAGCTCGTGAGCGAGGAGCCCGTGGCGTCGGGCGTCGAATCCTGACGCGTCCGAGTGGCGAATGATCGACTCGAAGATTGGTGCGACTCCGCCAAGGATCTGGTCGATGGTCTCGTACACGCGTTCAGCGACACGGGTGGATCGGCTTCCGAGACCGAACCGGACCACTCCCCCAAGCCGCAGTGCGGGGTTCTCCGCCAGCGCTGCCCCGAACAGGTCGGCGATCGTGGACAGCCCGTCGATGCTGGCGTCGTCCGCCCGCACCGGGATGACGACCGTGCCAGCCACTCGCAGCACTGCCTCAAGGGCGGTGATGTCGACCGGTGGGGCGTCGATCAGAATCATGTCGTAGGTCCGGCCGAGGCCGATTATTTCCCGTCGAACGCCATCGGCGAGGCTCTCTTTGGAGTTCGCGGCGTAGTACTTGTAGATGCGCTCCAGTCCCCCGCCACCTGCGATGAGGTCGACGTTGGGCCGTACGTCGGTGTAGAGCGGCGGCTGGGCGCTGGCGACGAGCAGCGCCGCGGCGTGCTGCTCTCCGTTGGCATCGATCACGTCCTTAATGGACTCGTACTCGGCGACAGGCAGGCCGAAGTCGCGGGCGCAGTTGCCCTGCGGGTCCAGTTCGACCAGCAGGACTTTGTATCCCGCCAGGCCGAAGAGTCCGGCGAGGTTTGCGCTGATGCTGGTCTTGCCAACTCCGCCTTTGCCATTTGCGCACGCGATGACCTGCCATGGCGTGGGTACCACTGAAGCCAACGGGTGAGGCGGCGCCGCGATTTCAGTCATCATTTCCCTACCCTCCCAAGGGTATAGCGCCCGCTTAGGCGCGTTGGATGTCGCGTTACATCCCGCGTTGGTCTCCGCTGGGTAGCGGGCGGTGATTCACGCGCGATTAGCGCTGATACTACCGCGCTTATATGCGCCCGGGGTCGCGCTACACGTAACGCGTTGGTAACGCCTTACATTGCGCCCTGGTAGTAGCCCACTGCACCGCGCTATTACCGCGCAGTATGCGGCGTGGTGACGAGCGTGTCCACCAGCGTTGTCAAGCGCGTAACCATCCGCCCATGTCCCGCCCGATACTGCGCCTTTGGCCACGCCGTGAATCCCGCTCGTCTGCACGCGTTGCTCATCGCGCGCATGACCGCCCCTCACATCGCCCAATCCCACGCGCGGTGCCGCGCTGCTTCTCACACCACTAAACGGGCGTCTGCACGCGCGGTAATTGGGCACTGCACTACGCGCATTGTCGGGCCTGCGCCCGCGCGTGGCGCACGGCGCTGCACTCCGCGTAAGTACGGCGCTGTCATCCGCCGCGTGTTGTGCGCTGATATCCGCGCGATACAGCGCGTGGCGCTCCGCGCGTTCAGAGACGCGCTTTAAGACCCTATCTGATGCGCGATTAACTGCTCTGTTGTATACGCGTTTCTTAGCGCGCCTTGCCGCTCGTTGCAATACTCGTTTGATGCGCGGTTGCATGCGCGATGCACTTGCTCTAACTGCATAAATAGTGCTTTTGAGCGGACTACATGGTCGCGCTACGGCTTCCGCATACCTGCGCACCATATCGCCTTTGCCGGTCGCATCCGATGAGCCCAGGGGAGTGGGTGTCACGCTCTGCGCCATCATGGCCCTGATCCCTCCTTCTGCGCTCTGTCACTGCGGTGTAGTCGACTCAACAAAGCTATCGCGATTGAGCCAGATCTACCGGGAGGCGCGATGAGCAATCCAGTCCAGTCTTAGGTCCTCTCTCGGTGTTGGTTGAGCGCACCCGAGAGCACCCGAGCGCATGGATCCTCGTGGTCATCACGTGCTGGACCGCGCTTCTTAGGGATCTATTCGCAGTGCAGTGACGCGCAGCGGCGGGAGCGCGCTCATCTCGTACCTGCGTCAACTGCGCGCCTCGATGGCCTCTCCAGACGGACTCATAGTCCAGGTACTTGCGCCACTGGATTGGCGCCCGTCTGCGCACTTTGGACCACCCCCGAATGCAGCCTCGATCAGGCCCATAGTCCCACCCGCCAGATCCGGCTGACCGTCCAGCGCACCGGGATTTGCCCAAATCGGGGTGGCCGAGGCCGAGCGCCGATGGTCACGGGTCTGGCTGGGAGCCGATTTACGAGTGTCGACACCGACGCAGCGGGGGCCGCATCGTGTCTGGGGCTGCTCAGCCCCGCGGGGGTTGGTTCATTTAGCCTCATCCCCCCGTGTATCGCCGGCACGGGCAGTCACGTGTCCGTGGGCCGCTGATCGGGGTTGACCTGCGGAAATGCTGCTGGGCTAGCGGACCCGCTAAGTCGGATTCCCCGGAGATGGCCCTGAGGTCACTTCTGGCGATCGACAGGGCCGCTCTGGCATCTCCTATAGGACTCGGCCAGTTTTGTGGCTCAGCGGCCACGGTGGGGCATATTCGCAGGTCGCCGCAGTGGGGGGTTGCTGCCGGATCGCGGCGTCGCTCGGTTGGGCGGCGCTGCGCGCGTTGCAGCGGCATTCAGCTCCGGCGGTTGCGCCCGCCTGGGCAGGCGTGCGCCGGCCGTGGGGATGCGCTGCATTGCTCGGCCTTCCCGAGGCTGGGAGGTCCAGTGGGGGGAGGGGCCGGTCCGGCGCGCGCCAAGCCGGCGCGCCCGTCGTTCCGACGGGCTTGGCTGCTGGCCGTGTCCGCTACGCGCGGTCGCCGCTGGGTGTGGCTCCTACCGCGGCGCGAGCACACAGGTCCTGGGGTGCGCCAGATCGCCCCAGCCCCGGGCCACCTGCGTGCACCGCTGTGGCGCGGGCGCGCCAACGTGCAGTGATCCTTGACCGTAGCCGCGCCACGACGTCGGGGCGGGTTCGGCGGTCGGCGCATCTGATGAGCGCCCAGTCCTGGATGTCGACGAGTAGCGCACGGTGGACGTGCCGAGGGTGCGTCGGCGAAGGGAGCGAGGTTTTCGAGCTCCGAACGGTCAGTAGCCGGTGTAGCCGTTGGCGTGGCGGCGAGCCTCGAAGCGTTCGAAGTTCGCGCCGGCGTGGGGCTCAACGTCGTAGTGGTCCATCACGTAGCGCATCGACGCTGCGATGTTGGCCACCGGATCGAAGATGTTGTCACTGGTGCCGGCGACGTGGTAGGCCTTGAATGTGCCCGGCACCACCTGGCATAGTCCGCGGGCGGCGTTGGCGGGGCCGCCGTCGCTGGCTGTTCCGCCGCTGTGGTTGACGTCCTTGACGCCTTGGATGATGTCGGGCTGGTTTTCGCTTTCGTGCTCGATCATGAATCGGTACAGCGCGTGCCATTTCGCTCGCACGACCTTGTCGGATGGGATTCCCGCTGCATCAGCGGCCTTGTCGATCGCGGCGCGTAGTTCACCTGGGGACATGGGTCCGCGGCCGGTCTTGGCGAGCCGAGCCTCCGATAGTGGGTCTTTCGCGCCGGACCCGACGTTTCGCCCTCCGGTCATCGCTGCGGTGGCCGATTCGGGGGTGACCCCCGCGCTGGACAGGAGCGTGGCCAGGGCCTGCGGTGAGATGGCGCGCATCGATGCCGGGATCGCGGCCGGGGGAGAGGAGGCGGGGGCCGACATGGGCATCGGCGGCGCTGCGGCTGCCATGGGGGCAGGTGTCGGCATCGCAGCGGGAGCCGGGGAGGGGCTCATCGGCGCCGGGGTTCCCCTGAATTTCTTGGCGGAGTCGTCGTCGGTGTTTCCGGCGTCGGTGACGCCTTTGGCTGATTTGTCGAGGGTCTTTTTCGAGTCGTCGAGTTGGTCTTTGGTCTTGTCGGTGTGTTTGCCGAGCACGTCGTCAAGATCATCGAGACCGGTGCTGGGAGCCGGCGCCCCGGTTCGGTTCGCTGCGTCGGCGACGCCGGCGCCGCTCGCTTCGAACACACCGCGAGAGGCCAGGTCGGTCGTTGTGACGGGCTCGGTCATTGTCGGTGAGGGCTCACGCGGGGCGTGCGGTCATGGATCACAGTCCCTGGGGGTGGGGGAGGGGCTGTGCCGCTGCGTTGGGGTTCGCCGTTGGCGCCGGGGATGCCTGCGCCGGGTCTGTTGCGGGTGTCGGCGGGATGTCGGCGGTGCCGACCGCCGCCGGCGATGTGGTCAGGCCGTCCTGGCCGAGGGGGGATGCGGTCACGTCGACGACGGGTGTGCCTGGCTCAGGCATTTGGTAGATCCCGTCGTTGCCGCCGGCGGGGTTGATTACCTGGTCGACTGGTTTGACTTCGCCCTGTTCGGTCACGGCTTGCCCCTCGCCGAGGTACCAGGCCATGTCTGCGCCGTTGTTGCTGACGATCACCGCGCCTGGCTTGGCCGCGGTGATCCCGTCTACCGATTGGCCCAGTGGCTGTCCGACTGGGGGCACTGTGAAGCCGTTGTCGGCGAGTGTCTGGGTGATCGGGATTCCCGGACCGGATTGTGCTGCCTGAATCGACTCTTTGATCGCTGCGGCGATGCGGGGAGAGTCGAAGGTGTAGTCCTTGTTGCCGATCCGCACGGTCTTGTCTGCTCCTGGCGGGGGCGGGACGGCAGCTGGTGGCGCCGGGGCTCCGTGCACCACTGCGGGGCCACCTGGGGTGTTGGGGTCATCTTTGATACCGGGATCATCGGGTTTGTGGCCGGTGTCGTCTTTCTGGGTGACATCGTCTTGAGGCTTGTCTTTATCGTCCTTGTCTTTGTGGTCGTCGAGAGGCTGTTGATCTGCCATCGGGTTCAGACCCGACTCCGGGCCGGCCTGTGGCATGGCGGGCATCGGGAGACCACCGCCGGGCATGCTGGGGGCCGGCATGGAGGGAACGGCGTTGGGCAGGCTCGACAACAGGCCATCCAGGGGGGACTTTGTCGATTCGGCGGGGGTTTGCGGCAACGGCGTCGAAGGGGCGGTCGATGGCGCAGGCGCCGCGGCGACTGGGGCCGCCGGCGCAGGCTTGGGCGTCACAGCGGACACCGGGGTCGTCGATCCCAGTCCGCTGGCCGAAGCTGGGGGGACCGACCAATTTGAGAAGGCGCCACTCACTCCGGCATTGTGTTTACTGATTTCGTCGGCTGTCGATTTGGCCGACGAAATTGCATCATCCATTGCCGCGGCGTTGACATGGTTTGCCGTGAATGGAATCAGGCCGCTTGTGCTGTTGGCAATTTCCTTGCGATTTCCATTGTTGACCTCGCGAAATTTCTGATACAAGTCGTTGGCATTTGTGGTGACACCATTCACCGCTGCCGCTACGCCAGGGGCGACTGAACTCTGATACTTGTCGAGCGAGTCGGCGATGGGGCCGAGTTTTCCTGGCAGGGATGTGGCGAATTGCCCGGCGGAGGCGCCGGTGAGTGAATTCGACACGCCCCGAATTGCGTCCGCAATGTTACTGGCCTTCGGGCCCAGTTTGTTTACCGCCGTAACGGTGCCTTTGAAATCGGGAGTGGTCTCGACGGTCGGCTGAGAGGGCCATACGTCGTCGGGACGGTAGTTGAAGGCCGAGGCGTTGGTCTTCGACATGCCCTGGTCGATCTTCTCGATGTCAGGGTCACGGTTGCCGTCGTGTGTCAGCGGCAGGAACTGGGTACGCGGCGGGCTTGGCGGCGCGTCTCCGTCGGGCGGGAATCCGACACCTCCCACGCACGAGATCAGACCGTTGACCAAGCTGCGGCTGTCCTTGTCGAACAGCCATGTCGCCGCGAGAACGACTTCGCCGACCACCGGTATGGGAGCCATTGCAACGCGGCTGAGGGTCAGCATTCCAGCCCTGGCCGCCACTCGTGGAGCGGCCTTAGCTGCAGCGGAGGCCACAGCCCGACTTGCCGCCGCGACGCCGCGGCCTGCGGCCTGACGGGCCGCCGCCGTAGGGGCCTTCGTTGCGGCCAAGAGTCCGCGGTAGGAGTCCGACCGTGCTGCCGTCAGGGCGGCGTTGAATGCGGGGACCCGCTGCGAGGCAAGGCGCAGGCCCGCATACCCACCCATCGCCGCACCGGGCAGCAGGACAGCATTGGCCATGTCGACACTTTCCGGCGCGGTCAACGGACGCGCGGTCAGCACCGGTGAGGTCGCGGCAGGGACGGCCTGCGCTGCGGCGGCCAGGCCGTTGCCGGATCCGGGCGTAGTGGGTTGGGAGGGAGAAGTCATGACCTTGAGCCTCGTGTTCGTTCAGAAGTTCAGCCGAATTGCCATTGAATGTTCAGCGCTTAATTCAGCGTGTCCGATACGCGCGTTGAGGCGCCACCGAACTTATTGTTGATAAACATCATCACCACGCCAGTGAGTATCACTGCGCCTATCGATACGAGCGCAATGGATTTCACTTTTTCCGCTTCCTCTTTCTTCTGGTCCCGAAGAATAGACGTGGCGACAATGAGCACAACTGTGCCCACAATAACGCCGAGCCAGGTATTAATCGTGGTCGCCGCCCATGCGCTTGACGACTGACCGTAGGCGACAATGATTTCGCGAGCTGCGGCGATATTCAGGGTTCCCATTAGCGGACCTTTCGTCGTTTATATCGACTAGGGTAACAGTGGGTAGAGGCCGTCTGTCCGCTTAAAGAAAGGTGGTAATGGTATGAAGCCGATCCTCGTGCGGATCGAGCTCGGGTCCGTTGATGGACCGATGCCGAACTTCACCCCGGTCGTGGAGGAGTACGTCAGCAAGGCCAAGGCCGCGGGCGTGCCCGTGCAGCCGGCCATGAAGGTGACCGATGTCCTTGAGCATCCCGAGGCGTGGGGTGCTGCACAGGGATCGGAGGGGTACGTCGCGTTCCTCGGCGCCACAACTGAGCGTGACGATGCGGTGGAGATTCTGTCCTCACTCACGGTGACTCCGCGGGCTGTGATCGGAGTGAAGGTCCTCTCCCCGTCCGAGGTTGACGAGTTTCAAGAGCAGGCGCGCCGAATCGTCGAGTTGCGCAAGCAGCGTCAGCAGGATGCATCACGAGGCCGACACGCAGCCCGGGCCGCCACCGCGGGGGCACCCACCTCTTCGCTGCCGGGAACCGTTGGTTCAGCAGCCGCGCCCGATGAGCCTTATGAACTCGCGCTATCGACCCCGGAGGGTGCAGTGAAGTCCCCTTTGGACATCCTCAACCTGGTGCGGTGACCATGCGCCGGGCGATCGCCGCGGTGATTGCAGTGTCGTCGCTGAGCACCGCGCTGGCGCCAGTCAGCGGTGCTGACACTCCGGGGTTAAGGCTGCAGCCCGGGGTGTCCATCTACGTGGTCAACCATGACACCGAGCTGCAGTCGACGTGCACCTTGGGCTGGTTGGTCGTATCTACGCGAGGCGATATCGGGGCGCTCACGGCGGGGCACTGCACTATCGGCCCTGAGATCGATGTCCACGACCCCGCGACCGGCAAAGCGACAACGGCCGGGAAGTGGTTGCGCTCAGAGCATTCCGGCCATGACACTGTTCTACACGGCACCGACATCGCTGCCCTGGCGCTGTCCAGCGACCTCGGGCATAGCGTCGGTACCCGCGACGGAGTGAGCCCCCTCGGTGTCTCCACCGCCCAGGATCTGCTCAACGATCCACCGGCACGGATCTGCAAAAGGGGTGGGCAAACCGGCGTCAGTTGCGGACCCCTGGTCGACGTCAGCGAGGACCGTGTCACCTTTCGCGCCGCTGTCGATCATGGCGATTCCGGAGGACCTGTGTGGGCGGTATCGGACGCGGGAGTGGTGACTGCGGTGGCAGTGGTCGTCGGCCAGTCAGATGACGATCCCTCAGTGACCGTTGGTCAGCTGATCAATCCCTGGCTGCTGCGCTGGGATTTCAGCCTGGGGGTACCGGCGTGATCGCCGTGCTCGGACTGGTCGCCGCGTGGATCATGAGCTGCTACTTCGATCCGTTCTCGTCGTTGTGGTGCGACATTGGCATGCTCTCGCCGGCAGGGCAGCCACATGTGTTCTCACTTCCTTGGGCCTATCCCGCGGTGGGAGCCACCGCCCCGTCGCTGCTCATCGACTCGGCTGCGCTCATCGTGGTCTGCGTTCTCACTCACGCCATCTCCAAATTCGAGTCCACGACCGTCGTCACCGACGAGGGAAGGCGACGTACCGAACGTGTCTTCGCCAGCAGCCGAGCCGTGCGTGCATATCTGATCGCGCTCGGGTGCGCCGGCGTGGCGGCCGGGATCGGCGTGGGCCTGCAGTTCGGATGGGGTCTGACTCTCGCTGTGCCCCTTGCCCTTCTGGGCTCCGTCCTGCTCATCATCGGATCTGGTCGCGCCGAGCGGGCGGCCCACGCTGCTCCCACCGGCGAGCAGGCCGGGGGAGTCATGTTCCCTGGTCTGGCCTCACCGATAGATCTTGGTTCCCTGCCGCCGCGTTTTCTTCAAGGTGGCGAACTGCATGAGGATCTGCGCAGATTGATCGGGCTTGCTGGGTCGAAATTTCCCCAGAAGTTGTCCCTCGACATCGCCGCCGTCGAACTCGAGAATGACAGCAAAGGTTCCTACAGGCTGGTGGCCTGGGGTTTTCGCTGCGCCGAGCCCGGCTGCCTCACTGACTCCGCCATGCAGCAGAAACTGCAGACGACATTCCTCAAGGGTGCCGGTGGCATCTGGACGTTCCGGTTCGATCCCCGTAGCGACACGTTCGGAGCCAGCCGCAAGTCTGGCATTCCCACGCTGCTGTGGCCGCCCATGTGGCCCGTGATCTCTACCGTGGCTGAGGCCAGGAAGCGTTACACCGGTTGGGAATTCAAGGTCGGTGAATCGGCGCGCGGTGTCGTGGGTGTGTGCATGGAGCGCATGGCTCACGTCAAGGTGATCGGCGAAACCGGCGCGGGCAAGTCGGTGGCGATCCGCAGCTGGCTTGAGCAGTTCCGCGCGATGGGATGGATGCTGATTCTGGCCGACGGGAAGGGAGCTGACTACGCCGGCTACTTCGCCCCGCATTCCGAGGATCACGATCTGCCCGTACCTGGAACAGTGGCCGTGGGCCTGGGCTCGACGCCACGGGGGATGGCTTATGTCGGGGCGATCGTCCTGGCCTACCAGATCATGCAAGAGCGCCAGGATGGCTCCTTGCAGGGCAAGATCGACAACCCAGAGAGCTGGAACTCATTTACCCCGGTCTTGTTGGTACTGGACGAGATCAAGGGGATGCGAGAAAAGTGGAAATCGCTGGGCAAGGAGTCGGCTGCGGCGATCGAATCGATGGTCACCGAGATCACTTCGCTGGGTCGCGAGCTTCGCGTCCACGTCATGTTGATCTCGCAGGACGCGCGCGACGTGTCCATTCCCGGAGTGTGGAATTCCAATCTGCCGCTGACGATCTCGCTGGGTAAGCCCAGCGAGATGACGGTGAATAAGGCGTTTGAAGACTCGGTGCGCCCGAAGGTGCGCATGATCCGCGAGTCCATGGACCCCAACATCAAAGGCCGGTGCCTTATCGCATCCGTAGACCCCGAGACCGGCGCCGCTGACGCCACTGAGTACCAGGGCTATCTGGGCTACAGCCCCGGCGAGCACTGGAATAACCCGAAGTTGCCGCCCCAAGCTCAGACCGAGTGGCCGCCCTTCAAAGAGCAGGTCTCAGATCGGGTGCCGCGGCTCTACACGCGCCAGTGGTTCGCTATCACCGAGAAGTCCCAAGCGCAGCAGGAGGCGGAAGCCATCGACGAGTCTGACCTTGGGTTCATTGACTTCGATCTCTTCACCGTCGAGGAGATCAAACGCCTGGACCGCATCCCACTCGACATCCGCGACGCGAGCGGACAGATCGTTCCTGATCCAAGCGCGTCCAAGTACGACCCATCGAGCCGCGAGTACGTGTGTCGCCCCAGGCGGAGCCGCAAAACAATCGTCGCTGAGCTCTGACGCGGCCCCGTTATGTCGCAGCGAGCAAAGGTTGGCCATTGATAGATCAGATTCCATCAGGATTCTCGGTGAGTGTTGCGGGAGTCGTCATCGACTCGGGCAAAGTATTGATCGCACAACGCGCAGATAATGGAGCGTGGGAACCTCCGGGGGGCGTGCTGGAGCGCGGGGAGACATTCCATCAGTGTGTTCAGCGAGAAGTACGGGAAGAGACCGGACTTCTTGTTGAACCCACGCATTTCACCGGCTGCTATCTGAATATGCGCGCCCACGTCGTAGCCCTGGTATTTCGCTGCGCGTTGTTGGCCGGTGAACTTCGTTTGAGTTCGGAGACAACTGATTTGCGGTGGGTAGCGACTGATGGGGCCGCCCAGTGGATGACCCCGGCATTCGGCGTTCGCGTCGACGACGCCGTCTCATCCACCGGCGAAACCGCGATCCGCTATCACGACGGGGTCGAACTTCTATGGTCGAGTGCGCGCATTTTCTAGGCGTCCGGATAGGGCTTCTTCTCGCGTAAAATTGATGCCATGAGTACCGTCCGACTTCCGCCGCGCATCATCGAAGACACGGGCCGCAACTCAAAACAGCATCAGGTAGCTGATGCCATTCGTAAGGCTGTTGTGGACGGCGTCTATGGCCCTGGCCAGCAGCTACCCACCATTGTGCAATTAACGCGCCACTACAACGTCAGCCGCCTCACGATTCGGGACGCCTTCAAGGTGCTGATCAACGAAGGACTCATCATGTCTGGGCGTGGTCGTGGCACCTTCGTCCGGAAGTCACCACCCATCATCAGGCTCGCTAACACCCGCCTGCAGCGGACGAATCGCGAGCAGGGACTGGGGCCGTACTCCATGGATGCCAGGTCCGCTGGTTTCAAGCCGGTCGTTGACGCGATACAGGTGTCGGTGATCGAGTTCGACGAAGCCCTTGCCCGGCAGCTCGATCATGTGGATGCCGATTGGGTCGGCCGCCAAGTGGTTCGGCGTTCCCGCCAGTACGTGGTCTCAGGGCAGTCCTTGCAGTGGTCGGTGTCGTACGTCCCTCTAGATCTCGCCGAGGGGACGCGCATCATGCACAGGGACACTGGCGACGGCGGCATCTACGCCCGTTTAGAGGAGCGCGGGTTTCTCATCGGCCGATTTCAGGAGACCGTGCAAGCGCGACTTCCCATGGTCGATGAGATGGACAGGATCGCGGTGGGGGCGAACCAGCCGATTCTCCGCACGGTTCGCAAGGCGTTCTCCGCAGACGCTGGCGAGCGCGTCCTCGAGATCTGTGACTCGATCATGTCGAGCGACTCGTACCGCCTGGTCTATGAGATCGCGGCAGACTGACCGCTGGACGATTACGGCCCGCATGCACGGTTGTGCGGTGCGTGAGCATTTGAGAAACTCGCACAGATGTTCGCAGATTGGTCTGCGGAGCTACTCGGGTATCGGACGCTGATCGCCGTTGACCGCGAGGTCCTCGTCTATACGGGCAGGATGTTTCCGCCTGCTGGTGGCCGTCGGGATTCGATCGCGATGTGGATTAAGAGCGGAGGTCTGCATCTAGAGCCGTGGATGCCAGGCAGGCAATCCGCTTGGTTGAAGCTCGACACCGGAGGCTGGGTGGCAATCGTGGACGTCCCGGCGTTCAGTGGCAATCGGCTGTCGCGGGTGGCCATGCAGCTATGGGTACTTCCGCAGGATTTGAAGATCAACGTGGACGGCGCGTAGCGCTGACATGTCGCCGCACAGCAAGGCCACCTTCAGTATGGGATCCCCTACGCGGCAACGTTTCTCAGTAATGCGGAAGCAGTATGGTCAATCGTCCTTGTCGGAGGGATCTACAGGCGGGAGTTGCTCAATTGATCGGAGCTGGTCGATGATGTTCGCGACGTTGGCCAACGCCCCGGGCGATAGGCCAGAAGCGCGGGCGGCGACGTTGCGCACTCCGGCATCACGCAGGATTCGGAGAACCTCAAGCTGGGATTCGATGTCGGGGCTGGGGCCGGGCTCCAATAGGTATCGCGCAGATACACCGAAGTATGCGGCGATGGCCCGTAGGTGCTGGATGCCGGGATTGCGTTTCTTGCCTGCGCGGAGCTGCCCAAGATACTGCGGCGTGATACTGACGCCGGTTTTCTCTTCGATGCCCTTGGCGGCAGCGTAGTTCGTGACGGGCGGTACGCCGCGTGGGTGCATTGTGTCGAACAGCTGGTTGAGTTTGGCAGCGAGATCCGATCCGTCTAGTTCACCGATCGTCTCGGGTCGGTCGTTGTCCATCACTCCACGGTTTCGTAGCCCCAGCCTGGCGGAAACTCATGTTACCTCAGTCGCCAATCACCCGAGCTGCGATCGAATGAACGCAGCAATTCTCGCATTGGCACCCTCGGGTACTGCCCCTCCACATCGAACAACCCAGGACTCATCCGCCGTCAGGCCCGTCAGCACGCTGATTACGGGGTCCGGCAGCCCACTTCGGCGACAGGCGTTGTCGTATCGAGCCGCCGTCGATTCCGGAATTCGACTCAACAGCAACTGCCGCTTGGCATCGAGGTCATGTACAGCTTTGAGGAGATCCGCAGCCGTTTCGCGATCGGTGATGCCTGCCATCTGCCACGAGTTAGCTGTAAGGATGGTGACCTTTGCGCATTGCGCGAGGGCCGCATTGACCGTGACGGCGAAGCGGGGATTCGATGGCGCCGGCAACTGCCCAATCAGCGAGTCGATCATGTCGATGTACGCCTCGGCGTGTGCAACCAGTACTGCGGAACCCTTGATTCTGCGGACGGGCACATCGATGACAGCCCCACCATTCTCGATGTTGAAGCTATCTGCCAGGTCGTCGAGCGCTGCGTCGTCGTCGCCTGCATCGGCAAGCCGATAGAACGCTCCGGGCGGCCAACCCAGACCCGTCTCGATGCGCGATACCGTTGAGGGTCTCGGCGATTTGTTGCCGCGTTCTATGTGACTGATGGACATCTTGGTCACACCGGTCATTGCCTCGATGTCATCGAGTGTCCAGCCGCGACGTTTCCGAAGGCGCCGGAGCGCCGCGCCCGCGTCCCTGAACGTCAAGGCACGTGGGCGTGGCTTGACGGCGGACTCATGCGGGAAATCGTACCGAGTCACGTTTTCTGTAGCGATTTCTCTGTCCAGGGACACTCTTAACGTGCCGTAAGCGTGATTTTTTTCAGGCCCGGTAAGGCCGCGCACGCGCCCGGTAGGCGTACGCCAACGCTCTGAACTGCACATTTGCGCGCCACACAACCGAAAGCTCATCTGGATCACGTCTCCGATCGCCCCACACTTAAATAGCACTTTGTCTTGCACTCTTGATGTAACTGCGCTTAGTCTGACATCACGCGGTCACCCGGGGGCCGGAGCGGGACAAGATTCGACTCGTCACTTGTCAACCTCCGTGTCGCCAGTTTTGTTGACGCGCGCGTTGCGAAACTGATATTTACTATCTGTGAGGGTGGGGCACTACCAGCGATCGGGCTACCGGCGCTGCGGGGGGATTGGGGATAGATATGAACGGAACTACAGACAACCCGGGGAAAACGGCTGGACTATTGGAGTTCCGCGGGGGTCGCTCGGACGCTGAGCAGATGAGCCTGTTCGACGCGGAGCTCGATGACACCGACGAAGCCGCTGTAGAGCGCTCGATCGCTCCTTCTGAGCCACAGCAGATGCGTGTACCGCAGGACGACACAGAAATGCAGTGCCGAACAAGCGATCCTGATGCGTGGTTTGAGCCTCGTTTCTATCCGTATCTGGCCGGCGCCTGCCTGGCGTGCCCGTTTCGTCAGTGGTGCGCCAACGAAGCGTTGAACCTGACGGCCGGCACTGAGTACCGCGTTGTTGGGATGTGGGCTGGTATCGATTTCACTGAAACCGACAGAGGCGGCCGCTATCGCCGGCGGATCCAGCGGTTGGAACACATCGCGCGCACCGGGACTGACGCGCCGCGCGCTCGCAAGCCTAAGAAGCCGTCGGTGGCGGCGTGATCAGCCCTGCCCGTCTCGGGTCGGGGAGGGCTTTGACCGACGTCGAGCAACTCCGCGGAGTCCGCGGCGTGGGAGGTGATGAGTGCACGTACCGGCCGTTGGCCGCGCAGTACACGTGAGAGGGATCCAGTCCCAGAAATAGAACTGCCCCCACTAAGGGGGGCAGTTCCGAGGGTGGAGGAGAAGCTGCAACTTCTCGTCCAGATCTCCCCGATGAAGGAGAGAGTGACTTTGCTTGGTCAATACCAGGGTAGAGGCTTGCCGCCTACGGAATCAAGTATTCCAGCCCCACAACTCCGTTCGACAGTCCTGAACTGCTCGAACTCGGTCAGAAGCGCATTCGTGGCGCCGATTTCCGGCGCTTCAGTGCGTGTTAGCCGGACGTCGATCTTCGATGACTGCCCCCTGTGCGGTGGCCAACCGGTGGAGCCTGTGCGCGTCGACGGTCAGCTAGCCTGCCGCAGTTGCACCAGCGCCTGCACGGTCTGCGGGTCTCCTTCTGTGCCCGGTGATGACGCCTGCAGCGTGTGCGTCCGTCATATTGATCCCGCGTTGCTGGCGGTCCTGGCATGAGGACTCCACACTTGATCGCCACCGGCTGCTCGGTCGGCGACCCAGATGCTCCGTACCGCCATGCGGAACTGGCTATCTGGGATGAGCTGCAGTGCAGCATTTCTGATCACCCTCGACTCTGGCAGTCCCCAATCGAGGGTGCGATGGTGCTCGCCGAGGAAGTCGACGAGCTCTGGGACGAGGTCCGCGGGAACCGGATTGGGCTTGCCCGGGCAGAGGCCACCCAGGTCGGTGCCATGGCTGTGCGCTTCATCGCCGACCTGTACGAACCCCGCGACGGTGGGCAGACGCGCGGACGCGCCGCCGCAGCGCAAGCTCAGTTGGCGCGCGCCTTGGTCGGCCCGAATGGGCGCACATTGGTGTCGAGCCACGAGGGGTTCGGGTATCTGAAGCGCGAGTTTGATGCGCTGTGGTCGGCAGTGAAGTTCGACGACCCCGCGCGTGACCTCGCTGCGCGTGTGGCCGGGTCTTCGATCCGTTTCATCGCCGAGATCATTCCGGCGACCGCGGCGGCGGGGTTGGCCTGATGACTCAGTCACTCGGGCGAGCTGCGGCCGACCAGAAGGTCTGCATTGTGGAAACCCCAGATGCGCCCGAGCTTTGGGCCTCTGATCGCCAACCCACACCAGCTGTGCGCAAGCATCTTGAACAGATGTGCCTACGTTGCCCGGCTCGTCGCTCATGTGCCGAAGATGCGGTGGTCCAGGCCGCACAAACCGGCATGTACGCCGGAGTGTGGGTGCCCCCGCAGTCTGACCGCCAGAAGTGGTTGACGGCGATGGATCGCCTCAGGCAGATCGCCGGTATCGGCGACGCCGTCGGAGACAGACTGCAGGTCTCGACATGACGAAGGCGAAGCCACCATCGGCGCGGCGCCCGGCGCAGGCCGAGTTCGATCGGGTCACCAGTTCGGTGAGGAGACAACTGGCCGCCGCGCCGACGCGTCCCGCTGTCCGGTCGCGTCACATCGGAGCGTTGTTGGCATTCAGCCGCACCCAGCATCTCGGGCCGGCGCTGATGCGCATCACGTTCGAACATGCCGGCACAGCCCAGTGGGCGGCCAGGGCCATCGACCACAGGGATATCCAGGTCAGCCCAGCCGACGGAGGATCCGGCACGCTGCTCATTCGACGGCCGCACGAAGTGCTTGGCAGCTACGGGTATCGCGATGAGCGCTGGGTTTTCGGACTGGGCCTGGATGCGGCCCTGGGGATCAGCCGTGGCGCGGTCCACGGCGCCGGAACCTTTACCAGGGAAGGCCTTTGCATCACGTGCCCTTCCTCGGCGATGATGCTGACGCTCTACGCGGTCATGGGCCGACTCGGAATCGAGGCCAAGCTGCCCAGAGGCTGGCGCGGTGTCATCATCAGCGCGGGCGATGTTCCCGCTGCCTTGGACCTGCTGGGAATCGCGGGCGCGGGCGACGCGTATCGGCTGCTCCGCACTGTTCCGCGGCGTGCAGCATGAACCCCGAGCGGACCGCCGGCGTCGCGCCCCTTTGGAAGCCATTCAAGACTGAACAGCTCATCGCCATGGGGCGCTGCCCTGGGTGTGGGTGGTCACCTCGCGAGCAGGGCCACAGTCCACGCTGCCCAATTCATCCCGGCAAGGAGGCGTCGTGAGCGATCAGTCAACTACTTCGGACATGAAGGGTAGGGCGTCAGTGCCGCTGATACAGAGCCGACAAACGCTAGGGGACAGACTCTTTGACCACCGACGGGATCGTTCGCTGGGCGAGATTCCGATGGTCGTCGAGGACCCGAGCAGAGATCTACGCCCGGGGAACCCGGTCCAGGTCGGGCGCCCCGCGGGCAACCACGGTCGTGCGCTGTGAAGGCGGGGGTCTCATCGGCGGTGCACCGCCCTGCGGCGAAGCGGCGGCGCTTCGCTCACGACGATCTGGTCGCGGTGGATCTGTTCTCGGGGTTCGGTGGGCTGACACAAGGCATCAAGCGGGCCGGGTTCACGACGATCATGGCCGCCAACCACAACCGCTACAAAGTAGAAGTACATGAGGCCAATCACCCTGAGGCTGAACACTGGATTGCGGATTTGGTCGACAAGGAATCATCGGATTATCACTCCGCACGTGACTTGCCGCCGGCTGATCTGGTGGCTGCAGGGGTGTCGTGCAAAAACCACACGCAGGCCAACACTGAGAAGGCATACGAGCAGGGTCTGTCGCTCTTCGACTTGGAGGATCCGGAGTTCGACGCCAGCGTCACCCGGTCCGAGCGTGACCGCGCAACCGCGAACTGCTTCCCTGCAGGGACGATAGTCGTCGCACGGCGCGGAATGGTGCCTATCGAACAGCTCATTGTCGGTGACGAAGTCCTGACCCACATGCATCGCTGGCGGCGAGTGACAGCGACGATGGCGCGGCGCGCTTCACTCGTCACAATCGAAGGGCGCGGACACACTGCACTGCAGGTCACCGCGAACCACCAATTCCTCACCCGCCCAGCGAAGCTGACCAGCCATGGCTGGACATATGGTGCAGACGAAGAGTGGATAGAGGCCGGCGCCCTGGTCGGCCACGCTTGGCAGTCGCCGATCGAGTTCCCGACGTGCGTGGTGCCCGATGCTCCCTCGGGTTGGCAGTACGGCCAGCACTTCTGGTGGACCGTCGGGCGGTGGCTCGGCGACGGCTGGATCAGGCGCTGCAAACCCTCTGGTGCGATGGTTGGCATCTGCTGTGGCTACGCCGAGCGCGGCGAACTCGACGGCCGTTGGGATGCGCGCGTAACCGAGGCTGCGACCGCAGTCCAATACGAACTGCGTGGCAGTGGCGCGCTGGCCCGATGGCTAGTGGCGCATTTCGGTGAGCTCGCGCACGGCAAGACGATCCCCACGTGGGCGTTAAGTATGGACGCCGAACACCGGAAGGCGTTGGTGGAGGGGTACATGTCCGCCGACGGCTGCTCGTCTCTGAACGGCCGCCGCGGTTCGTGCGCGACTGTGAGCCGCCAACTCGCGATCGGTATGAAGTTGCTCCTGCAGACCCTCGGTTATCGCCCTACCCTGCGTTGCCGAGGAACAGAACCGTGGAGCATTGAAGGCCGAACCGGCGCGACCCGACCTATGTGGATTCTGCAATGGATGGCGGAGCAGCGGCGCGCATCGACGATTGCCACGGTCGACAACAGGTGCGTCGGTGTCGTTCGGTCGGTCAAGCCAGGACGTGAGGACGTTGTATTCGACATCGAGGTCGAAGAGGATCACAGCTTCACCGCCGACGGGATCATCGTCCATAACTGCGTGCTGCACTATGCCGCCCAACATCATCCGCGGCTGGTTCTTGTCGAGTGCACGACCGAGTTGACCTCGTGGGGTCCGCAGGTCCCTGGCAAGCGCAAGGTTGGCGACGGCTCGACGTACCGGTGGTGGCTGAAGCAGTTCGAATTACTGGGCTACAAATACCGTGTCCTGTACCTGAATTCGATGTTTTTTGGGGTCCCGCAGTCCCGTGACAGGTTGTATATCGCCATGTGGGACGCCAAGATCCCTGCCCCGGATCTTGACCACCGGCCCCCATCGTGGTGCGCCAGCTGTGATCGCATCGTCGAGGCGGTGTGGACGTGGAAAACAGGGGTGCCCCCGACCGGGTCGGTCCGATACGGCAAGCAGTACCAATACCGGTGCCCGTCGTGCCGCGCAGTAGTGATCCCGCCGATCACACCGTCGCTTGCGGCGCTGGACCTCTCTGATCTCGGTACCCGTATCGGTGACCGGAAGAAGCCGCTGGCGCCTGCGACGATGGCCCGTGCTGAGCGGTGCCGGCAACGGTTCGGCGAGTTCCCGGCAGTCCTCATGCCGGCCAAGGCTGTGCGTGGCACCGAGCGTCACCCGTGGCAGCCGATGGGAACGCAGACCAGCCAGCAGGAGACAGCGGTGCTCTCCACGGGTGCGATCATGGCCGCGGCCGGCAACACCTATGAACGTCCCGGATCTACCTGCCGCAGCCGGGATCTCAGCCAGCCCATGTGGGCGCAGACGGCCACGAGTACCACTGCGCTGCTCACGCCACCGGTGGCGATGGCCATTGACAACTTCCAAGGAGCCCCGCGAGGGGCGGATGAAGCCCTGCCGACGCAGGGCGGGTCCGAGACCTTGGGGCTGCTCACTGCTCGGGTACTGCCCAATCGGACCAACGCGACGAGCCGCAGTGTGGACGAGCCGATGGAGACCGTGGTGGCCGGCGCCGGGTCGGGTGGTATTGCTGTGCTTTCCAGCGGTGTCGTGCCTTATCGGAACAACACCGTGCCCACCCCGCATGCCGAAGCGATGCCGACGATCACGACCGAACAGATCCCCGGCGTGCTGACTGCAGCTGGCCGGGTGCAGTGCAATGGCTCGATCGAGGAGGCGAAGTACCGCTCCTACCCGGTGAATCGGCCGATCGGGACGGTAGTCGGTTCGGCGATCACCCAGGGTCTGCTGTTTTCCGGATGGTTCAAGCAGCATGGGAGTCAGCCTGATCAGTTTCCTGCGCCGCATCCGATCACTGATCCGCTTGGCGCGATTACGGCCAACCCGACGGCAGGTCTTCTGACGGCCCGGTGGCACGAGATGCTCGATGAGCTGCCCTTGGAGGACTGCTACTTCCGCATGATGGCCTCTCACGAGATCGGCCGGGGGTGCGGTTTCGATGTCGATTTCGGGCACTACCAAGGCTCGTTTGTGGTGTGGGGCAGCGCGCGTAAGCAGACCGATGGCTACGGCAATGCGGTGTCGCCGCAAGTGGGCGAGTGGATCGGTGGCCGTCTGCGCGCTGCGCTGCACCGGGAGGTGGCAGCGTGAGGATTCTGCCCGTGTGCCTTCACGTCAGCAACGATAGGGGGTCGGCGTGAGTGTGGTCGATGCAGTGAACTCATTTGGTGGCCAGCATCTTCCGCGTTATCGGTTCGGGATCGGCGGCGGTGGCGCGTATCCGCGGCAATGGCACGCCGTGGATTTGAAGGTCTACGGTCCGCGGATGGCCGCCGAGGTAGCGCGGGGTGGCCACGTTGGTCAGGTCGAGACATTCTCGATATGTGGGTTGCCCACGCAGTACGTGCGACGTTGTGGCCAATTCGCCTATGACAGCAGCTTCCTGGCGTCGCAGCGCTGTGAGCGGTGCGGCTGGGTGGTGGCCCTGAACCAGGGGACAGTTGAACGTGAAATTGAGCTGTACACCGAGGCATCGGGTGAGCGTGATCGGGGGCTGCTCCGTCAGATCTTCACCGCGATCTTGGCTGATCTGCCACCTGGGAAGGTGGCAGAGGCAGGTCACCGTTCAGACCTGTTGGCCCACGCCGCGCGCCATCGCCCTGTGCTGGTGTCGTGTGAGGGGTGCTCCGAGGGCCGCCCGGCGTCTGCGGTTCACCGTCGAGCGGTGACATTGTGCCCGGACGCGGTCCTGGTGTGCGGATCATGCACCTTCACCGCCGGGCCGTGGGGCGGGAATCGGGCGGGTACGCCTACCAGCGAGTGCGTGGTCAGTTCGCCATGCTCGGTACTCGCCGCGCTGGCCGGGCACTACGACATCGAGCTGAATCGCAGATGGGAACGGTGACCACGCGCGCACGGCGATCACGCTCAGATGTTGGCGGGGCTCGCCGCATCTCGGCGAAGGTACTGGTGGTGCCGGACATGGCGGCGCCCGGATGCGCCGCGGGCGCCGCAGTAGTTACCGCGGGCGAAGCAGGCGGCCGGTGGCCGTTCGCGTCGTCGGCGCAGTTTCTCGTCCCGTCCGCGCAGCCCCCGATCGTGGGGCACCCGCTGGTGGACGACGTCTGCGTGAAGCAGCAGTCACGGTGGGGTTGGTTCATCGCTGAGACACCGCGCGGCGCGTCCATCCATCAGCCGGGCAGCGGGTCCGGTTTCGCAACAGAGGAGGGTGTCCAGCTGATTTGACGAGCTCTGCGCAAGCGGGGCAACACAACTGGATAGAGGGACCGACAGAGATCAGGTGCCCGGGAAGGGCGGGCGGGACCGGCTGCGTGTTTGCACCACGGCGCAGCGTCACGTTCTGAACAGACGCCCCCGAAGGGGCGCTGTGAGCGAGATTTCGAATCGAGAGCCTCGGAGGTACGAACTCCGAAGTCTCAGTTGAGAGTCAAGCGACAACTCGAACTCTCGGTCCCCGTGAAAACGAGGAGAATCACCGTGGTAGGTGCTTCTCAGGGTAGCGCTTACCCTGGACACAGTTCAACTGATACGAGCTGGGGATCACGAAAACATTCCGTGAACTGCGGAGACGCAGTCATCACGGAGGTGCAACGACACCGTGAACCCCATGCTGATGGCGTTTGCCAGAAGCGCTCGCGCACGCACCAATTCGCGCGAGCGACCCATCTCGTCAGCGGCGACGCCGCCGCGCCAGTGCGGTCGCGGATCCGCGGCGCCGGCGTACAGCACGTCAGTCTCGCCGCTGACCGTGGATATGCCTGTGCTCGATCGCGCCGGGCCCAGGCCCGCAAGGCGCGCCGTGAATGGATCGTGCGCGCCGGCGCGAGCTCGGCGGACACGCCGATGTGGACGAGCCGCGTTGGGTGGCTTACCGAACTGACGGGCTGGCTGGCTACCGACGAAGGGCGTGCCGAATCCCGTCGCCTGCACATTCGTCCCGAGCGGAGCTTGGCCGCGGCCGCGGTGCTGGCCGCCCACGCCGACCATGCCAGTGGCCGTCACTGCGCTGTGTCCAACGCGACCGTCGCGGCCGCGGCAGGCTGCTCCGAGCGGACGGTGACTACCGTGCGCAAGCTGCTCAGCATCAGCGGGCTGGCGATAGAGATCCACCGAGGAACTGGATCGTCGAACACGCTCAGATGCGGTCGGCGTACGTCGATTTGGCATCTGGTCAGCCGACGCAAGCCCGACGCTGAGCGCGCCGTTTGCGACCTACCGCCATCCCGTAGGGATAGGCGGTTAACCCCAGTTAGATCTCAATCACCAAACGCGCGCGCAAGCGCGACGCGACCCAGATCGCATTCCCCCTCAAAGGCACCGAAGCGGAGCCGGCGCTGCGCGCCACGGCCCCTGCACGTCCAGCAGCTGGCCGCGGGACTGGTGGCTGGCAGCCAAGGCCTCGACCGCGGACACATCGGCTCCATCTGCAACGCCCTGACCCGATCAGGGCTTGATCTCGACACCTGGACCGCAAAGCAGCTGCTCACAGCGCTCAACGCCGATATGAAAGAACGCCACTGGGACTGGCCTAACCGCATCGACAACCCCGGATCGTTTCTGGCCTCCCGCCTGCGAAACCTGCCGGCGCGACCCGACCGGGCGCTACACGGCGCTGTGACCGCCCGTCCCCAGAAGGCCCGCACGGCGCTGATGTCGGCTGATACCGCACCAACGAGCCGCCCGAGCGCTCAGGCCGACACCGACCGCTGGCATGCCGAGGTTGAGGCCGTCACTACGCTTGAGCAGCGCGCCTTGCTGCTGCACGCCCACGAGGTGAAGATGGGACCGCTCACGGACCCAGTCAGTGCCTTGGCAGGTGCCGGCCGGCGAGCGTCCCGGTTGTACCCCGACCTCGAGTTGGGGGTGGCGTTAGCGCGCTGGGCCGAGAGTGTGCTTGGAGACCAGGTATCGAGAAGTGCCATGCCTGAGCCGATTACGCCTGCGCGGTCGTTCAGTACGGATGCTGTGGTCGATCTGATGATCTCGGAATGCGAGTGCCTGGTGTGCGGCGCTACGCAAGCCACTGCACGACCGCAGCTCCCGCTCAAGTCGATGGTGTGTGACCAGTGCTGGCCGGTCAACCAGGCCAGCGACATCGAGGAGACGCTGGCATGACCGATCTCGACGAAGCCCCCGCCCGCAACCGCCGCAGGATCAGGCCGCCGAGCAGTCCGTGCTTGGCGGGATGCTGCTCAGCAAGGACGCGATCGCCGACGTCATCGAGCGGTTACGTCCAAATGACTTCTATCGGCCCAACCACCGCCAGGTCCACGACGCCATCATGGACCTGTTCGGCCGGGGTGAGCCGGCCGACGCCGTGACTGTCGCCGCCGAACTCGACCGGCGCGGGGTACTGCAACGCATCGGCGGGGCGCCGTACCTGCACACCCTGATCGCCACCGTGCCGACCGCTGCCAATGCCGGCTACTACGCCGGCATCGTCGCAGAGAAAGCTCTGCTGCGTCGCCTGGTGGAGGCCGGCACCCGCGTGGTGCAGTACGGCTACGCCGGCGCCGAGGGGGCCGACGTAGCCGAGGTCGTCGACCGTGCCCAGGCAGAAATCTACGACGTCACCGAGGACCGCGGCAGCGAGGACATGGTGCCGTTTGAGTCGCTGCTGCAGCCGACCATGGACGAGATCGACGCCATCCAGTCCGGCGGCGGCCAATCGGTCGGTATTCCCACCGGCTTCGTCGACCTCGACGAGATCACCAACGGTCTGCACGGTGGCCAGATGATCATCGTCGCCGGTCGTCCTGGTCACGGAAAGTCGACGATTGCAATGGATTTCATGCGATCATGCTCGATCAAGCACCGCAAGCCGAGCGTGATCTTCTCGTTGGAGATGAGCAAGTCCGAGATCGTCATGCGATTACTCTCGGCCGAAGCCAGTATCAAACTGGCCGACATGCGCTCAGGCCGTCTCAGCGATAACGACTGGGCACGAATGGCGATACGGATGAGTGAGATCAGCGAAGCGCCGCTCTACATCGACGATTCGCCGAATCTGACCATGATGGAGATCCGGGCCAAGGCCCGGCGGCTCAAACAGCGAACCGACCTCGGACTGATCGTCGTGGACTACCTGCAGCTGATGACCTCGGGGAAGAAATACGACTCACGGCAACAAGAGGTGTCGGACTTCTCCCGAAGCCTCAAGCTGCTGGCCAAAGAGCTGCACGTCCCGGTGGTAGCGCTCAGCCAACTCAACCGTGGCCCAGAACAACGCACCGACAAACGCCCGCAGGTGTCGGACCTTCGTGAGTCGGGATCGCTGGAGCAAGACGCGGACATGATCATCCTGTTGCACCGCCCCGACGCGATCGACCGCGACGATCCGCGCGGCGGCGAGGCCGATCTGATCCTGGGCAAGCATCGTAACGGGCCCACTGCGAATTTAACTGTGGCACATAATCTTTCGATGTCCCGGTTTGCGAACATGGCTCGGTAGAACCGCCTTCTGTACTGTCTCACAACCGATTTCATTTTCTCACGATCGATTGCATCTGAGGCGTGAGAATCGCAAAAGGCCAGGTGGCCACGGCGCGTTGACGGTGGCGCTGTAAGAAATGAAGCCGTTCGTAAGACAAACGCCGATGCAGTCGCCGTGAGACACACCCAGTCGCCGCAGGTCGGAGGACCGGCCGGCCAAATGCAGCCGATCGTGAGAACCTACAGCTTCTCATGGCCGCGGCGCCGGCTGCCTATGTGACTGGTACCGGGAAGGCCAGCGGCACTTGATCGGGGTCGAACACCTACTCGACAGAGCCCGCGCTCGCCGCACCCGAACCTCCGCGGCTCCAGCGCCCCGGCGTGGATCTGGGCAACGAAGTCCCCACCGCCCCAAATCCACGAGTTCAGCCAACAAACACCTCTAAACACAAAGGTCACGACCTCTTTCGAGTTCGTGACCTTTACGTCTGCAATTCGCAGTATTGCTGTCAGCTCCGGTTGAATTGTGAGCAGCCTGTTCCGGGGTGGTTTCGAGTCGTCGTTGCAACACTTCTCTAGATTCTGGAGGTTGTGTTGGCATCATCGCGTCGGGTCAAGAAGGGGCCGGGGCGTCGACCGCTGTCGGCCAAGCGTCAGCGGTTCATGGAGTTGCGGGCTCGGGGGTGGAGTATCCGTGCCGCGGCCCGCGAAGTCGGCGTGTCCCGGTCATCAGGCACGGCCTGGTCCAGCGGTCACAAGACCTACCGCAATGGTGTCGTGGTGGGGTTCGTCCCGCCATTGGATCCGCTGGCAGTGCGTCAGATCAGCACGCGCTATCTGTCACAGGATGAGCGCATCGAGATCGCTGATCTGCGCAGTGCTGGGCTGAGCATGCGCGCCATCGCCGACAAGCTCGGACGCGCGCCCTCGACCATCTCGCGTGAGCTCGGGCGCAACGCCACCTCGGACGGTCGTACCTATCAGCCCTTCGACGCTCATCGACAGGCCACCGCACGCCGAGCACGCCATCACCGACGACGAGTCGACACTAGTGATCAGCTCAGTGTCCTGCTCGTCGAGCTGCTCGGTCGGCGGTGGAGCCCACAGCAGATCAGCCGCCATCTACGGGTGCTCTTTCCTGACGATCGGTCGATGTGGTTGTGTCATGAAAGTATCTATCAGGCTGTCTACCAACCAAATTCACGCTTTCTTCGCCCTACGCGATTGGCTCCGCATAGGCGTTCACCGCTGCGAACAGGCCGCGACCACCGCCGAGCACACCAGCAACAGCAGCGCCGCCGGCCGCGATTCCAGCAGCCCATGCTCACCATCCACGACCGCCCATTCCCTCCGATCGATCGGTCGCAAGCCGGCCACTGGGAAGGAGACCTCATCATCGGTGACAACCACCTCTCAGCGATCGGTACGCTGGTCGAACGCCAGACCCGGACATTGCGCCTCATTCGTCTGCCCCGTGCTGATTCCGACTCGCTGCACACCGCTCTGGTCGACCGGATGGGTCTGCTGCACGATCAGGTGACAGTTTGACCTGCCCTACCTGTTGGGTTCCAGTCGTGGTGGCTAACTGACGGCGGTGAGGGTGTCGTTGGTGAAGGATAGTTCGTACTCGATCGGGGTGCGGTAGCTCAGCGCCGAGTGGCGGCGTTGGCGGTTGTGGAAGATCTCGATGTAGTCGAAGATCGCGTTGGCCAGCTCGACGCGGGTCTTCCACTTCTGGCAGTCGAGTAGCTCGATCTGCATGGACGACCAGAAGCTTTCCATCATGGCGTTGTCGAGGCCGTCGCCGATTGATCCGAACGACGGAACCAGCCCGGCAGAGCGGATCTTCTCTCCGAAAACCCATGAGGTGAACTGAGTTCCGTGGTCGGCGTGGACGATGCCGCCAGAAGCGGGCCGGCGGTTACGGATGGCCATATCCAACGCATTGACCACCAACGTGGCATCGGCCTTCGAGTCCATCGACCAGCCCACGATCCGGCGGCTGAACGCATCGAGCACAGCACAGCAGTACAGCCATCCTTCCCGGGGCCTGTGCTGCGTAATATCAGTGACCCACAGCTCATTTGGAGTCAGTCGGTGGAACTTGCGGTTGACCAGATCGTCAGCAGTGGCCACCCCGCGCAGCCGTTTGACCCGCACTGGCCCGGGCAGGCCGTAGATGCCGGCCAGGGTCATCAGGACCGACACGGTGCGCGGGCAGACGGTGATTCCCATGCCGAGGGTGAGTTCAGCGTGTACGCGGCGATAGCCGTAGGTACCGCGTGAGGCGACGTGAATCTCTCGGATCAGTCCGGTCAACCATTTACGGCGTAGCTGGGTGGCTGTGGTCGGTTTTCGCTTGTGTTTGTAGTAGTTCTGGCGTGTCACACCAAGAATCGTGCAGCAGCGGTCCACAGGTGCCCCGGCGTCGACGAGTTGGTCGATCACCGGATAGATCCTTTTGGGCGGAGCTTGTCCTCCCCGAGGAACGTGGCAGCCTGACGCACAATGGCCAACTCGGTTTCCAGCTCGTGGATTCGTCGCCGGGCAGCGCGCAGCTCGGTTGATTCGCTCGTCGGGACACCGGGGCGCAGCCCGCGGTCGATGTCATCCTGTTTGATCCACTTCGACAATGTGACGGGATGGATGCCGAGATCGTCGGCGGTCTGCTTCTGCGGCTTGCCGGCGCGCACGAGCGCGATCGCGCGGGCACGGAACTCGGCCGGATAGGGGCGGGGCATGACGGTCAGCCTTTCGTACAGGCCGTCACTTAGTCACCGAATCTGGAACCCAAACGGTGGGTCAGGTCAAGATGTCACCTATTCGTGCAGCAGACCCGATCGATGCTCGGTAGCCGTGTGTGATCCCTCAACGGCTAGTCGGTTTGTGTCGGTGGATCGTTGCGACAGCTCAGCGGCGGTTTCAGACGGCGTTCGGACGACTGGTCTGAGATTGCGGTCGGCGCACGCCCTGCAGCGGATGATCGCCAGTGGTGAGTTGGCCTTCACCGTGGTCTCGATCATTGGCGTGAGCCACGAAACCGTGTATAGCGCAACTGCCCGAGGTCAATTCGATCGAAGTGCAGCGCGACGAGGCCGATCGAATGAGTCCGGCTGAGCGGCTCAGCCCGCGATCTTCGTTTGGCCTCCGGCGACTCGGTCGGCGAATATGGCGATCTCGGCAAGCGCGGCGCGGGTTTCAGGCAGGAACCAGACTAGCAGCTGAAAGACGTGAATCTGGTCCTGCCACAACTGCAACGTCACCGGTACGTTGGCACCGGCGAGTTGGTCGGCCATCCGGCGGTTGCCGGGCACCAGCGGTTCAGTGGACCCGAGCTGCATCAAGGTCGGTGGTAACCCCGCTAGGTCCAGATCGAGCGGGCGGACCTGCGCTGCCAGACCGGTGCGGTCGCTACACAAGCGGGCGGCGCGTCGAGCGAACCGCAGCGCAAAGAATGCGTCGCGCGGCTCCCCGCGGCGATGGCGATAATCGGGGTCCAGCCAGGCCGACATCGTCACCAAACCAGCAGGCATCGCCAGCTTGGCATCGCGCGCCCCGGCGAGCATTCCGAACGCCAGGTTGCCGCCAGCGGAGTCGCCGCTGACCAGCAGCTCGTCCGGTGGGACCTGAGCAAGCACCCACCGGTACACGGTCAGGCAGTCCGAAGCCATCGCCTCCACACCGCTGTGCGGGGGATGGCGGTAGTCGAACAGAAGCACTCGGGAGTTCGTCGCTGCCGACAAGCGGACGGCGGCGGCCCGGTACATGTCTGGTGTACCGAACATGAATCCGCCGCCGTGCACATGCAGGATCGTTCGTGACGGCGACAGCACACTGGCAGCGCGCACCCATATCGCTGGCACGCCGTCGATGTCGACCGCCTCGACTGGCGTGCGGTCCAGCGTGCGTCCGACCAGCGATCCGAGCCGGTCCAACGCGTGCAATGCCCACGGGGTCATCGGGAACAGATCACCACCGGTTCGCCCGACGATACGTAACGCCGCTGCCGACGTCTGCGACGCGCCGCTCCGACCATGTCGGTGCACAATCGCGGGGTTGCCGACTCCATCGGTACCTGCTGCGCAATGAGCCATCTGACCGGTCCACCTCTCTAACCAGGTTGTAGATGTTGATAAGAATCGTCGCAGAGGACCGGTCTGGCTCACAGCACCGGCTGGCGTTGGGTGGAACCGTGGCTATGTCAACTTGAGTTGGCCCCGGGAAGACGTGTCGAAGTGGCCCCAGTTATGTCCTCTGCGCGACGAGGGACGGTTACGTTCCGGCTGAGTAGACGAACAAGCGGGTCTGTCCGGGGGTAAGAGTGCCTGTAACAGCGGTGATCTCCACCGTTCCTCTGTTCGCCGGTATGAAAGAGACGTACTGCGCGTTCGCCAGCGTGCAGGTGAAGCCGTAGTCGGCCCAGGTCTTCGTGTCGCCTGAATCGCATTTCGTCAGGGGTACCGCGGCGGGCGCGCCGTCGATAGAGACCATGGCACCGTCCTCGGGCACTCGGGTCGGTCGGTCGAAGGCACCCGTGTAGGAAGGCTGCCCGACGGGATATCTCACCGAAGTCATGCCGACGAGTTTGTATTCAGCAGGAATGTTGATGCCCAGGGCGGACATCGCGTCGCGCGCTTGGTCGTCAGTGAGTTGGGACACCCAGGGTGGCGGCGGACTGTCGTCGCAGCCCGCGACCGTGGTCACGAACGCCACAATCGCGATCATCCACCGCGCCCGGCGCATGCTGGCGTTACTTATCATTGGCCAGGCACAAACGTTTTGATGCTGCTGACCCCAAATGTGTTGAAAGCACGTGCGTAACCGATTTCACGAAGGGTACTGAGTTCGTCGATGACGGTCATCTTCCCGGCTTCGACAGGACTGCCCGTAAGTGCGTCGATGTTGGTGATTGTCTCGCTTGTGTGTTCGTAGTCGGTGAAGTCGTAGATGTAGAAGCGCTGATGGATCAGAGCCTGCGCGGTCCCCACGTTCTGAACTTGCGTGACGATTTGTGTCGAGTATCGGCCCACCGAGTAGATATTGCTTGGGGTGCTTCCAGCGACCTCGGTCCACCCGTCATTTGCACCGAATACCTCGGTGTAGGTCGATTGCGGTGACATGGCCGCCGCAGCCAGGGCACTGCCTCGGGCCTGCTGGAGCAGGTCAGGTAGTGATTGGATGTTCGCTCCATAGCCCCCGTTATAGGGGTCGACGCCGAGAGCGTCCGTCTGCGCAGTGGACAATTGAAAGTCGCGCCCCAGCGACGAATCACCGCTGCCGCTCTCGTTGGCCAGGTAGTGCCCGATGAGATCGGCGGCGGTGTCCCAATTGCGGGCTTGCAGATAGCCGACAGCGAGAGTGCCATCAGCGCGCCCGCCCATCCCTGACAGTAGGCGCTCAGCAGCGGACATGTCCGATTGACCGAACTTCTGATCTGAATGCACCAGGAGCGGCGGCTTCGCCGGTATCGGCGCAGTGAGGCTATCGATAGCCGAATCATCGACTTTGATGCCGTCTGGGTCTGCGGTGATGGGGTAGACCGCGTCAGCAAGAGGCGAGATGGTTTGGGTGAGTGTGGTTCCGGTGGCGGTGAACTGGGTGGGTTGGGTGGCGCCGGTGGCGTCACGTGCCCAGGGTGCGGAGAAGCCGTCTCCGGTTTCGGTCCCTGCGGCATCCAGAATGGACACGGTTTGGTCGGGGTTGACGCGCAGGCTGCCGCCCTCGGGGGTGAGTTGGGTGGCGTCGAAGTTGTAAGTGGTGGGAGACGACGGGTCGGTCATCGTGACCAGGGTTTGGTCGCCGTCGGTTTGGCCGATGTGGGTGACGCTGAACCCGCCGCGCACCCCCTGGCTGGGCCCTGCCGAAGAGTTCGATTGTGTCCGTGTGCCGTTGCGCCGCGATGCCGCTCCGGCCCCGGCCGCAGCCAACCCGACTACAAGTGCAGTAGCTGGCCCTGTTGGGTCGTTGGGGGCAGCGGGGGTAACGGTGGTGGTGCTCTGCTCACCTTGCGCATATTCGCCCTGCGGGGGCAGCACGATGGTCGGAGTCTGCTGGGTGGCCGGGGGTGTCGACAGCTGTGCCGGTGTAGTGGCTGGAATGGCGTCCTGCAGCGCCGTGGCCGGTTGGCTGGTGCTCTGCTGGCCTTGCTGGGGTGCGGCGTCGAGCACCCGTGTCTGCGCCTGCACGGTGCGCGGTGGTTCGGCTTGGCTGGAGACTCTTGTGTTCACGCTGCGATTCGGGCCGTCAGCGCTCCACCGGTTGTTGGCGTTGGTCTGCTCGCTGAAACTCGATCCCGACCGCCCCGTGGTGTGCTGGCCATCAGAGGACCCCCGCGAAGACGACGAACCCTCACGGTTGCCGTTGTTGTTCGACTTCTTCTTGCTGTCGCTCTTCTTCTTTTTCTTGTTGTCACCGGGTTTGGAGTGATTGCCACCCGGTGATCCGGGTTTGGGGGTCGCCCCGGCCTGCGCCATCACCGCGGGATCAGCGGTGATCATCGGGATCATCAAACCAGCGATCGGCACCACCAACGCCGTCAACCCCGCCGCGACACCCAGGCGCAGCCACCGGCCACGATCCCCGACCGCGCGCACCGGAGCGGCGCGGTGGCGGCCACCGCCGCGGCGTGCGACCACCAAAGGGCTGGCTACCGCGTGCGCGTGGGCAGCAGGGTACTGCGATGTGTCGCAAAGAGTGATGCGCCCACCAGTGTCTACCGCAGCGGCGGTTTCGCAACGCCGGATACTCGGCACGAAGTTGTCCACGATGCCCCCCCTCAGGACTGTGAACCCGTTGCCTGCCTGTGCTGACGGTGGGTTCCATAAAGGTTTAGTCGTGGATCAGACCCCAAACCGAACGGTGATCTAGCACACAGAGCAAACACAGCTGGCGACGGCTACGCTCGGCGACAGCAACAACACCACGGCCCGGCGCGTGTCATCGGCGGGTGACGCTCGTACAAATCAAACGGGCCGTTCTATTGATCGGGGGATCATGCACATCTTCAGCCAACGGGCACAGTTCGGGGCCAAAGACTTCGCCGCCCTGCTGGCCGGTCTGGTGATGCTGGTGGCGGGCTTCGCTGCAATCACCGCCCTACCCGGCTGGGTTACCCACTGGGGCACCGTGCCGGTGTATTTGACCTACTTCCTGTACATGTCGATCGCCGGGCGCCTCTTCTGGAAAGGGGCCGACGCCGCCTGGGACGCCCTCAAAGGCGCAGCAGCGCAACGCACCTCAACTCCAGCGCGAGTGTGACGTCCAGATCCGCTGGTGCCCGGCGGAAGTGCGAGGAGTCGCTGCGTCCGAGGAATGTGTTTGCGGATGCTCATGGAGTTGAGCGGCCCATGACAGTTCCTGCCGAGTTCAGTTATCCGGGCGTAGGACTCACCGAGCCGCATGCTGTCACGTGGTCAGCTCCGACGCATGGCTACCGCCGCTTCGAAGCCACCGTTGCCATCGGACGGGGTGATGACATGTGGTCTTTCGCTGCAGCGGAGGTTGCCCGGTGGGGTGTGAAGCGGCGCAGCGGATTCCGTGTCTCGCCGGATGTGCCAATTGCGCAAGGGGCTGAATACAGCATTGTGCTGGCGGCGGGCGCGATCGCGATCCATGAACCTGTGCGTGTCGTGGATGTGGTGGACACTCCGGATAGGTGCGGATTCTCGTACGGGACACTGCTCGGTCATCCAGTCTCAGGCGAAGAGGCTTTTGTGGTCCACCGAGACAGCACCGGCACAGTATTTTTGACGCTCCGTTCCCTGACCAGACCAGCGCCACGCGGGCCTTGGAGGTTCGCCTTTCCGGCATTGCTGGTGGCGCAAGTATTCGTCCGCCGCAGGTATCTGAAGGCACTGGCAAGGTAGGAGAACCCCCCATCGCCACACTCGGCGCGCTCATTCAGCTGAGCTGTGGCTTCACGTGACCGCGGTGGTGGTGCGGGCGTGGGCGAGTCGGTAGGAGTCGGTGCCGGTTTCGATGATGGTGCCCCCGAAGGTGAGCCGGTCCACGATCGCCGCGCACAGCCGGGGATCGGTGAACGTCTTTGTCCACGAACTGAAGGCCTCGTTGCTGGCGATGGCCACCGAGTTCTCCTCCTCCCGCTCAGTCAAAACCTGAAACAGCAGCTCAGCACCCCTTTTATCAAGCTCCATGTATCCGAGCTCGTCAAGTAAAAGAAGATCAACCCTCCCGTAACGGGCAATGGTTTTGGTGAGCTGCTTGTCATCGGCGGCCTCGACGAGCTCGTTCACCAACCGGGTGGCCAGGGTGTAACGCACCCGGTAGCCACGCTCAGCCGCGGCGGTACCCAGGGCGATGAGCAGATGGGACTTGCCGGTGCCGGAATCCCCGATCAGGCACAACGGTTGGCCTTTAGTCACCCAGTCCCCGGTGGCGAGTTGGTGGATGGTGGCCGGGTTGATGTTCGGGTTGGCCTCAAAATCGAAGTCGCCCAACCATTTCTGCCGCGGGAACCCCGCCGCTTTGACCCGGCGCACGGTGGAGCGCCGGTCGCGGTCATCGCATTCAGCGAGCAGCAGCTCGGCCAGAAACCCTTGATATGACAGTTGTTCCCGGTTGGCCGCACCCAGTCCTTCCTCGAGAACGGCCCGGATCGTGGGCAGCCGGAGCCGGCGGCAGGCCTGATCGATCGCGGCCAGGGCGGCGGGTTCGGTCAGGCCGCGTTGGCGGCGCAGCGTGGTGGTCACCGAGGTAGCGGCTGGGCTCATGACACATGGCTCTCTTCTACGGTTGCGGGAACGGGACTGTCGTGCGGCGGCATTGCGGTGTGGGGATCGGCGCTGGAACTGCTGCGCCGGCGGGCCAGTAGCTCGTCATAGACGGCGACGTTGGGCAGTGGCCGGGTATCCGGGGGTAGGCCCGCGATGATCGCGGACGGATCGGTGAGCCGGCGCTGGGTCAAACTGACAACCCGCTGCTCAACCGGCATATCCTGAACCGCGGCGGGACGGTCCGATTCGGACCCACCCGTGGTGACGCGGCCGGCGGCGTGACGGCGGGCTTCCACCGCGACCACATCAGCGCTGACCGCCCCCACCTGCAACGCCGCCGTGATCCCGGCGATCACATCGCGGTCGGTCATGCTGCGATGCAGCAACAGCACCTCGATCAACTCCCGCGTGCCCGCAGCATCACCGTTGACCCGCCGCGCCGCAGCCCAGAACGCCTCATGCGCCGCAGTGAACGTCCCCGCCGCCCGGGCCCGGGCCAACGCGGTCGATCCGGGGAACGCACCCGGTTTGATCTTGAGGACCTCCAGGTAGTGATCCAACAGGACACTGGACCCACCCCGGATCGCGATCCGTGGATGCGTCGTGACCAGGGTGCGTCCGTCGAAGACCACCACTTCGCTGGCCCGCAAAGAGACCCGGACCTTGCGGCCGATGAACCGCACCGGCACCGAATACTTCGCCATCCGCACTGTGATCAACGCCGAACGATCCACCCGCGGAGTCAGCACCAAACCAGGATCGAACGGCTCAAACGGCAACGCCGCGAGCAGGGGTTGTTCGGTGGCGAAATCCTCGCCGATCGTGCGGATCCGATCACCGATACGCCGGTGATCATCCTCGGCTTCCCAGCCGCGGATCCGCTCATTAAGCTCAGCCAGCGAATCCACTTCCGGCATCGGGGACAAGCGGTTGCGGCGGAAGCGGCCGACTTCGCCTTCCACACCGCCCTTTTCATGCGCCCCAGCGATCCCGGGCTGGCAGTAAAAGGCATCAAACCCGAAGTGCGAACGAAACAACACCCAGCGTGAATTCTCCGCCCGCCGCCGATCAGTAGTGCCATGCAGTACCGCGGCCACTGCGCACGTCAGATTGTCATAGCGGATATGGCGGGTCGGGATACCGCCGATCGCCGAGAACGCCTCAATGTGGCCCTCCAGGAACGCTTCCTGGCCCTGGGTCGGGTAGACCCGGTGAATCGCCTTACCCGAGTGCGCCAGCCAGAACACGAACATGTGACACTTGGTCTTCACCCCAGCCAGCACCACCCACACCTCACCGAAATCGACCTCGGCTTCCGCCCCAGGAGGGTGTTCCTGCGGGACGAACACCTCCACCCGCCGGCCCGCCTCGATATCGATCTGGGCACGACGCAGCCGGACGTAGTCCCGCACTGTTGAATACGACAGATCGACCGCGCCGTGTTCCTCAATCAGGCGGTGCAGAATCCGCCGCGCGGTATGACGCTGCTTCCGCGGAGCCGTCGTATCAGCGACCAACATCGCATCAATCACCGGTTTAAACGGGTCAAGTCTCGGCGACCGGCGCACCGGTGTCTTACGCGGAGGTGGCACCGGATCAGCCAGCGCTTGGCGCACCGTACGCCGATGCACCCGATACTTGACCGACAACTCCCGGATTGATAACCCGTCCAGCCGTCGATCCCGGCGAATATCGGCGAACTGCTCCACCCGTGCCTCCACCCTGGCCCCTCTCCATCGCAACCCTGTTCGATGGATCAACACTGAGGTGGGGCCAACTCAAACCGTCACAACCACACCGGCGAGTCAAAAAAGGGGCCAAGTGAAACCGTCCTACCGGAGCCACATCAAACTGTCATAGACAGAACCGAACATCTCTCGCCAGAGCACGCAGGCGGAGGCCGCGGAGGGTCCCCGACGGTCGGGATTTTGCCGCTGGTGAAATCTGAACGGTGCTCGCCCTGACACGATCGATATCGGCGCGGGCGGCCACGTCGTCAGTGACGGTTATGACTGCGACGGCGATGTCGACGTCCGATACGCGCGGCACGATCGGCCATCAGGTCGCGGGCCCGTGACCGCAGCGGGTTGCGCGTCGCGCACGGGTCGGCCCAGGGTTGAACCGGATTTCGCTCGGAGTCGAGGATCTTCACCCGCACACAAGGATTGGTGAACAAGTACCTGTTCATGGCCTTGTTACTTCGCGCATACTCCAGAATTAGCCACACGACGTCGGGGTGCGGATCAGTGCGGTCAGGGATGTCGGTTCGCACACGTTGCACCTCGACACGCTGGCACGCCACAGCGTCGTCAACCCACACGTCGGCGACCAGCCCGGAATTCAACGGCCGCTCCGTCTCCGTCGTATAGCCAAGGTCTTGTGCGGTCTGGCAGACATACTGAACCGTCCCGGGTTTGATGCCGCTTCCTTCTGTGAGAAGGATGGCGAGTATGGCCAAGCATTACCCGGTCGGGCAGCGCGAGCGTGCGGTGAAGATGGTGCTCGATCATCTCGGTGAGTATCGGTCGGTGTATTCCGCCTGCCAGGCGATCGGTCCGAAGGTCGGGGTTGGTGTGGAGTCGCTGCGTCGGTGGGTGTTGCAGGCCCAGGTCGATGCCACCGAGCGTCCGGGTGTCACGACTGCTGAGGCGCAGCGCATCCGCGAACTCGAGCGTGAAGTTCGGGATCTCAAGGAGGCAAACGAGATTCTGAAGGCGGCCTCGATTTTCTTCGCGCGGGAGCTCGACCCGCGCCACCGCTGATCTGCGGTTTCATCGACCAGATGCGCGCGGCCGGATACCGGGTCGAGTCGACCTGCGCAGTCCTGCGTGAGCAGGGTGTGCAGGTTGCCCCACGGACGTATCGCAACTGGAAGACCGCCGGCCCCTCAGCGCGGAAGCGCTCGGATGCGCAGCTCACAGACGCGCTGCTGGCCACCGTCGGCACTCCCGAGGGCATGTACGGGCGGCGCAAGATGACCGCCCACCTGCGCCGGCAGGGCCACCGCGTCGCCCGATGCACGGTAGAACGGCTGATGCGCGACGAGGGCCTGTCGGGCATCACTCGCGGCCGAAGGCACCGCACCACCATTGCCGACAAGGGTGCCGATCGGCCAGTCGATCTGCTGGACCGCGACTTCAGCGCCGCCGCACCCAACCGCAAGTGGGTCACCGACTTCACCTACGTACCGACCTGGGCGGGGTTTGTGTATGTGGCGTTGGTGATCGACTGCTTCTCCCGGGCGATCGTGGGCTGGCAAGTGTCCAAGGTCAAGGACACCGCCATGGTCACCACTGCGCTGAAGATGGCGTTGTGGCGCCGTGATCATCACGGCCGGCAGGTGTCTGAAGGGTTGATCCACCATAGCGATGCCGGATCGCAGTATACGTCGATCTCTTTCGCGGAAACCCTTGTGCTAGAGGGTATTGCGGCATCGATCGGCAGCGTTGGGGATGCCTACGACAACGCGTTGGCGGAGACCACCATCGGGTTGTTCAAGACCGAGGCCATCAGCACCGGGAGCCCGTTTCGGCCTGGGCCGTTGCGGACCCTCGACGACGTCGAGTACGCGACGATGGAATGGGTCGACTGGTACAACAACCGCCGTCTGCACAGCATCTTGGACTACATCCCACCCGAGGAATACGAGAGCACCTACTACGCTCAACTCCGAGCGTCCGAGCCGGCGATGTCTCAAACATGAAGCCGGCATCAAACTCGGGACGGTTCAGGTGCTGATCCGGGCGTAGCCGAGGGTGGCTGTCATTTATCGACTGTCTCAGCTGGCAGTGACAAGGCAGATGCGAGACACGCAGTGTGAGACGAGATATGAGACAACGCCACCTGGGGCGATGCAACGGGGAAGGCTTTCCCTGAGCCTGTCTCGGATCTCTAGAAATGAGACAGGGGCCTGGTGTTCAAGTGCCCTGACGAAGAAGGCGAACTTCCACTACATCTCCGTGAGGGTCAACTACATCGTGTCGTTTATCAAAATATTGAGGTCTGTTGGATCGGGAAATACTTCAGGAATGGTGTTGCGCCAGTAGACCTGGACCTGGACGCGCCCGGTCCGACTGATAGCCACTTTGTGGCGGTCTTCGGGGAGGCTGAGTATTTGGCCAATGGCGAGACTGGGCTCTGAAAAGGTCAGAGCACCGTCGAACGCCAGTTCACCCAGCCCTGTAGGGTCGGTCCCTCGATACACCCGCACGGCAACGTTTCGACCGAACTCGTCGGCCATGTCGGCGGACATCGTGAGCACCGTGAGGGTGTGGTCGGTGGCGGTGGCCATGTTGACCCCCCATGTTGGTACATCGTCTGGCATCACGGTCTTGCCGGCGTCCTCGATGACGACGGTGCCGTGATCGGGGAAGACGTCGAATTCGGCGAGGAGCTGGTTAGGGGATGTCATGCGCTCACGAACCTATCAGCGGAGGTCATTTTTGGCCCTTGCGGTGTTTCTTATTGGTGCTTTGCTTCTTCTTTTTCTTGCTGCCGTTGTTGGAACCGTGCTTATTGTTGCGATGCTCGGCGCGGCTCGTGGTGTCTTGAGTGTTGTTGGTGACGTTCGTTTTGGATGCATTGCCCTGGTTCGAGGCGTCGTTAGCCTCACGGGCGTTGGCCTGGGCGCGGGCGCGGGCTGCATCAGCGGATTGTTGCTGATTTCGGCGATCGATCGCACACGGTGCACAACGGACCTTGCCGTCGTCACCGCGAAAGACGCGATCATAGGGATCTCCGTCGTTAATCTCTTGGTCTCTATAGGTTCTTTGTAGCTGGTTGCCCTCCCGGTCACCCTCCCATTTGGGGGTGTAGGTCAGGCGAGCTCCTTGCCCACCCTCTTTGGTGGAGGCGGGGTTGTCTTCTTCGAGTACGTAGTCCCTCCCCCCCTTGGGAACGCCGTTTTGTGCGGCGCGGCGATTCCGATCAATCTGTGCCTGGTCGGTCTCTCGGTGCACGGTCGCTGATGACTGACCGTTTTCGATACCCGAGAGCTTGTTGTCGTAGGTCTCCGGTGTCCATTCCTGACTGTAAATAGTGGCGGGATTCTCGCAAACATCGCCACAGTCGTTTCTGGTTCCGGCAGGCTGCGACACACTCGGCGGCTTGTAGTCAGTCGGAGGTCTGACCGGGCCAAAAGGCGGGGGCTCCAACGGAATACGATCATCGGCCGAACGCAGCGGCGTGACCGGCGGTGCGTTGGCTGCGGCGGGGGTTCCGACTCCGGGTTTGGGGGTCAGGGTGCCGGCGATGTCGTTGGCCAGTTGTGGTGAGGGGGTGGGGGTGACGGGTTTGACCGTGTTGACGTCTCTGAGGGCGTTCTCGGCCAGATCATCGAGTTTCTGCACACTGCGCTCGGCGGCAGCAGTGACCCCTTTTTGGATGCTGCGGGCGGGGCTGACGTAGTTGAGGACTTCCAGGGTGTCACCGGCGGCGGCCAGAAGCTGATTGGTCGGATCAGCGGCTGCGGCTTTCTGCACCAGACCGGTGGTGCCGGAGAGCACCAGGCTGGCCCCGAACCCGGTCCCGACCCCGGTGACCATCAGCACGGAGCCGCCGATGATTTCCGCGGACTCCAGCGGGTTGTTCTTCACGAAATTGCCGACCGCTTTCGCGCCGACCACGGTGGCATCGGCCACCGACTGCGCCGCCGAGGCGACGCTGTCGAGCATGCAGGAAAAGCACGGGTCGGCATACACCGGCCACACCGTGGTGGCGTCGGGGTGGATGACTTGGGCCAGCAGATACAGTCCCGGCCGGATCTGCTGGGTCACAAACGCACTCGGCACCACGGTTCCGTGGCTGTCGCGGGCCTGCGGCGCGGCGATCGTGGCGATGGTGGTCGCGGCCGGGGTAGCGTCGTTGAGGGTGATGATCCCGTTGGTGTGGGCCAGCATCACCGTGTCGGGCGGGGTGCGCAGGAACATCGGCACCATCGGCAATACCTGACCGTCGGCGCTGGTTGTCGTCGTCGCTTTGGCGGCCGGTGTCGTGGCGGCACCGGTCATCACTGGTTGGGGGATGCGGGTGATGGTGCGCCCACCCGCGCCTTGGTTCTCGGCGATCACACTGAAACCGGCACCACGGTCGGGGTAGACCACCTGCCCGGCCGGGGTGTGCTCAGCAGCCCCCAAACCGGCGGGCAGCACCAGCTGCACGCGGCGTCCGTCGGTGGTGGGCAGATCCCAGCCCGCCACCGGATCGGCCGGGATGTTCGCCGACCGCGCTGCGGGACTCAGCGTGTCATCTGAGGCTAGTGCTGTTCCGGCGAACGCCGCCGACGCCGCGGCCGCCACCGATTCCACGTTCGACGGCCCACCCGCCGCGGGGCGAGTCTCCGATCGATCGCGGTCAGAAAGCCAGTGCACCCCGCCGACCACCAAAGCAACGGTGGCCACCAGCGTGATGGCTACCTGCGCCCACCACCGGACACTCCACCACGGCCGGTCACCCGGCAGAAAATCCCCCACGACCCCAACCTCCTACGTCAACCCACATCGCCCGCCAGCTACGACGGACATCTGCAAGGTGTAGTCGGGAACCAACCCCAAAACCGAACGGTGATCTAGCCCACAGCAATCAAACCCTACCGGTTGGCGATGCGATCGCCGCCGGACACCAACCCCACAACCAGAGCCATGAGCAGTGGAAAAGCGCAACACATTTACCTGACTCAAATGTCATAACAGCACGTCAGGCAACATTTCATGCGTTAGGTCGAAGAACCTCGACGCGCCTCCGCATCCCGCAACTGAGCAACACCAGACGGGTCCGCCAATCGAGACAAGAAATGAGCCGTCCAAGTTCTTTAGAAACGAGACACCTCGACGAGGAGATCCTCGACGCGACTGTATGTAGTGCGCGATGAGTTAGTCGCCGGGGCGCACTATGCCGGCTCCCAACAAGTTATTGGTCATGCAGATCTTTAGCGGTGCCGATAAACACGTCGGTGATCTCGGGTAGCCGGGATACCAAGTCCCATAGGGGCTTATCGGTCTCGTACCGCGCGGCGGCGTTCCCTTGGTCCCACTGCTGCTTCCAAGCCGCATAACCCGGCAGGTCATCGGGGTCGGAGCTGTAGTCCAGCGGATCAAGCCCGTCGGGATGCCTCGGCCGGATCACGTAAAAGCGTGCTAGTCGTCCGGTGTGGCGGTGGTACGCCACCACGTTGATCTTGAGCTCGCTTGGCATGTCGGTGCGCATCTGTACGCGGCCCAGAAGCTGCCACTCGTCCAGGTCTGACACCTGCAGGCAGGTGCCCTCGGTCAGTGTGATGGCCATCCGTCCATCGGAATGGACGTGCGCGATCACCTGGTCGGGGCTGTTCGGGCCGTAGTCGGGGCGCAGTGGCGGAGTCGGCGTGATGCTCATGCGTGATTTCCTTCGGTGGCGGTGGCCCCAGTGTTTGTGCTCTAGAGACCTAGATACGGCAAACCCCCGGGTGGGAGCCCGGGGGTGCCGGCACCTTTTTGCGCAGGGCCAGTGCCTTCCTTTCCCCGACGCCCATACCTGGGGCGGCGGCGACAGCTGGCGCGAGCGGGCCCACTAAAACGGAAGCCAAGTGCGAGCTAAACCGTTTGGTGGACCGGTGCGCCACTGACACTACTCCACTGCAGCGGCGCCGACCAAGAACTACATGTCGCTTGCACCTGGTATACTCGTACGTTAGCGCCCGGTACTATGTAATTACCTGACCAAGTGTGGCAGGTCTTCACTCAAAAGTAGCAGGTGAGAGACAGTGCCCCCACAGCCTGAACATCAAGCGCCGTCACGCCGCACTGCGCAAACATTCGCAGGGACTACTGCACACCGCGGCTCTCCCGTACGACGGTCCTTCGTGACACGCGAAGGTGAGGGCGGGAGTCCAACCGGCCTCGAAACTGTGATGCGAGCTGCGCGAGGCGGCGCCGGCGGTGGACGTGGCGGCCGGACGCGCCTAGCGCTGCTACTGAGCCTGTGGTGGGTCAACTCAATGCCGCCCTACTCGTCGCAACGTCCTGCCAGCTGGTGGGCCGAACTGATTGGCATGAACGATCCGGTCAGGGGGCCTCGCACCATCGCGGCCAACTTTCAGGAGCTCGCGCGACGAGGTTTCATCGCAATCGAGCCCGGTGAGCCAGGTATGGCCAACGTGGTCACTCTCCTCGATGACCATGCGCGGCCAGGTAAGCCGTATCTGCGGCCTGACGGCAAGAGCGGATCTTATTTTCGTGTACCGGACCAACTGTGGACTACTGGCGCGATCGCCAGGCTCAGCGGCCCTGGCCTGGCGATGTACTTGATCGTGCTGTCATATCACCACCGCCCGACAGGGATCGAACACCCGCCAGGAGAGGGGATTCGCACACCGGCAGCTCCTCCGGTGTGGTTTTCCCCCAAGGGGTTCAGCGAACGGCATGGACTGTCTGAAGACACTCGGCTGGCCGGAATCCGGGATCTCCGCGATGCGGGCATCGTCGAAGTCGAGACCGAGCATATCGACATCCAGAATCAGTCAGGGTCCGGACATCGCCGATTCCGTCGACAGCTGTTGACCCTGCACCCCCTCTACGTTCCGCCGCTGCCCGGTCGGGCCCCGACCCGTGCCACGGCCACGCCCACGGCCACGGCCACGGCCACGGCCACGATGTGAGAGAACCGGGCCGCAATCACCACCGCGAGCACTTTCTTGGCCGTGCAACGAGGTGCCGCGGAGTTGGTTCAGAACTCCAGTAGTTCCAGTAGTTTTCCCGCGTTGGTGGAGGTGCTGGGCGCAAGGTAATGGGTACGCGTCTCGGCGATAGCCGACAGTTCGATTGGTCGAACGTTGTGTTTTAGGCCGACGTGCACGACTCGGTCGATGCCGGCACCGATCAGGGGAGCAAGTGTTTCAGACAGGGAGTGCAGGCTGCTCTCCTGGATCTGGCCTCCGTGGACGATCATGTTCCTTTTGCGGTAGAGGCGGGTGAACTCACGGGTAAGGATGTCGGTGATCTTCTCGATCTCACCTCGCGGATTGGCCAGGGCGGGTCGGATGCGGTTCAGCGCGAGCGTATCCATCGCATTCAGATTCAGCGGTGGACTGTTGTGGAGGTGCTGTTGAAAGAGCTTGGCGCGGTCTAGGTTTTCGCTGCATTCCCGCATCTCGTCGGCGGCGGGTCCGCTATGGAGGTTGGTGTAGGAGCGTGAGAGCCATGACAGTTCCGCGCGCAGCATGCTTGCTGCGACGATCAACGCGAATCGTCGCGCGGCGATGACGTCCTGTTCGTCGGCCGGGCCGACCATCAGTGACTCGATAGCTGCCCAGCCGTTGACGACGGCGACGTGCGGGGGTCCGGTGCGGACTGCCTGCACGAGCGCCAGGGTGTTGGTGATGTAGTCGACCGTGTCGAGGTCGTGCAGGTGTCCTAGGCGTTCGAAGGCGTGCACATTGATGACGCGGTTGGTGGCGTGGGCGGGGAATTCGTTGCCTTTGTCCTTCGACCACATGCTCGGGTTCAGGGTGATCGGCTTCTTCGCGCCTAGTTGCAGCTTGGTTGCGAGGTTGGATATGCGTGTGCGGGCTCGGTCTGCTGCGGTGTTGATGTCATGGGCAGACACCTCGATGAGGAACGAGCCTTGCTGAGATACTCCAGGCGCCTTCGCCGCATACTGCGCTTTCCACTCGGTTGTCTGCTGGGCGGTCAGCCAGCCAGGTGGTGGCCCCGATCCGTCGAACTTCGGGGAACTCTGTACTGGAACGCAGAACGTGTAGAGCTTGAGAGGCTTCTTCAGTCGAGCGTCAGCCTCGCGTAAGAAGTCACCGATCGACAAGGTGGTTGATGGATCGTCTCGGATCGTTCGCAGCCAGGCGTAAACGCTACTCTTGTGCATCCCTGCATCGAGAAGGTGAGCGGTGATCCGCCGCGCGGCGCCTTCAATATCGATTCGCCGGCGGGGGTCTGGATCCGGTACGGCGTCGAATGCCGTAGCCCACGTCTGGAGATAGTCCTGGTCATATCGATCGAGGTGCTCGCGCAGACTCACCCAGGCATGGTCGGAGTACGTCACCCCCGGTTTGATGCCGGCCAGATTGCCTAGAGCCTGTCCGCGATCCGCGATGCCGTTATCGGTCTGCAGACTGTGCCGGCAGTGCTTTCTCAAGTCGGCGATCGCAGACTCCGGAGTACCAGGCCGCGCGCTTTCGTCGCGAAGTTCGCGTCCGACCTGCAACGTCCCCGCACGCCAGAGCCGGCGGTGCCACGGAGCGCGCGTCGAGCAAATCTCCATGATCCTGGCGGTGAAGTCGGCATACTCCGGTGGTTCCTGGATCGGCATGTGGTACATTTAAGACGTAAACGAGCTACATGCCCGGCCTTGCCGACCATAAGCTCGTTTTTTCTTCCAAGAAGTACAAACGAAGAGAATCTATAAAAGATCGGATTGCCCTGCCCAGGGCAATCCGATCTTTCTCTATGTCCAGAGTTCCCTCGCTCTGACGAGACAACGTCCCTGGACATCACAGCTAGCTGTCGTCGATGAGGACGTTGATGATGTCGGTTCCGTTGCCGGGCTGGCTTTCTCGGGTAAGGACCCGGATAGGTATGGCACCTGTTCGTCTGAGTGGCACGTGGTGGTGGTAGTCCTCGGTCTCCAGGATGCTGCCGAAGGTGAGTTCGGGCTGAGGGAAGTTCAGGGGCGTGTCGAAAATGAGTCGCCCCAGCCCAGCGGTGTCGGCGCCGCGGTAGACGTAGATGTCGACGGTGCGGTCGGCGTGCTCGTCCTGGTCGTCGGCGAAGGTGTAGACGTGGATGCTGGATTCGTCAGCAAGGTATTCGTCGGCATCATCATCGAATTCAGGAACGGTCCTCGAGCCCAGCGCCGAGAAACGCACTTGGTGGTAGATCGGGATCATGGTGGCTTGGGCGAGTAGTTCATTCCCGGTCATCCCTGTCATCAGTGTCCTTTCTGACTCAGCGGGGTTTGGGGTGGTGCTGGCTGCTCTTCTTCTTTTTCTTCTTCTGATCGCGGTTCTTGTGTGCCGATGATCCTTGGTCGTCGTGAGTGCGGTTCTCACGAGCGGAGATCGTCCCGGCTTTCTGAATGGCGGTAACGCGCTGACGGTTAGTCACCGTAGTCACCCGCTGCTCATCGAGGGCGCGCTGTTGGGCGGGATTCGACGGTCGCAGCTGTGGCTGCCGATTGAGGAGGTCGCGTTGGGCGCAGCTGCGGCAGCTGATCTGTCCGGAGCGATCTCTGAATACGATCTCGGCACGGTCACCGGGCTTGAGTTGGTACTTCTGGCGCAAGTTTGACCAGATGTTGCCCTCGCGCGAGGATGCCGTCGGATTCAGGTAGCGGACGGTGGGACGACCGGTACCGCGATCAGCGCTCATAGCGAGGGGTTTTTCGTCGCGGGCGAAGCCTGACCGTAGTGGGAATCCTTTCATCGCTTCGTTGCGATTGGCGAGCTGAGTCGCCTCGTCAGCGATGGTGAAGGGGCTGGGCTGGTCGAGGATCCCGGCCTCGTAGTGATCGATGAAGGGCCCCTGCCCGCCCATCTTGGTCTCGTCGTACACACCGGCAGGGTGCTGGGTGACACATCCGCAATCGAGCGTGTGCCCCGGCGGGACATCGCGCGGGGTCTTGACAGGGGGAGCGTTGGGCGCTTTCGGTGTACCCACGCCGGGCACCGGCGCCTTCGCTGTGATGTCGTCAACGAGCTGCGTGGGTGGGGTCGGGCCGGCTTTGGCGACGCCCACGACACTCTCGGCGGCGTGGGTGAGGTCGTCAGCGTGCTTGGCGAGTTGTTCAGCAGCGAGTTCGGCGCCTTCTTTGACCGGGTTCTTGGGCGCAAGCCTCGGACTTTAGTCCGGGGTGAGCCCATCCCTGGTTGTCAGCGGGCGTAGCCCGGTGTTCAGAGTGGGCGGGCTTGGCCGTCGATGTACTGCTTGATGATCGACAGCGGTGCGCCTCCACAGGAGACGGCGAAGTAGGACGGGGACCAGAGGTGTCCGCGCATGTGCGCACGGATGCAGATGCCGGTGTACTCGCGGCGGACCGCGTGAGCGGTTCGGCCTTTGAGGCGTTGCACCAGGGTGGAGATCGCCAGGGTGGGTGGGTAGGCGACGAGCAGGTGGACGTGGTCGGTTTCTCCGTTGAACTCGATCAGTTCGGTGTCGAGTTCGGCGCACACGCCGTGCATGGTGTTTTCGGTGAAGGTGAGCATGGCGTCGGTGAACACCGGTCGCCGGTACTTCGTGACGAACACCAGGTGGGCGTGCAGTACGGAAACGCTGTGTCGGGCGCGTCGATAGGTCGTTGTTGTCACAGGTCGCCTTTACAGTCGTGGTGTGCAGATGCGTTATCGGTATCGCATTGAACCGACACCGGCCCAGCAGTTGATGTTGGCGCGGGTGTTCGGGTGCACTCGGGTGGTGTTCAACGACGCCCTGCGGGTCCGGGATGAGGCGTATCGGGCCGGGGTGAAGTTGTCCGATAGTGAGATTCAGCGTCGGGTGATCACCGCAGCCAAGACCACCGAGGCGCGTGGTTGGCTGAGCGAGGTGCCCAGTGTGGCGTTGGTGCAGTCGGTCAACGATTCCCGCCGGTCGTGGCGCAACTTCTTCGACTCGGCCACCGGGAAACGCAAGGGCCGCAGGGTGGGTCGACCGCGGTTCAAGTCGCGTAAGGGCCATCGGCAGTCGTTTCGGTTGACCCGCAACGGGTTCAGCCTCAAAGCGAACGGTCGACTATTCCTGGCCAAGGTCGGCGAGGTGAAGGTGCGTTGGTCCCGCGAGCTGCCGTCAGCGCCGTCCTCGGTGACGATCATTCGAGAGCCCGACGGACATTTCTACGCCAGCTTCGTCGTCGAGGTGCCGGCAGTCCCGCTGCCGGCGACCGACCAGGAAGCCGGGATCGACGTCGGGATCGCCCGGCTGGCGACGGTCGCCACCACCGATGGCCGCCGAGTCGATATGGCGAATCCGAAGCATTTGGGCCGCAAGCTGCGCAAGCTGCGTCGGTTGGAGCGGGAGAAGTCCCGCCGACAGAAAGGATCGGCCAACAGAGGCAAGACCAGGCGCAGGGTCGCGATCGCGCACAACGAGGTGGCGCGGGCGCGGCGGGACTATCACCATAAGGCGGCTTTGGCGTTGGTGCGCGAGAACCAAGTGCTCCACGTCGAAGACCTCAACATCGCCGGAATGGTGCGCAATCGCCGGCTTGCACGCGGCATCAGCGATGCCGGGTGGGGCCAGTTCGTAAAGATCATCGGCGAGAAAGCCGACCACTACGGGCGCACCGTGCACACGGTGTCGCGGTGGTTGGCATCGAGCAAAACCTGCTCTACGCCGGGGTGTGGGCATCGCCTCGACGACCTCCCACTACAGACCCGGCAATGGACGTGCCCGTCGTGCCAGGCCGTTCACGACCGAGACCACAATGCCGCCAACGTCATTCTCGCTGCCGGGCGGGCAGAGAGACTAAACGACTGTGGAGCCCGTGTAAGACCGCAACCTGTTGCGGCAGTGGGTGTTGAAACAGGAAGCACCCCAACAGCGGCGTAAGCCGCCACGGGAATCCCCGGACTTCAGTCCGGGGAGCACGTCAATTACGTCCTGAGACCAGTGCTACGCATATATCGCCTCGACGTACCCAACCACATCGAAATCGGTACCCAAGGATCGGCGCGCCTTTGGTGGTTCGGCTTCATTCCCGCCTGGACCCACCACCTGACCATCAAACAGCTCGACCCGACCGAGATCTACACCCACGAACACGGCGGCCCCGTGCACACGTGGAACCACCGTCTCACCTTCGAGCCCATTGACGATCGGCACTGCCGCTACACCGACGAAATCGAAACCGACGACGGCCTTCACGGAATCCTGACCAGGATTTTCATCAAGCTCATGTTCCGCCACCGCCACCACCGCTGGCAAACGATCGCAACAATCCTGCACTGATCCATGTACACCCTGGGGCCAGCTGCACAACGATGCGGATCGGCTATGGGACCCGGGTTCGTTAGCAAAGCAATCTCGTCTTCACCGCCCGAAGTGGGCCAACTAGCTCCGTCACCGTGGGACCGAATTACCTTGACAATCAGCAACTCGCTGGTCATGGACTTTGAGACGTTTCCGAATCCACCCCTTGACTCTTAGCGCCATCGGAGGTCTTGTCTCACACCGCGTGTCCCGAATCTCCGATGTCGACAGGCAATGGGGACGAGGTCGCGCCACGGCCTCGGGGTTACATGTCGCGGACGGTCCGGTTCTCATTCGCAAGGTTTACACATGTCTCCAACGTGCCGAACTGCACAGACAAGCCGGCTGGCCCGCTTTGTTACTGATAAGCGGTCTGCCACACCGATACCGGTCAGCCTTTTCTTGTGGCGTCGCTGCGGGACCCGCAGGCCCGAGCACGGGAATCGGCGGTCGACACCACCGACGGCCTACAGGGCGTCGCCGGGCACGTTCGTGCCGACCTGTGCGCCGCCTTCATTGATCCCGCCGCCCCTGTACTCGCCCAGGTACTCGGCCCGCCACCGAGGCCAGTCGAGGTAGGCCACACCGGCGCCTGCGCGGTAGCGGCGATACTGCCCGCGGACCGTGCGCAAGGAGCGGCGAGCCTCTCGGGCGGCGCGGCGCGCAGCGTTCCTGGCGGTCGCCTCCTGCGCCGCGGTGAGCTCGACGGGTGGGTCGCGGAAGATCTTCCGGTTGCCGAACATGTTGCGGAGTGTATGTCCGACTGGGTGTTACTTCTCGCGTAGCAGGACAACGGTGTTGCCGATGGGTTCGCTCACCCACCAACCGTCACCATCGCGGGTTCGTTCGGGCAGCGCGAAAGCGCGGTCCATCAACCGCTGCACTGCGGCGTCCACGTCCGGGCCCCGGAACTCCAACCCGGTTGCGGTGTGCGGCCGCGATGTGGCCGGGTACAGCTCCAGCACGAGGCCGGTCTCGGCACAGGTCACCGACCAGTGATCAGGTCCTTGTTCGTGCTTCTCGGCGATGGGTTCGGCGTCGAGGATCGCACCGTAGAACTTCGCGGCGCAGTCGAGAGTGGGCGGCGGGATGTACGGCACAATCAAGCTCAGCCTCATCAGTCCCTCCTCGACAACCGCATCTCCGACTGCGGAGCGATCCGCAGCTCGCCGCGGGCCTCCTGCTCCCGCAACGCCTTCTGCTTCTCGCCCGGCAGCGTAGCCACGTACTCCTGAGCGATCACCGCTGAGCCGGGAACGACGCGCAGACCACTGCCGGAGTCGGGGTGCACGTCCGGACAATCGGCAATGCAGCAGCCGCACTCCGAGTAGCGGGAGTAGTCGATCTCGGTGTGGTCGGATTCCTCGCTGCGGATCGACGGCAGGGTGCAGCGGCCCCGACACCGCCACCCGCGACGCTCTGCGAGCCAAGTACGGGCAGTGGTTGTCCGACCACTGACACGGCGCGTAGTTGGACGGCGGATGAGAATTCGATTGCCATCACTGCCGATGCGCCAGTAGCGTCCAGCCACGACTCCGCCCAAGTCGCATCTACTCGGTAAGGGTGCGACCTACCGCGCACGGTGAGGGTGGCTGCCCGTTCGAGCCGGGCCGGAGCCGGAGGGCCCACCGCAGCGCGGAGCGATCGGGGTCCTCATCCACGGCGCCGATCGGAGGGACTGCCGTCAACGATGATCCGAGGCCGGCGGTGCCGCCGCTGTCGTTGTTCCACGGGAGGCGCGAAGCCGCCCTGATGTCGATTTTGCGGACCGGGCTGCGGCCATCAGGCAGTGGCTGGGTCGCGCTGTCGCCGAGTGCCGGGGCTGCGCACCGCTTCGCCGCTCGGCACACCCGGCCTTGCGTCCTGCGGGTCGCTGCGGGCCAGATGGCAGCCGAGGGCTATGAGTTCTTCGAGACGTCTGAAGGAGGTGTGGCTGACCGCCGCCGTTCCCGCCCGCTACGTCGGCTTGGGCTGACACCACGCAGACGCGGCCGCGTTCAGGACGGCAACGTCAGTGCGGTCTTGGCGTTCTCCGCTCGCGTGCCCGAACGGGTCCAGGGACCGGTGTCGCGGTGCCACTCGATCATGTCCAGCGACGGCAGCCCGGGCCGGGGCTGCACCCAGTAGTGGACCTCCAGGATCGCCAACAGGCCGTCGTGGGGGAACAGGATCACCCCGCCGATTGCGTTGCCGTCGGCGTCGAAGACGTCAGCGTCGATGTCGACGGGCCGGGCGGCGGCCGAGCGCGGAAGGTCGTCGCCGACCGGATGCAGGTTCAGGGTTCAGCAGCCGCAGGCACAGCCCTGGGTCACCAGCAGTGAGCGGGCCTGCACCCGCAGCTCCTCGACGCCGGGGAAGTCGAAGGCCAGGAACGCGTGCACCAACGCGGCCTCGGGCGGGGTCATCGGGCGGGGATCAGACATGGGAGTTGCCTGTTGTGGCGAACCAGGCGGTGGTCACGCCGCGGGTCCTCGGTGGTGGAAACGAAACGTTGTCGGCGCCGAGGGGACCCACCTGCACCGTCCAGCGTGGTTGAGAGCGATCGATGGGTTGCGCACCGTCGGCGGTGGCCACCAGGACCGCATCAGCGCCCTGGCAGCCGTAGGCGCCCACCAGGCCGTCGTGGCGGCCGCCCCAGGCGCCGCCGTTGCGGATGCGACATTGCGTGCCGTCATCGAGGAGCAGGGCGAACGGGCGGGGGGAGGACAACGGTACGGCCTCGGGCAGCACATCGGTCACCGTTGCCCGGTGAAGTTCTTTGCGCCAGGGGTCATCGACGCACAGCAGTGTCGAGCCGGTCGAGCGCCAGCACACATCAGCCCCGGCCGCCGACGGCGAGCATCGGTAGATCCCGGCATCGGCACCGGAAGGGGACGCATCGCACATGGAGACCGTGTTGTTCGCGTCCGCCGGCGTGGTGTCCCGGTAACCGTTGGCGGGTTGTCCGTCGACGACCGCCGCCACGTTGACGACCTGCGTCGCCGTCGCCGTCTGCGGGGCGGCTGCTGCACTGGACGCCGCAGTCACGGAAGCGCCTGTGGGCGCGGCCGCGGTCCAGGACTCGCAGGCCGAACCTGTCGCCGCCGCGAGAACGAGAACCCCGCACGCCACGGCCCGCCGTAGCGGCAGAAATCCTTGATGGGCGGACGGGAGTGTTGTGCTCACGACCCGATTCTGCGCTGCAACGCAGCGTCGGGGAGCAGGACACCCGGAACGGCGAAGGTGTCACCGGCGTTCATCCGCAGCACCACCACCGTGCCCGAACGCCGCGCAGACCGGATGGCCGACCGGTCCAGTACCAGGGTTCGGTCGGGGCAGTCGAACCGCAGTACCTGTTCGTCGGAGCCCGCTGCCCACCGTGAGCCGGCTGCGCAGATGCGCTTGTTGCGGCGGTACACCAACGCCATCGACACGAGCTGCAGCAGTGCCAGGTAGCCGGCGAACGTTCCCAGGAGCAGCATCCCCGCGGCGGCTGCGCGGGCGCCGGCAGCGACCGCGATACCAGCGACAGCGGCGGCGGCGACCAGCGAACCGATGCCCACCCGCAGCCACGCCCGCGGTCGGGCGAACGCCGAGATCGTCGCCCGCCGCGCATCACCGTCGCCGGCGACCCAGTGAATCGTCACGGGCGGTACTGGCCGCGCATCCTCTGGTCTCACCCCGCTGCCTCCAAACATCTCGCGCCAGCATGGCAATGCCGGACTTGTACAGCCAGCATCGTGTACTGCCCCGTCGAAGTATCATCACCCCCCCTCACCGGCGCCTGCTCCACCTTCTTCAGACAGACCACGACCTGGGGTGTGGGTGTGATCAAGGGTCGACGACCATCACGATCATCAGGCGGGTGGGGTTCTCGACGAGGACGGGGGTGAACGCGACCCAAGAGGTGCCCTGCGCCGGTTCGGCTAACGGATGGACCGAGCCGGACCTTGCCTCGCATCCGGCCCGTGAGGCTTGCCTGTGGGCTGTTGATGATCAGGCGTGGATCAGCGAGGTCGATCTCCATCGACGCCCCCACCACTGGCGTCGATCCGAAGGCGTCGATGGGGCCGATGATCCGAACGGTCCGGCGCACGATCTCCTCCTTCGCAAGACGCTCGTCGATCTCCTCAGTGGTGGGTACGAGGACCGCCGGCAACGACCATCGGTGGCGTCGCGGAGCCCGCCCGCACTGGTCTTGTGCTCAGGTGGTCATGACGTGCATAGGCGAGTCATCGAGTCCAACTCGCCCACGAAGCTTTTGAGCAAGTCCACGTAGTGGGTCTGCGGCCCGATCAACATTTCTGGCCGGGTATCGAAGTCTGGCTGCCGCGTGCGGCCCACCACTTCCACCGCCTGGTCTGCCAGGTCGACGATACGGCGAATACGGGGCGCGGTGTCGGGGTCATCGCCGGCGTCGGAGGCATAGGTGTGCAGCCGCTGTACCCACTGCTGGTAGTCGGCCAGCGGCGGGCCGCCAGGACCGATGTTGGAGGTCCATATGAACTCGGAATCGCCATCGTTCACGATCGACCGCCAGGCGTGGCAGCCGCGTTCTTTCGGCGAGAAGTGAACAGCCACCGCGAACGATGCGAAATACCCAAGGCTGATGAGCGCCGCAGCTATCAGCATCCACACATTTCGTCTCGGTCGAGCCGCGGGAGGGCTGGTGATGGTGTCGATCGCGGCGGTGACGCCGGGATCGTCCTGGGCGGCGGCGCGTAACAACGCCAGCCGGGGCCTGCGTAGCCTCGCGTGAATTTCAGGAGACATCATGAGGGCCGCGATGAACCACATCGTTAGTGCGATCGCGAGTCTGTGATCGGTAGCGAAGTAGGCCAGGCAGCTCGACGCCGCGTAGAGGACCGCGAAGATGGTACGGGCGCGCCATGTGCGTAGGCGTTGCCGCTCTGACAGCGCGTGCAGGCTCAGCGCCGCTACTAGGACGGCCGCATCGGTGGGGATGGGTTCGTGTCGCCGCCACACCCGCGCTACCTGTCGGCACTGATGGTCATCGAGGCCGGCCAACGCTTGCCGGTGGCGCGCGAGCGCCAGACGCCCGTAGCGCGCTAGCGTCCAGCTCAGCAGGAGGCTGATCGCGGCACAGACGCCGGCGAACAGCAGCCACCAGGTCCACCGATCGTATCCATGGTGGCGTAGCCTCACCGCGGCATTGCCGAACAGGCACGAAAAGATCCAGGCCGAACCGATCAGTAACCGTCGGCGTTCGGACAGGCGCATACCCCAGATCCACATCGCCTATCGGCCTTTCTGTTCAGTGGTGGTGCGCGGTGTGTCGGTCCTCATCGAAATCTTTCCGATCGGGGGCGTTGCTTTCGCGGTGATCCAAAGGTGGGCGGGTGCAGGATTGCTCCCGGGGCGTGGGTCGGTGAAACGCGGGCGTCGACGCGGCGCCAGACATGGAGGACCGGGATGCGGTCCAGAAGGTCGACGGCCGGGTTCATTTGCTGTCTTCGAGAAATTATGCCGGGTTGACGCCTCAGTCAGTATATGCGATGGTCCTAACAGATTGTGGTGGACGACGATGGCAAATCAGCAGGCTAGAGTGGCCTCTCACTCTCCGGTGATATCGCCCTTGAGAGGGTGCGGGTGGCGACTAGGTGGGGGAGCGCGACGCGCGGGTCGGGCGTCGCTTCATTCTTAGCTGTGATCCCATCCGCGTTGTTCGCCGCACAGAGTGAACCAGTGAAGGAGACCTCACCCATGGAGTTGGACTTCGACGAGCCGATGGCTACGCGCGTGCTGCGCACCGCCGCCGCTACCGTGGTAACAGTTGAGCTCGGACCCCCCCAACCGTTCGAACCGGCGGCGCCGGCGGACCAAGGTTGGTACTGCCCCTTCCGTATCACCGGCACTGCTGACCAGCCGTGGATCAGCTTCGGCGGCGGCATAGATGGCATTCACGCCATCACGATCGCGCTCGCCCGAGTTGGCGACTACTTGGATAGCCGGGCGGCTCTCGGACTTACCTTTGATGGAGGCTCTGAACTCGGCTTCCTCAGCGCTAGCCGCCTACCGCTGAGCAGCCGCGAATGAGTCACGTCCGTTGATCATGGCGAATACGGTGCTCTGTGATGTGCAGGTGACACCCGATGGTGCTGTTGTGGTGATCGAGGATGTCGGCGCTCGTGGCGTGCCGGGGATCTATGCGCACGAGGCGATCGGCTGTGTCGTGACTCCGCCGCGGCCTGTGCATGCGATCTGGGTGCGCACGATGAGCATGTTTGACGGTGAGCTTCTCGGTCACCAGGTTCGGGTGCGGGTCCTGGTCGGCACCGACACCCGAGGACTTGGAAGGCCGGTGTACCAAGGCGAGTTCACCGTTGCCAGTGGGGTTTTGGCGATCGGTGAGGCCCGCAATCCGGATCGCCAGCTGTTGTTCGGAATTCCCGCCACACTGCGGGTCACGGTGCTGGTGGAGACCGCCGATGAGGTGATCCACTTCAGCGATCCGCCGGCGGACTATCCGGTCTCGGGTCCCACCGGTGTCACAGTGCTCATCGAGGACAACCCCGGGTTCACCCACGCGGTGAGCAACACCGTCCTGCGCCGGCGGTGGTGGCTTCGATGGCCGGTAATTCGCCGCAAGCTTCACGGCAGCTCCTGGCCACCGGTGCCCCTTCGACGAAAGGACCGCTGTGCGCATTCAGGTTTCACCGCCGTGTGCGGTGCCGATGTTCCAGGGTGCACAGGCCGGGCTGTACCGGGCGCCGAAATCCCGGTGTGACGCCGCGGCCGGATGCAGCGCGCCGCGAGGGCCTAGTGCCCGGGTTCGCTCAGTTCGACGAGGGTGGCAATAAGGTGAGGCCGTGGTCGATGAGAATCGGGTCTCCCAGCCTGTTACGGCTGCTACGTCTGGTCGCGCAGGTGAGCTGGCAGGGTTCCTGACGCTGGGGCATGTGTTTGGTGGCCTTGGAGCTGAACACGATCCGCCGATAGCCCTCGACGACATGTATCTAATCCGGCACAGCTTCAACAGCAGCGATGAAGGCGGGCTGAGGGGGCGAGAGGATCTGACTCCGAGGCGGGTGCGGGACTACACGCGCTACCAGGATATTTCGTCGAGGCTGTTTCCCGCCGATCCAGGACGGTATTGGGTTGTGTTCATCGCCGACGGCCAACGGCGTTCGCGGCTCTACGGCACTTTCGAGAATCGTGGTGAGGTCCTGGCCGAGCGGACGGAGACCAATCGATTCTGGGATCTGCAGCCGAGCGGATTTCTAGCGCCCTTGGCGAATCGGCTGGTGGTGGAGTGGAGTAACCCGCGCCGATGGCACCGCAGAGCTACCGGTGCCACGAGCCTGCCGGTGCTGGAGATCGCGGACCGGGACAAGGTCCCGTGTCTGTGACAGGTTGATTCGGACCCGGTGTGACGGCTTGATTCGGGACCACTTTGTTCGGCTCATCGGCGTGGTTGTGACGGTTTGATTCAGGACCACCTCAACGTGGACTCCATCAGTTGGAGCGAGTTGGGTGGAGGGCCGATGGGACTGCGTGTGGAATTGTTCGCCGGTATTCGTCGCGATGCCCGGGTCGATGGATTGTCGATTCGGACACTGGCGCGTAAGTATCGAGTCAGTCGCAGCACGGTGCGCCAGGCGTTGGCTGATCCGGTGCCTCCGCCGCGTAAGACTCCGGTGCGCCGGTCGCCGAGACCTGACCCGTTCAAATCGGTGATTGATGCGATGTTGTGGGCTGATACGACAGCACCGCGCAAGCAGCGCCATACCGCGCGGCGGATTCTGCACCGGCTGATTGAGGAACACGGCGCGGTCGATCTGTCGTATTCAACCGTCCGGGACTACGCCCGTGTGCGTCGTGCCCAGATCGATATCGAAGCGGGCCGCCGGGTGGAGGTGTTCGTCCCGCAGGAACACCCGCCCGGGGCGGAAGCCGAGGTCGATTTCGGCGAGGTGTGGGTGATGCTGGCCGGGGTGAAAACCAAGTGCCACATGTTCGTGTTCTGGCTGGCCCACTCGGGTAAGGCGATTCACCGTGTCTATCCCACCCAAGGGCAGGAAGCGTTCCTGGAGGGCCACATTGAGGCGTTCGCGGCGATCGGGGGTGTCCCGACACGCCATATCCGCTACGACAATCTGACCTGCGCGGTGGCGACGGTGCTGCACGGAACGGATCGGCGTCGCACCGAAAACCAGCGTTGGATCCTGTTTCGGTCACACTTCGGGTTCGATGCCTTCTACTGCCAGCCCGGTATCGCTGGGGCGCATGAAAAGGGCGGTGTGGAAGGCGAAGTCGGCCGTTTCCGCCGTAACCGGTTGTCTCCGATGCCCGAGGTCGACTCCCTAGCCGGAGCTCAATGATCGGATCCGCGGCTGGGAAGCCGAAGATGACCACCGGCGTATCGGTGACCGGATCCGCACCATCGGGGAGGACTTCGCCACCGAGCAACCCCTGTTGGCGCCGTTGCCGTTCGAACCGTTTGATCCTGGCCTGGTGCTCACGCCGCGGGTGGATCGGTCGGCGTTGATCACGGTGCGGATGGCGAAGTATTCGGTGCCGGTGCGGTTCATCGGGCGCAAAGTTCGGGTCTCGTTGCGGGCCAACGAGGTGGTGGTATTCGACGGGGCCAACGTGATCGCGACCCATCCACGGATCGCGACCAGGGGTGGGTCCAGTGTGTTGTTGGATCACCACCTGGAAGTCCTCAAGATCAAACCGGGCGCGTTTCCCGGGTCGACCGCGCTGGCCCGGGCGCGGGCGACGGGCACGTTCACCGCGGCGCATGAGGCGTTCTGGGCTGCCGCTCGGCGGGTCAACGGCGGTGGTGCGGGCACTCGGGAGTTGATCGAGGTGCTGTTGCTGCACCGAACTATGGCTGAACTGGATGTGATCGCGGGGATCACCGCCGCGGTGTCGATTGGCTCGGTGAGCGCTGATGTGGTGGCGGTGGAAGCCCGCCGTCACGCTGCCCAGCACGAGGGTGGTCCCGAATCAGACCGCCATCTTGGTGCGCATGAAACACCATATGAGCAGCGCGTTGTCAGCCTGACTCAGCGCAGGCTCACCGATTCAGCAGCGATCATCGCGGGCCCACCAGCTGATACCCGGCCACTACCCAACGTCGCCGTCTATGACGAACTGCTGGCCCGCCGCCGCCCCAGTTCCAGCGCCGACACCCACCCGGCGAGCGCCACGCCGACCACCACCAGAGAAGAGAGTCACGTGTCATGAGCCCAGCCGCCACTTCGGTGACCACCACGCTGCGCCGCCAACGCGGCCTGACCGAACCCGCCGCCCTCGCAGCGATCGATCAAGCCTGCCGCCGGCTACGTTTACCCACCATCCGCGCCGTCCTCGACGAAGGCCTAGCGGCAGCGAACCGGGAACAACTGTCCTATCAAGGGTTTCTGGCCGAGCTGCTGCTGGCCGAATGCGATGACCGCGACCGCCGCTCCACCGTGCGTCGCGTCAAAGCCGCCGGGTTCCCCCGCCAGAAGTGGTTGGGTGACTTCGATTTCGAGGCCAACCCGAACATAAACCCGGCCACCATCCACCAACTCGCCACCGGGGACTGGGTGACTAAAGGTCAACCGCTGTGCCTGATCGGCGATTCCGGCACCGGCAAGTCCCATCTGCTCATCGCGTTGGGAACCGCTGCAGCTGAGCGCGGCTACCGGGTGCGCTACACCCTGGCCACCCGCTTAGTGAACGAGCTGGTCGAAGCGGCCGACGACAAACAACTCACCAAAACCATCGCCCGCTACGGCAGAGTGGATCTCCTCCTGCTTGATGAGCTCGGGTACATGGAGCTCGATAAACGCCGCGCTGAGTTGCTGTTTCAGGTGCTGACCGAGCGGGAGGAGAAGAACTCGGTGGCCATCGCCAGCAACGAGCCCTTCAGTTCGTGGACAAAGACGTTCACCGATCCCCGGCTGTGCGCGGCGATCGTGGACCGGCTCACCTTCGGGGGCACCATCATCGAAACCGGCACCGACTCCTACCGCCTCGCCCACGCCCGCACCAAGAACACCGCCGCCGGCTGAACGAGAACACCACTCACCTCCGCGAGATCGACGCAGCCTCACGTGGTGCCGCAGCACCTTTGAGCGCGCCCCAGGCGACGTCGGCGCCTTTACAGAACAGCCGCCCAGCGATCGACATGTACAGGAAATAGGTCAGATACACCGGCACTGTGCCCCATTGGGTAACCCATTCGGGCAGAGCGGTAATCGCCGCGAACCCGCCCGCGAGCATCACCAGCCCGGCCAGCAGCGCGGCGAAGTCTTTGAACCCGAACTGGGCTCGTTCGTTGAAGGTGTGCATGATCCCCCGATCGGTAGATGTTCGTAGCCCTTGACGTGTTCGAGCGCCACGCCGCTGCGCGTCTTCGGTCAGGACATGTTGCTGCGGTCGGAGCGTAGCGGCACTTTCCTACGCTTGCTCTGTGCGCTAGATCACCGCTGGGTGACGTTCGGTTTGGCCTTCGGTTCCCGACTACACCATGAAAGCCTCGGCCATTATTGCTGGCCGAATTGGGGATGCGGGAAACAACTGGGGGGTTGTCATGACGGGATATTCAACGGGTGGCCGGCGTAGCCGAGGATCACACGCAGCGGCTCGCGGCAGCCGAACGGATCTTTGCTCGACCAGCTCCCCGGTATGGCCATCGGCGCTGGTCGCACCGGTGCAGGCCCCCGCAGGAGATGCAGTGACCAGCCCGCTGCGCGCCACCGCCACCGGTGGACGGCACCGCGCGGTACCGGTGCGATCGATCGATGATCGCGGCCGCTGGGTACGCCTCGGTGTGGCGGCGGGCATGACCGCGCTGCTGGTCCCGGTCGCGGGTCTGGTCATCCCGCTGATCAGCGCTGATCCCGCGGTGATGGCGCAGGCCTCTGCGACACCGAAACCAGGGTCTGCGGGCGGGAATCACTCCAAACCCGGGGACAACAAGAAAAAGAAGAAAACCGACAACAAGAAAAAGTCCAACAACAACAGCAACCGGGGGGGATCGTCCGCCTCTCACGGATCCAGCAGCGCTTCGGGTGCGCGGCGTTCAGGGTCGAGCTTTTCTGAGCAGACCAACGCCAACAACCGCTGGAGCGCTGACGGTGCGAATCGCAGTGTGAACACCCGGATCTCCAGCCAAGCGCAACCGCAGCAGCCGGCGCCGGCACCCAGTCAGGTGATCCACGCCAATCCCAGCCAGGGACAACAGAACTCTCCGCAGGGCACCCCGCAACAGGCAGTGACACCGCCGCCACGGGACACCGCTCCTGCTACGCCGCCGGCGCAGACCTCGACACCGCCGGCGGCGCAGAGCACCCAGACCGCGGCTGCCACACCTGCGACCACGCCGAGCAGTCCGAGCAACCCCGTGGGCCCGGCGACAGCCCTGGTGATCGGTGCGACTGCGGTCGCGGCATCCCGGCGCCGCAGCAGTGCAGGAGCACCGAGCGCGCCAGCCCCTGCTGACAACTGGGATCACGGCACCCCACTTGGCGGGCCGGCCTGGGACCTGCACGTACCGCAATCACCGGCGACACACGACGACAGTTCCGTAGTTGACCAGGTGTTGGGACGGCCAAACTCGTTCGAGATCAGTCACAACGAAACCGGTGATGCCTTTGCACTGCCACCAGCAGGCGGGACGTGGACAACATCGGAGAGCCTGAGTCATCCGACACCGTCCGAGCAGAGCTTCACAGCCGTCGAGAACTACATGTACGGCGAGATGGCAAACAACGCCAATTCCGCCTTCACCCAGAGGATCCGCAACGAGATGTCTAGCGGTGTCCTATCGGCTGCGCGCGGTCTATTGGAATTCCATGATGCGGTGCAAGTGGGTGGGGTGTGGGACCACAAACCAGTGATTCAACGGATGCTGGACGTTTCTCAGGGTGCTGGTCTGTACCTTCAGCAGCCAGCGACCGACCGGCAGGTCTTTTACGACATGTGGTCCAACATTCATTACGGATTTGTGGGTAAAGCCGCCGGAATCCCCAGCACCGCACTTGAACTAGCCCCCCAGAATCCGCTCGACAATGCTGGCGTTACCGACGATGGCGATATCATCACGGTCAGAGCCGGGATCGATATGTTCGAGAAGTACGGTGCAGATATGACCGCGGTTGAATTCGCCCAAGGCATCAACGACACCGTCGACAAACTGCAAGCGGCTTTTGCTGCGGGTAAGCAGATCTCCATGACGTTCGGGTTCAAATAATGCCGAGATGGATCATCGTCACCGTCGGGATGATTTTATGCCCAATCCTGGGCGCCATAACCCTCGGCCTGTCCACCCTCATCCTGGCCGACATGATCGGCACCTGCTACCCCAAGCACACTCCCAGCGCCAACCTGGCACTCGTGTTCTTGCTCGCACCAGCAGCCCTCACAGTCGTCGTGACAGGGGTCGCGTACGCCCTCGTCATCACTCTGCTCGACCGCCCGTGGGCCATCTACCTTGCGATCGGCATCGCAGTCCTGGCTGCGGCCGTGATGGTGGCCGTCGCAGTCGGCGGGGCATACCGGCCCACGGACCCGACCCCGATCTGCCCAGCAGGAATCCCGACATGGTGGCCAGGGTGGCTGATACCCACATGATCGCCCAGCCGAGTCATACCCCCGAGCCCGCCCCGGTCGGGGCCAACTCGGGTTGACATGACGCTGCAGACGTTCTTCGCTGGTCTCACCATCGTGTCCGGTCTGGTGGTGTTGGGGATCTCTTTCGCGACGCGTCACTCCGTCCGGAAACTCGGTGCCTATTGGAGAGTTTCCCTGGTCTGTTCGAGTATCGGCGCTGCCTGTGCGGCGGTGGGTGCTGTTATCGGCGTGATTGCGGGCACAGTGCTGTTGCCGATCGCCAATGTCGTGTGGCTGGCGGTCTTCGCCGACGGAATCCACGACGTCCTGAAGGCTCGCAGAAGCTGACGACTCAGCGCCAGTGCCGCTGGACTTCCATGGCCTGCTCACTGAGTGTGAACCCCAACGCGTGGTGGTCCTCACTCAAGCCGCCCCACCGGTCCTGAATCAAGTTGACATAGCCAGTCCCGTTCCCGGGATTCGATCAAGTACTCCTGACCTTCCACGAGCTGGTTCAGATGGTCTCCGACGATCGGTATGCCGACTGGCGAGCAGCGTTGTCGGAGGTGCAGGGCGTCTATCTGATCACCGACTCGTCGAACGGCAGGCAGTATCTTGGGAAAGCAGCTGGGGCAGAGCAAATCCTGCAGCGCTGGAGGTCATATGCGCTGGACGGTCATGGGGGCAACCGCGCCCTGCAGGAACTCGCCGCGGCGAGCATCGGTGCCGGCGGCGCCAAAACTGACCACGCCCGCCACTTCACGTTCAGCCTCCTCCGGGTCTTCGGGCCCGGTACGCCGTCGATGACAGTCAACGATGCGGAGACTCATTTCAAACGCGCACTGATGACTCGCAAGTTTGGCCTCAACCGAAACTGAAGCCCGCCGACACCATAGGCGGCGCTGAATCTGTCTTCCGACAAAGCGGAGCAACCGCCGGCCGAGCCGGTCTCCAGCGTCGACTGAACCGTAGGTAAACCAGTCCAAGACAGGAGAGGCGGGAGCGTGGTGATGAACGCCGCCGAGGCTGGCCGATCGCCCGTGGAGACGGTGCGGAGTCTGGACTTTTTTTCTGGCAGAACGGCTTTCAGTCCGCAGTGCTCGGATAAAATGACGAATTGACTTTTACGCTTCGCCACACTGCCACTGGCGGTGACGGTGTTTAGAGCCAACTACGGAAAGGTCTGCGCTGTGGCCAGATTCACTATCAGCAGCCTTCTCGAAGGGCCTGCCGATTTGCGGGCGCAACTGCCGATCACCGGCATAGTCTTCGATGCACGACCCGGGCCCGACGGCATGACATACTTCTGCGCTCGGCTCGATGAGCCCGTTAGGTACCACTTTGGCCAGTCCGGTGAGACCGTTCCCGTACCGGAGCTCAATGTCGAATTGGGCAGCAGTGGAATGTATGTGACTATCCGTGAAGTCGTCATGCGTTCGAGCGATCCAACCGTGCAGGCCCACGAAGGGACGCAGCGCTTAGCGGTCGACCTCGCGTATGCGATAGACGGGCGGTACATGGAGAACGGCCAGCTCGACTTCCGCATGATTGTGCCTGTCGCAGCGGCCGAGATCGATGGCGAGTCCCTGGCGATCACTAGCGTCGCAACCGCCATCCCACGGGCGGTGATCCAGCCGGCAGCGAGGTCCACTGCCGATACCTACTCGGACCCGCCGGTGCTCAGGGCACACAGTGCTGATCGGGCACTCGCGCCTCCCCCCTCGACACAGTGGGCGGGAGGCAACTCGGCAGCCCCAGATTCCGGCGGCGTCGCCACACATCTGCACGAGGGCCCCGGCGGCTGGTCTGCTCGCACGACGGCCGACGACGAGGAAAGGCGCATACAAGTTCGGCCCGCCCCGCTCCAGGAATACCCGCAGCGGCGTGGCCCATCCAAGCGCGCACGTATGGCTGCTACAGCAGCAGTTCTCGTCGTAGTCGCTGTGATCGGCCTCAGCGTCTGGGCAGTGCTACGACCGAACGGCGCCGAGGGTCAAGGCAGCAACGCCAGCACCAGTGAGCTGCCATCACAGGGAAACGTCGCCCAGGTTGAAGGCATGCTCCCGAAGGGATATTCGAGCGAGAACTGCGCGGCCACCAGCGACACCAGTCGTCCGTCGCTTACCTGCGGTCCCAGCGCCGAGCCAGGGGGCCCGCAGACAGCGCTCTACTCCATTGAACCCGATCAGGGCGCTCTTAATCAGGCGTTCACGCAGACAATCGCCGCCTTCGCGCGCGTTAACTGCCCGGGCAATATTCAGTCACCAGGGCCCTGGCGCCATTCAGGCTCCGACGCACCGGCGGGAACGCTTTTCTGCGGAACCCATGATGGGCAAGATGTCATTGTCTGGACCGACGAACAACGCACACTGCTCAGCGTCGTCCGCGGCGCCCCGCAGGGACCCAGCCTCGATCAGCTCTACACCTGGTGGACGAATCACTCATGACTCGATCACTGCCAGTACCTGCAAACACCACGGTTGATTCCGCGGAAAAGCGACCAGTGAACCAAGCCGACAGTTGGGAGCGCCAATTTGAGGAGCTGCGCACACATCTGGCCCGCGAAGGCAGATACCCGACGAGCAGAACCACCCTCGGATCCTGGGTCGGTAACCAAAGAGTCGTTTTCAAGCAGGGTTCGCTCGGCAACGACAGACGCGAACGTTTGGAAGGGCTGCCGGGCTGGGCGTGGAACGGTGTCGACGGCCGCTGGCAGCGCCAATTTGAGGAGCTGAGTGCACATCTGGCCCGCGAAGGCAGATACCCGACGAGCAGAACCACCCTCGGAATCTGGATCATTAACCAAAGAGTCACTTTCAAGCAGGGTTCGCTCAGCAACGACAGACGCGAACGTCTGGAAGAGCTGCCCGGGTGGGTGTGGAGCGTACGAGAGGACCACTGGCATCAGCGGTATGCGGAGTTGTCCGCGCACCTCGAATCTGAAAAGGGCTACCCCAAAAGAGAGTCCGTTTTGGGGCGGTGGGTTGTTGAACAGCGGACGAGGCGATATGCGGAGCAGCTTGAGGCCGCGCGGGAAGTGCTGCTTGAGGAGCTTCCTGGCTGGACGTGGGACGCCTTCGATGACCGTTGGGAGCGCAGATTCGAGGAACTGAGTGAGTATCTCGGCCGCGAAGGTAGATACCCGACGAGCAGAACCACCCTCGGAACCTGGATCAATAATCAAAAAGATGCGATCAAAGGGGGTTCGGTCAGCCCCGACAGACGCGCGCGCTTGGAAGCACTGCCCGGGTGGACGGAGAACAACTTAGCGAGCCGATGGGAGAACCGGTTCGAGGAACTGCGCGCACATCTGGCCCGGGAAGGTAGATACCCGACGCGCAGCACTAGCCTCGGAATCTGGATCGCTAACCAAAGAGTCGTTTTCAAGCAGGGTTCGCTCAGCAACGACAGACGCGAACGTTTGGAAGGGCTGCCGGGCTGGGCGTGGAACGGTGTCGACGGCCGCTGGCAGCGCCAATTTGAGGAGCTGAGTGCACATCTGGCCCGCGAAGGTAGATACCCGACGCAGGGAAGTAGCCTCGGATTCTGGATCAATCACCAAAGAGTCGTTTTCAAGCAGGGTTCGCTCAGCAATGACAGACGCGAACGTTTGGAAGGGCTGCCGGGCTGGGCGTGGAACGGTGTCGACGGCCGCTGGCAGCGCCAATTTGAGGAGCTGAGTGCACATCTGGCCCGCGAAGGCAGATACCCGACGCACGGAAGCAGCCTCCGATCCTGGATCAATCGTCAAAGAGTCGCGTTCACGCGAGGTTCGCTCAGCCCTGACAGACGCGAACGTCTGGAGGGACTCGCGGGATGGAAGTGGGCCGGGCCTTTTCAGCGCGGAAACCCATGATGGGCGGACCTTCATCGCCTGGGCCGGCGACCTACATGCGCTGCATCGGTGTCGTTCGCGGCGCCCCGCAGGGGCCCAGCCTCGATCAGCTCTACACGTGGTGGACGAATCACTCATGACTCGATCACTGCCAGTACCTCCAAACACCACGGTTGGTTCCGCGGAAAAGCGACCAGTGAACCAAGCCGACAGTTGGGAGCGCCAATTTGAGGAGCTGCGTACACATCTGGCCCGCGAAGGCAGATACCCGACGTACAGCACCAGCCTCGGAATCTGGATCAATCGTCAAAGAGTCGCCTTCACACGGGGTTCGCTCAGCACTGACAGACGCGAACGTCTGGAAGAGCTGCCCGGGTGGGCGTGGAATCACTTCGAAAGCCGTTGGGAGCGCAGGCTTGATGAGCTGCGTGCACATCTGGCCCGTGAAGGTGCCTACCCCACGCAGAAGACCGACCTCGGATCGTGGGTCAACGCCCAGCGGGAAGCGTACAAGCGACAAGCCCTCCCACCGGAGAGGACGAATAAGTTAGAAGCCCTTCCAGGATGGGCGTGGAGCGTACGAGAGGACCGGTGGCATCAGCGGTATGCGGAGTTGTCCGCGCACCTCGAATCTGAAAAGAGCTACCCCGCATGGAGTTCTGTTCTGGGCCGGTGGGTCAAGGAACAGCGAATGAGGAGACGTGCGGAGCAGCTTGAGGCCGCCCGGACAACGCTACTTGAGGAGCTTCCTGGCTGGACGTGGAACGACTTAGACGGCCGTTGGGAGCGCCGGTTCGAGGAACTGAGTGAACATCTCGGCCGCGAAGGCAGATACCCGACCGACGGCACCCGCCTCGGAGGATGGCTCCGTCATCAAAAAGATGCGATCAAGAGGGGTTCGGTCAGTGCCGACCGACGCGCGCGCTTGGAAGCGCTGCCCGGGTGGGCGGAGAACAACTTGGCGAGCCGATGGGAGAACCGGTTCGAGGAGTTGCGCGCACATCTTGTTGCCCGACATGGCTATCCGGTGAAAAGTACCAGGCTCGGAATCTGGATCTCGCAACAGCGGCTTAGGTATAGGGACGGTTCTCTGAACGCCGAACGCCGCGCGCGTCTGGAAGGACTGCCGGGATGGGCGTGGAACGGTTTAGACGGCCGTTGGGAGCGCCAATTTGAGGAGCTGAGTGCACATCTGGCCCGCGAAGGTAGATACCCGACGCAGGGAAGCAGCCTCGGATCCTGGATCAATCGTCAAAGGGTCGGCTTCACGCGGGGTTCGCTCAGCCCTGACAGACGAGAGCGTCTGGAGGGACTCGCGGGATGGAAGTGGGCCGGGCCTTTTCAGCGCGGAAACCCATGATGGGCGGACTGTCATCGCCTGGGCCGGCGACCTACATGCGCTGCATCGGTGTCGTTCGCGGCGCCCCGCAGGGGTCCGGTCTGGATCAGCTCTACACGTGGTGGAGCGAGCATTCCTGACTCTGCCGAATCGGCTTTACCAGAGGCCGTTGAATCCCGCAGCGAGGTCACCGTAGTTTGTGGCGATGCGGTTGAGCGTCTCCGCTATCTGAAATGCTCGATCGCTGGTGACAGTGCCTGCGGTGTGAAGACTCTCGACAACCTGTTGCAAGCCAGCGACAGTGCCCGGACTCGACTCTGCCGCGATGAGCTGTTCGAGCGCGTTATTGATTGATCGTAGAGCGTGTGCCGATGCATCCGGACTGGCGCCGCTGCTAGCTGCTAGCTGCCAGCTGGTGTGCAGTGGCAGCAATGGCGGCTGCGGCTCCCGCGTAGATCTCGGCCAAATTCATCAGAGTCCCCCCGCGGGATTGTGTTCGGCTAGATCACCGAGGTGCTCCGGTGTCGTGGGTTGCAGGTAGGTGCTCAGCGCCAAGTCGTACCCGCGCAGCATCGTCTGGAGGTGCTTGAGGGTTTCGACGCGTTTGGCGTCGGCCTCGGCCATTGCGCGGGTGAATGCGGCGTGGGCTTCGGCTTCCGCTACGAGACCCTGCAGGGCAGCGTCCGCCGCGGCCTTGACGGCCGAGAGAGTATCGATGAGGTCAGCGCTGTTCACCGGGGCTGGGGCATGTCCAAGCGACGCCGTAGGTGCGGGGGAGTGACTGGTCGTTGTGCCTTGAGGCTGGCTGGCGCCGTATTTGCGGCGGAGGAATTCTTCGGCGTCGCGGCTGGTGGTGCGCTTGTTGGATTTGGCGCCAAGTTCAGGGAAGACGGTGTAGGCGAGGTGTCCGTTTCGCCACCAGCTGCGGACTGTATTTGCCGTGGCGCGGCCGGCGGTGAGCGCGGCGATGTCGTCGGCTGACAGCCACTCGTCAGTCGGCGTGGCACTGGATGCGCCACCGTGCGTTGTCACGCGTAACAATGTAGCGGTCATAGCGCAGCCGGCGCAGCTGACTCGACACGCCGTGGCGCACCGCGGCGTATATCAACGGGTAGTGGCGCATGGTGCGCTATCTTTCTTGTACGCGGACGCCCGCGCACTGCTGGATCTTTACCCTGGTGGTTGGCCGCATCGGAAGAGGGAGCCTGGTATGACGACTGTCTTGGAGCGCGAAGTCACCGCGCCGGCGCAGGTCTCTGGTGTTCAGGCCATTCGCAAGAGCCGACAGGGCACGGAGACGCGGAAGCGCACGGAGCGCAAGACGTTGCGGCTCCTGCCAGCAGAGAACGTCGTTGCCGAGGCGTTGGCCGAGGAGTTTGACACCAAGAGTGTGCAGGCGTTGATCGTCGATGCGTTGCAGCCGGTCTTCACGGCAGAAACACTGGAGCGGGTAACCGCCGACCCAGAGGGGCTGCAGGCGTGGGCCCGCGCCCGGGGGATCAGTACGGTGCAGGCACTGGTGCTTCAGGCGTTGGAGTTGGCGGCCACGCCGAAGGCCTCTTAGAAAGTCTCGCCTGTCCCACTGTCACCATTAGATGCGCGGGCGTCCGCGTGTCGCGCGCGGACGCCCGCGCATTCTCGTGCGACCATCCCACTGGGTAAACATCCAACTTCGGGAGGTCTTCATGAATCCACGCCAACCGCGCGTGGTTCTGCTCAGCGCTAAGTAACTTGCAACGCAGCATCGCCACCACGCTGCAGAACAAGACACGTCACACGCCAAAGCTCCTGTGCCACAAAGGAGTTCACATCACAGCAACATGCTTGTGCGTAGTGACATTTTCCGCTCTCACACCTTAGACGGTCCCCGTCAGTGCTTTGGCTCTTCATGCCGAGGCGTCTTACGAGGAACGGCGATGAACGCTGCCCGACTCACGGTAGACGGAGCCGGGCAACGCACACGAGATCTTCGTTGTGATCACGCATGCAGTCACCACGTCAGGTGACCTAGTTTTCGAGAAGGGATGCCGATGCCGGCCTAGTCACAACTAGCGCCCATCCCCTGTTGGCGCAGGGCCTGGGACCACAGCTCACATCTGAATAGCAGTGCGGTCCAAAGCCAAAGACGACAAAGGCCTCGCCCGAAAGCGAGGCCAAGTCGAGGTTTCGATCTGAGTTGGCGCTCAAATCAGGTCCGCACCCAGTGCCCCAGGAAGGGACGATGTCGTATCAGGACACGTCTCACGGTACTGCACGCCCACGATACGGTCCAGGCGACGCGCAAAACCGTGACCTACGAACCTCCTCAACTCCGCTCGCTTTCAACCGCGCGATCGGGGATCTCGCCGAGCAATCTCACTCGCCCTCGGTCACCCGGCGCTTGCGTGCTGTCAAACGACGCGCAGCTCGGCGATCGGGGATCGAACGTGCGGGAGCCACAGCCCCGTCCACGCCGATGTGGACTTCGCGTTCCGGCTGGCTCGACGCAATTCACGCATGGGCGGAAAGCCCCGAGTTCCAACAGGTGTGCGCGTCATCGCACGTATCCATCACCACCGCCACCATGCTGTCAGTGGCACAGGCGTGGGCTTCGTTCGCCGATCACGCAACCGGCCGCAACGCCGCAGTCACCCGCGCCCGGATTGCAGAAGTCGCCGGCTGTGACCCGCGTACCGTCACACGAGCATGGAAAGTGCTTGGCGCCGGCGGATTCGCAGTCGAAGCAGCACGCGGGCACGGATCAAGGATCACCGCGAGGTGCGGCAACCGCGCATCGGTGTGGCACCTGGTAAGCCGGAAAATGGATAGCGAGCCTGTGGATGTTGTCCACCTACCGCCATCCCGTAGGGATAGGCGGTTTACCCCAGTTAGATCTAACTCACCAAAGGCGCGCGCCAGCGCGCGCGCAAACAAAACTCGACCCGCTCCCCAGAAACGCCGCGCAGGCCGGGCTACGCCCAGGCCTCTCGCATTGCAGCGGCTCACAGCCCAATTGGCCGACAAAACGATCGGGCTCGACCATCCTGGCCGCGACCACATCGGTGCCCTATGCGACGCGATCGCCGGCGCCGGTATCAACCCAGCCGCATGGACGGCCGAGCAACTCATCTCAGCGCTCAACGCCGACATGCGGGAACACCGATGGTCCTGGCCCAACGAGATTCAGCGACCCGCCGCGTTTCTCGCGGCTCGGCTGCGCAGGCTGCCCCCCGGCCTGCGGCTTCGTGCCCCCCAGGATCCACACGCAACCAGACGAGATACTCGACGCTTGCCTACGCCTCAGCCCGGCCCCAAGGCCGCTTACCTCATCACGGCATCACCTGACGGCACCAGTGCGCACCCTCATACCACAGCGGCCGGGACGACGGTGAACGGCTGCTGCGCCGTCTGCGGTAATCCAGGGGCAATCCGGAGGCCCTACCTCCCACAGCATCGCGCCGAGATTTGCGACGAATGCTGGACCTGCGATTCTTGAACAGCCGGAGCCCTGATGTCTTCGGTAGTGCCAGCGGCGCCTCAGCTGTCACCAATCGAGGAGGCCGGCACCGTGCGGGAGTCTGCGCCGTCCGGTGCTGCGCTGGCCAGCAGGGACCTCCCGGCATTCATCGGCGTCCAGTCGATCGAGGACTGATCTTCACCACCTGCTGCTACCCGTGGGAACGCTCCGGGACCGGCGCCAAGCGGCATCACCTGCGAAAACTCGTCGTGTCAGAGCCCGACGACATAATCGGAACCATGGATATCTACGAGTTCGTCGTTGATCGAAACGGAAGAAATCTGACGGGGGTTGTACCAGGGGAGATTCTTACCGATGCTGTTGCGCTCGCACTCCGGAGTGTGGACCCGGACGTGTCGCCTGAGCGGCAGGAATGGTTACGTGGCGAGGTCGCGGAATACATGGCCAAAGACGCCGTGACACCGCGCTATCCCATCGTGTTTTTCCAGGACGGCGCCGTCTCGGGCACGGTGAATCTGACCCGTGTTTCGGGCACCGTGCCGCCGTTGCAGCCGCCACCGCAACTTGCCCGCCCCCGCGTGGAGCGGCCAGCCGAGTGGGAAGGCTTGCTGTACCGGCAGATGTACCGATACGTGCGCGGCCAGATCGAAGCGGGTAGCTACCGGGTTGGCGACCAGTTGCCGGACCCAGACCAGCTCGCGTGGCATTTCGGGACGACTTCGTCCAATACTGGCCGCCAGGCGTACGTCCAGCTCATCACCGAGGGGTTGGTGACCGGTCACGGCGCCGGTCGCTACGTGGTCGCGGCCATGACGCCACCACCGGTGCAGACGATAGAGGGCGCGGTCGACCGTCTCGACGCGCTGGAAGCTTCGGTCAACGAGACCCTGGTGGCGCTGCGCAGACTGCGCGGTGAACTCGCGGGCGTTCAAACACCGCACTGCGGTCAGTGGTGGCAGGTGCGCTCGCTCGCACAGGGGGCTGACCCGGTCGACACCTCGCAAGCCGTGTGCATTCGCGATGACGAATGCGCTGATCTGCAGTGGCTGGCGTGCATCAGCAACACTTGGGTCAGAAAGCCGTTGAACTACTTCCAGCCGCTGCGCCGTCTCAGCCACATCCCGGACTGGTCCTGCCAGGAGACCTGGCCTACTGCCACGTCGGCGAGCCAGCGCACCGAGCTGGCAGGCGAGCGCCCCGCGGCGGTGCCCGGCGCTGCCTACTATTCGACCGGTGAGCAGCACAGCGCCACCGGCAGCTTCGAACACTACGGCCCAGAACAGTGGACCGAAGGCTTCTTCAAATAGCCGTCACCTAACCGACCCGCGCTCGTGCGCACGATTCGCCATGCGCTTCCATGGCTTTCCGGCGTGTGGCGGCTGAGATGGGTGTCTCGTCTCTGCGGGTCTATCGAGTGTTGCCGACATCGCGTTCTGACTGGACCCCGAACGCGATCGCCAATGTGTCGTGGGGACCGGAGCATTTCACCCGCGATGACATGTCTGTGAGATCCGCCGACATCAGCCCGGCCTTGGTCGTCGGCGTCACCCTGATCCGGGAGTGTCATCCGTTGATCACGCCATTCGACATCACCACGGGCCCGGGACGATTCGACGCCGTCTTCAGTCGATAGCTCTTCCCACCACCCATCCGACACGGGGTGGGTGGGTAATCGGTTGAGTGAAAACGTGTTTGGCTCATGTTTGTCGTTCGAAGGCGTTGACGATGTCCTGGGGCGGGCTCGGCGGTTGTGGTGGTGCAGACGTTTGTCGGCCGTGGGGTTTGGCCGGGTCTGCACCTGGGGGTGGCCGCCGAGCCCGCGGGCCCATTTACTCACACATCTGGTACGGCGCGCAGCCCGTGGGTGCGCGGAAGTATGTTCGCGGCGCGTGGGCCGTGGAGGCCTGGCGGTGGCCTTCTGACATGTTGCTGTGCTGTCGGTCGCCCAGTGATGGTGACCTACAACTCATCCGTATTGACGCGTCAGTCGTGTTATGTCATCGTGTGGGTGTCAGGTGAGCTATCAGGCAAGTCAGGGGGCTTGAGGCCTGTGTTCACCAAGGGGGATTCGGTTGATGCTGCGCTGTGCGGAGTCGTCGCGTCATGGCGCAAAATGCATTGCTATGTTCGCTGCATTCGCAGCGGCGTGCACGGTCACAGCCCCCACAGCGGTAGCTGACCCGCAGGTGATGCCGGATCGGTGGACGCAGTTTGTCACCGATGATGGGTGGGTGGTGGATGTGAACTCCACCAATGAGGTGATCGACCATATCGACAACCTGGCCGGGGCCTCCAATTCTTGGCAGGCCCGAGTGACACTGCGCTCGGAAGCCCGTATCACCGGCACCGGTGGGGCAGTGATCCAGGACGCCCAGCTGGAATCGGGGTACTTCGTGGGGTGTCGCACCGACTCGTCTCCCGGGGTGGAGGTCGGTGTCGATGCGGGGATCGATCCTTATCAGCAGGTCAACGGCCAGGTCTACGGCGGTGGGTACGGCGGCGGCGGGTCGGGAGGTGGGCAGGGCGGCGGGTTCGGCGGAGCCGCCGCCGGTGCCACGCTCGGCGTGCAGGAGCATTTGGGTGGGCATATCCGGGTCTTGCTTAAACCCGGTGGCCTGGCTCAGGTTCCGCTGGACCGGATAAGTCTTCGCAGTATGCATGCGGTGTCGAATCTGCGTGATCAGAACATCGAAGCCGATGGCTGCGGTGGTCAGGTGAAGATCCAGTCCTACACGACGATCCGGGTCCGCACCGACAACGGCAACGACACCCAAACCCTCTACGGCGAACCGAAAGACCTTTGATGGCCCGGACAGGTAAATCCAGTAGAGCCGCGCTCGTGTTCAGCGTTCTTACGGCGCTCGTGTTGGTGGCAGTCCCGACCTCAGGCCTCGCCACGTCCATCGCGCCACGTGCGTCCGCTGATCCGAGTGCGGCACCTACACCCGCCCCGTTACCCGCGCCGCGTCCCATGCCCGCCGACCCAGGACGGACCAATCCCATTGGCGGCGCAAGGATTTCATCAACCACGCCGCAGGGTGAAACCGCGGGCATGGAACAACCCCTGGCCGCAGCGCGGGAACTGTCCACATTCACCGTGCCGATGTGGGCCAAAGACGGCATCTTCTTCCCGACCGCCTGGGCGTCCAGAAGAGTCGCGCTGCACCTGCCCGGGGAGCTCACCTTGCAGCCTGCGGCGTGGTCCGGCGATGGCGGAGCCACCTACGCCTCCGACGATGTCGACTACCAAGTGATTCCGTTCGCCGGCGGTGGCGGTGACATCGTCATTCATCGCAAAACCATCTTCTCGCCGTCGGACCTGCAAATTGGTGTCAAACTGCCAGATGGCACACACCTGCGCCATGGCACCAATGTGACACTCGTCGAAACCGACCCGCACCCTGGCGCGCCGGCCACTGTCATCGGGACGGTTTCCATCCCGGTCGCCCGCGACCGTAACGGCGCGATAGTCAACGTCTCCCCAGGCATCGGCCCGGGCTTCCCGAACCAATCCAACGTGTTGATCACTCTCGGGCCAGCTGACATCTTCGCCTTCCCCGTCGACATCACCGTGGCCTATCGGGCGTCAAGCCTCCCGACCAGCGGCGCTCTGACCTCGGACTGGCCGGGCATGCCCAGCGGACACAGCGCGCCGCAAGTGCTCAGCGCCCCAACCGACTACGTGAGCGACCCCGCCGGCACCTTCCGCCCAGACGGAGTGGACCCTGCGCTTTACGCGCAGCGGCACTCAGGCACCTGCATAGGCGGCCCCAGCCAGTACAGCTCGCCCGATAACCGAACCGCTGACTTCATCCCTGCCTGTCAAACCCAGCAGTTGTGTTTGAACGATGCCCCGACGACGACGTCAGTCGACGTTTGCAACAACACGCTATTTGCGAACATGTCCGCCAACTGCGTTGCCTCGTTCGGGCAGACCGGTGATCAATACGACACCTGCGTACGCGTCGCCAGCGACGAAGTCGCATGGGTGAAAGCCAACATGCTCACGGGCCCGGCGCCCAACCCCCACGGCAGCAATGGATAGTCGACGCGCGCTGACCTACGGGCACGGCGCACCACACGTCGGACCGCTGAGGAACAGAGGCTGGTAACCAATGGAAAGCATGCGGGCGGCCGCCACAATTCAGTCATCCATGGGCTCGACCCCGCGCCGCGGTGACCGCCCCGTACGTAGGCGGATCGCGGCCGTGCTGGTCCTGGTCGCTGCGATTCTCGGGCTGCCGGTCGTGACGCCGACAGCAACGACAATGCTCGCGGTGGCGCACGCAGCGTGTCCACCCGACTGCGGAACAGGCGGCGGCTCAAACGGCGGCCCGCCCGGCGGCGGAACTGAATTCGTACCGCCGCAGATGCCGCAACCGCCGAACATCAACGGTGGGTATAACTATCCGGCTCCGGATCAGGCCAACGGCATCAGCATCTACAACCAGTCACCGTCGGCTCAAGGGCCTGCCCCGAGCAACGCAACATCCCCGCAGACAGGACAGAGCTGGCAGAGCGCCGCCAACGGTGAACAGCAACCCATCCAATACCAATCCGCACCACGCGCCGAGCAAGTCAGTAAGCAATTCGCCGACCTGCAGACCCAGCTCAGCCAACCCCCCAGCGGTACCATCATCTGGTGTACCCCTTCGACAATGGGGACCGGATTCATCTGTGAATACATGGGTGCAGATGGCGGGATTACGTGGAGACATTCTCCCCTCGACGTCACAGGAGGCATGCCCTAGTGAAGATCGAAACACAGGCTGACGTGGAACGGCTCATGATGGAGCAAGGTATAGCTATCCACTTCCGGCCCATCATCAGCGAGCAACCTGGCGGCACGTGGATCGCCCGTTACCCGTGCGCGTCCTGGTTCGCCACTGGCAGCGACGCCAACGATGCTCGCGAACGACTCCGCGAGGAGGGGATCAGGCATATGCCCGACCCTGCCAACGCCGAATGGAAGGTCGAAGCTGTCCGCCGCTACTACGCCGATGGCCCCCTCGAAGGTGTCTACATCTTCGATAAAGAGACCGCCGATCGCATCTTCGCCACAGATGCCACGACCGAGGCACTCGATAACGAGATTGCGGCAATCGACAGACGGCGCGCCGAAAATGGCGAAGGAGTTCACTGAATTACGCGCACCCTTGGCCCTAGAGGTCTCGCCCCGTTAGCTACCGATTTCGGATTGGGGTACAACGTCCCTAGCAATGCTCGCCCGGCAGCCGGAAGATCGGGCGAATGAAAAGTACTGGCGGTACCTCGGAGCCGGCTTATGACGGGGGCTTGGGCCTGGCCCGGCTGCCCGCCGGCGCCCAGGCCCTTGATCGCACCGAGGCACTTGAGCTGTTGGCGAGTACCGACTACGGCCGAGTGGTGTTCACCCTCAACGCCCTGCCCGCGATCCGGCCAGTCAACCATCTCTTCGACCGCGACCGGATCATCATCCGTACCCGCCTGTCCTCAACGATCTCCCAGGCTGTATCGGCAAGCGATTCGCTCATCGTCGCCTACGAAGCGGACTCTGTGGACCACTGCACCCGCACCGGGTGGAGCGTGGTCGTCGTCGGCCGCGCCCACACCGTGACCGACCCTGCTGAGATCGCCCACTACGAACAACGCCTGCACCCGTGGGTCAACCACGCCGACACCGTCATCGCCATCGAACCCGATATCGTCAACGGCTTGCGCATCAACACCGCATCCGAGTAGTCGAGGAGCTGCTTGAGCGTGCCGAGCGGCTAGCCGCTCTGAGCGGCGATGGTCCCGATGAAGAGACGGACGCCCCGGTGGCGATGTCCGGGTGGGTCAGTGAACTGGATGGGGCCCGCGTGGTGCAGATCGACACCTTCGAGGGAGCGGGCCGGGTGCGGGTGATGATCAACGACGGCCCGGTCTACGACGGAGACCCGCAGACCGACGAGCCGCCGGGAGCGCAGTACCGCGGGGACGGGTGTTGCGACGGGAAGCAGGTGTGGAGCGTGCGCAGCCTGATGACTGGGGAGACCTCGACGTTCCGCGCCTCCAGCCAGGCCGACGCAGCTGCGCAGTACCTCGACGTGGTGGCATCGAATCTGATGGTGTGGACCAACTCCGACCCAGCAGACTGTCGCTGCGATGAATGCGGGGCCGCCACCGAGGAGCTGGTCAGCCGGCGGCACGGCCCAGGGTGCTCGCTGCACCCCGACAACTGCGTCGGTGCTGAGCCGGGACAGCGGTCGTGAGCGGTCAGCCCAGCGGCTTCGTGCCCATCGGGGACACCTTCTGGCCCGATCCCACCGACCCGCGTGAACTGGCGTACCGCCTGCGCCACGAACCGGACGGCCTGTTCCGCCGTGATCAGCTGGTGCTGGCGTCCATCGTGGAGGCGTATAGCTCGCTGGTGTGCATGGACTCCCGGACCCGGCAACGCCGCGTTATGCAGCTGCGGGATGTTGCCGAGGTGTTCCGACGTGTCGGTCGCCGTCGGTAGAGTCACCGTTGTTGGGCAAGCCAGTGGGGCGGGCCTGGGATCCCGAAACGAAGGGGAGTGAGACCGATGGCCGAGGTAAGCAAGAAGGCAGGCGTCACGGCCTGGACGGGCGCGTGGCGGCTGCCCACCGGCAAGCCCGATCACCAACGCGCGGTGCGTAAGCGGCGCCGAAGGGACCGCCGTGAGGTGGCCGGTCAGCGATGCGACTACGACCGCCGCTGAGAGCCCCCACACGGCGCGCGGAGCGCGCCTGCCCCCGGTGCCCGCAGGTTCCCCCGCCTGCGGGCACTGTCATATCAAAACCCTTTCAACCTCCGGCGCGTGAGCGCCGATGGTCGAATCTTAAAGATGTTGGAATGCAGCACTTTTCGGTATCGTGGTGTACGATAGACCTATGACGTTGAGCAACAAGGCAATTCGCACCTACCGCGCAAGCGGTAGCGACAACCA